>DGFH01000315.1:5489-13644 GCA_002391565.1 Anaerolineales bacterium UBA3905
GGCGTGGTGACGCTGACGGCGCCGGGCACGGTGCGCATCGTGGACAACACCGCGCCCGACGCGCCGACCGGTCTGGCCGTGGCGGCGGTGGACGGCGCGATCATGGTGCGCTGGAATGCGTCGGCGGCGCCCGATGTCTACGCCTACCAGGTGCAGTGGGGGCCGTTCAGCCCGATCAACCCGCTCGGCTTCGAGCCGCGCAGCCAGGCGCTGGTCACGGTGGGCAATGAGTTGCTCTATCGCATCGGCGCAGTTTTCAACGGCAACAACTACGGCGTCAACGTCACGGCGCTGGACATCAACGGCAACGCCAGTGCGCCGACGACGGCGGCTTACGCCACGCCGGTGGTAGGCGGCAATCCCGTCCCACTGGCGCCGGTCAACCTGGCGCCAAGCGGACGCATGGCGGAGAGCGCCAGCTTCGTCTGGCAGGCGGGCGCCGGCCCGGCGCCGGCGGGCTACCGGCTCACCTACACCCGGCTGGGCGCCCAGCCGGAGACGAAGACGCTGGATGTCGGCGCGGTCACCAATGCCACTATCGGCGGGCTGACGCTCGGCGCAACGTATGAGGTGCGCGNNAGCTTCGTCTGGCAGGCGGGCGCCGGCCCGGCGCCGGCGGGCTACCGGCTCACCTACACCCGGCTGGGCGCCCAGCCGGAGACGAAGACGCTGGATGTCGGCGCGGTCACCAATGCCACTATCGGCGGGCTGACGCTCGGCGCAACGTATGAGGTGCGCGTGGCCGCACTCAACGCGCAGGGCTGGCAGAGTGCGCGCAGTGAGGCGGTCAAGGTGCTGATCACCAGCGGCGGCGACGCCAACGGCGACGACATCGCCGACGATTGGGCCGCCCTGTACGGCGTCACCAACAAGGCGGCGGACAGCGACGGCGATGGGCTGAGCGATGACGACGAATACTTCCGCTACACCGACCCGACCGTGCAGGACAGCGACGGCGACGGGCTGAGCGACGGTGAGGAGGTTGCCGCCGCCACCGACCCGCTCGACAGCAGCAGTTTCGCGATGCCGACGCTGCCGCGGCTGGCGCTGGCGGAGAAGCGGCTGCGCTTCCTGGTCAAGCAGCAGCCGGGCGGTGAGGCTGCGCCACAGTCGGTGCAATGGGCGAACGTGGGTGGCGGCGCGCTGAGCCTGGTCGCCAGCAGCGCCAGCCCCTGGCTGCTCACCAACGTGGCGGGCGATCAGGTGCAGGTGGCGGTCAACGCGGCAGGACTGGCGCCCGGCTTCTACTCCGGCGTCGTGCGCCTGGACGCCGCGCCCGGCAGCGCCCCACTGATCGGCGCTGCACGCTGCATTCGCGTCAATACGTGGGTGCTGCCTGCCGACAACAACGCGCCGCAGCAAGCGATGCAGATGCTCTATCTGCCGGTCGTGAGCAGGTAAAGGAATTGGGAGATTGGAGATTAGAGATTAGAGATTGGAGATTGCGTGCTTTGTGGCATCGGGTCTTCCAATCCCCCAATCTCCAATCTCCCAATCTCTAATCTCCAGCCAGATGAGACAATCTGATGAACCACCCACACTCTCCTCGCAGCGAACATCTCTTCATCGTGCGCGTCTGGTGGGAGCCGGACGGCGTGACGGCGACGGCGCAGTGGCGCGGATCGGTGCAGAATGGTTCCGGTCAAACGGGAGCGACTGGGGAGCGACGCTATTTTGCGAGCTGGGAGGAGATGGCGATCTACCTGGCAGAGCACACGGCGGATGATTCGGACGCGGACCGGACGCGCGCCTGTCATACTGTGTCTAGACGCCCATAAGCGATGGGGGCGGCAAACGACAAAGGAGAACAGAGATCATGATGGGCATAACTTCGCTTCATAACACGCTTTTCGGCTGGTTTGTCCGTATGTCGGGGTCGAAACCTTCGACGCGTCAGGCAGCGCAAGGATGCATCCTTGACGCCGAGGAGTTACGCTCCTTTCATCAGGCGCTGCACACGGCTTACCGTGTCTTTGCGCACCAACATCCTGCATGGGTACAGCGTGGATTTGATGAGACTTTCCTGCGCACAGACGCGGTGACGCTGCTGATGACCGGCTGGGCGGCGGACGGCGCCGCGCGTCCAGCGATCACCGGCATGGATCTGGCGCGTGTGTGGGAGCGCAAGTACGGACTGTTGCTCAGCGGCGCCAATCGCGTGACGCTGGTGGCGCGGCTTGCCGGTGCAGCCAATGTGCTGCTGGCGACATTCAGCGCCGCGCGCCTGCAGCGATGATGCTGTTCGCGCCGATCCCTCGTCAGTCGACAAACAGCGGCGTCAGCTTGAACTGCTCCACATCCACCAGTCCCTGGTCGGTGAGCTTGAGCTTTGGGATTACCTCCAGCGCCATAAAGCTCATCGCCATAAAGGGATCGTGCAGCGGCGAACCGAGCGCCTGTGCAGCGGCGATCAGTGCATCGTAGCCACGCCGCACCTCAGCAATGGGGCGGTCGCTCATCAACCCGGCCACAGGCAGCGGCAGCGTTGCGCGCACGGCATCGCCTTCCGCCACTGCCAGTCCGCCGCCCATCGCCGCCACCGCGCGTGCAGCGGCCAACATCGACGCGTCGTCGGCGCCGATGACGACCAGGTTGTGATGGTCGTGCGCCACAGTGCCGGCCATCGCCCCGCGCCGCAAGCCGATGCCCTGGATAAAACCCACTCCCTGCGCGCCGCTCGCTTTGTGCCGCTCGATGACCGCCATCTTGAGCACATCGCGGGTTGGGTCGGCGACGGCCAGCCCCTCTTGCACCGTCACCGGCAGGATGCGTGCCTCGGTGACAAGCTGGTTGGGCAGCGCACCGATGACGCGCATCCTGCGTCCGGTCGCCGGGATGCGCAGATCGACCGCTTCCCAGCGGACGTTGACGGTGGCGCTCACCGCTGTCGGGAGGGGCGCAGCGGCGTCGGCGGTCACGCACATGACCCCATCTTTCGCCACCAGCCGCCCGCCAGCAAAGACCAGGCGCGGGTGAAAGGCCGCCAGGTCATCACAGACCACCAGATCGGCGCGGCGTCCGGGCGCAATGGCGCCGCGGTCATGCAGGCCAAACCACTCGGTCGTGTTGAGCGTCGCCATGCGCAGGGCGGTGATCGGTGGGGTGCCAAGGCGAATCGCCTCGCGCACCATGTAGTCAATGCTGCCCTGATCGATCAGGTCGCCGGGGATGCGGTCGTCGGTGCAGAAGCAGAGACGACGGTTGTTGTATGCATCGACCATGGGCAGCAGTGCGTGCAGGTTGTGCGCATTGGTCGCCTCGCGGATGAGGATGTACAGCCCGCGCGCCAGCTTTGCGCGCGCCTCTTCGATGGTGGTGCATTCGTGCTCGCTGCCGATGCCGGATGCAACATAGGCGTTGAGCTGCTTGCCGGTGAGTGCAGGCGCGTGTCCATCACGTGGGCGCCCGGCAAACGCATCCAGCTTTGCCAGCACCGCCGGGGCGCCGTTGACGACGCCGGGGAAGTTCATCACCTCAGCCAGACCGTACACCGTGCCCTCGGCCAGCAAGTGCGCCAGGTCTGATGCGTCGAGGGTGGCGCCGCTTGTCTCCATGTGCGTCGCCGGCACGCAGGAGGAAGCCATCACGACAACGTTCAGGGGCAGGCCGACGCTGCTCTGCGCCATGAAGCGCAGCCCATCCATGCCGGCCACGTTGGCGATCTCGTGCGGATCGATGACCACCGTGGTGACGCCGTGCGGTGCGACTGCCTGAGCAAATTGCGCGGGCGTGCACAGGCTGCTTTCGATGTGGACATGTGCATCGATTAGGCCTGGGGCAACGAAGGCGCCATTCAGATCGAGCACCTCACGCCCGACGTACTCGTCTTCCACCCCTGCGATCAGCCCATCGACGATGGCAATCGCCGCCGTCTCGATGGCGCCAGAAAAGACATTGACGACGCGCCCGCCGCGCAACACCAGATCGGCCGGTGCGTCGCCACGCGCGACCGCCAACAACTTTCCTGTGTCCATGAACATCTCTCCTTTCATGCTTTTCATGCTGGATCAGCCCAAGCCTGGTTTGATATGGGTGTTCAACGCTGAGTAAACGGAAGGTACAGCAACTGACCACGTTCGATGGCGCCCACATCACAGCCGGCGCCGAGCGGACGCGGGTAGCCGCGTTGGTCGGTGGCCGGACAATCCTGGGCGTAGTCGAGCGCAGGGCTGCCTTCCGCCGGAATGTAGCCGCGCAGGGGTGAACCAATCCAGACGCCCAGTTGGGCGTCGGTCGCCAGCAGGTCGCCCACTGCACTGGGATTGGGGACGCAGGAGTTGTCGCCGACGATGTTGCGCCCCTGCGTCGTTAACGTCGAGCCGTCACAGTTGAGGCTGACGCTGTTGCCCGCTGTGTTGAGGCTGCCCGTCAAGATCGTATTCTTGACGCTGGTGGTTGCCGCCTGATGATAGATGGCGCCGCCCAGGTCGGCGCGGTTCTCGTTGAAGGTGGCGTTGACAACCGTCGTAGTCGCCGCCGTGTACAATCCGCCGCCGCGTGCGGCACGGTTGTTGGAGAAGGTGGCATTGATGATCGTCGTCGGACCGGCGGTGTAGACGCCGCCGCCGAAGTTGCCGATCACGCTGCCGCGTACAGTCGAACGCAGCAGCGTCAACTGCCCGTTTAGCGTGTAAACGCCGCCGCCATTCTGCGCCTGATTGCTGACCAGGTAGCTGTCCGTGATGTTGACGATGCCGCCGTTGTTGTAGATGCCGCCGCCGTTGCCGCTGGCGATGTTGCTGCCCAATGTGGCGTAGTTGATGGTCAGCGCGCCTTTGTTGTAGATGCCGCCGCCATCGTTGGCGCCGCTGCTGGTGATGAAGCCGCCGTTGATCGTTGCCTGCGCTTGCGTATCGATATAGATGGCGCCGCCCTGCGAGGCATTCCCGTCGAACAGGCTGATGTTGTTGAGCGTCAGATTGCCCGTGCCGAAGACAAAAAAGAGCTGGCGCAAATCCTCACCATTGAGCGTCACCAGCCCGCCGCCATTCACCACAACCGTCTTGTCGGTGGCATTGGTGTTCGACAGAATCGTCACCGGATTGGGGCCACAGTTGAAGCTGATCACCCCACCAGCGGCAACAGCGTTGCTCAGCGCAGTGGCGGCTTGCGCCGTCTGACAACTTTCTGGCGTGCCTGTGCCGATGACGGCGTCGGCGTAGGCGGCGGCGGGCGCCAACGTGAGCAGTAAACCGCACAGCAGGGCAGCGATGCGTCGGCGCCGACGCACCAGAATAACAGGATTAGTGCCGGGCATGAAAGGTTCCTCCTTTGTGCATTCAGTGTGGCGAAAGTCTGTTGGGCAGCGCCATCATACGCAATCTTGCAAAAATGCGCTACTGTGCTTGAATGAGAGAAGTTGTACAGAGAAAGCGTCCCTTGCGGGGCGAACCATGCAATGTCTCAATGAGGCAAATGAGTCGGTATTCTCACCGACGTTCCTATAGGCGCAAGACCCATCGTGAGCACTGTCAGGCAAGAACCTTTCTGCAATGCACAACGTCTGCGCGTGGCGATCAACGGCGCCGTGCAAGGCGTCGGTTTTCGCCCTTTCGTCTTCCGGTTGGCGACGGCGCTCGATCTGCGCGGCTGGGTGATCAATGACACGCGCGGCGTCTTTATCGAGGTGGAAGGTGAGCGGTCACAGCAACTCGCCTTTCTGGAGCGCCTAGCATCGGAAGCGCCGCCCAACGCCCGCATCACCCACATTACCCACACATGGCTCGATCTGGCTGGCTTTACCCACTTTGAGATTCGCCACTCCGACGGCGAGGGTGAGCGTCGCGTGATTGTCCTGCCCGATCTGGCGACCTGCGCCGACTGCCGCGCTGAAATCTTCGACCCGGCCAACCGGCGTTATCGGTACCCCTTCACCAACTGCACCAACTGCGGCCCCCGCTTCACCATCGTCGAAGCGCTGCCCTACGATCGCGCTAACACGACGATGCGGACATTTTCCCTTTGTCCGGCCTGTCACACCGAGTACACCGACCCGCGTGATCGCCGCTTTCACGCGCAGCCGAATGCATGCCCGGTGTGCGGGCCGCAGATGGCGTTTTATCAGAGATCAGAGATTGGAGATCGGAGACTGGAGACTGGAGACTGCAGCGCTCTCCAATCTCCAATCTCCAGCTCACGCTGGCCCGCGATCTGCGGCGCCTGGGCACTGGGTTGCATCGAAGATGCTGCGCTACGCGCAACTGCGGCCGCTCTTCGGCGTGGGGAGATCGTGGCGGTCAAGGGGTTGGGCGGTTTTCACCTTATGGTGGATGCACGTCACGCCGATGCCGTGCAACGCCTGCGCGAGCGCAAGGCGCGCCCCGACAAGCCGCTGGCGGTGATGGTGCGCGACCTGACGCAAGCAGCGACCTTGTGTGAGATAACGACGTCAACCGCCGAATTATTGACAAGTGCGGCAGCCCCGATCGTGCTATTGCCACGTCGTCGCGATGCAAACATTACAGAGAAAGTAGCGCCGGGCAATCCCGACCTGGGCGTGATGTTGGCCTCTACACCGTTGCACCATCTGCTGCTGGCGGAACTGGACTTTCCCGTCGTCGCCACCAGCGGCAACCTGAGCGATGAGCCGATCTGCACCGATGAATGGGATGCCTTCGACCGGCTGGGTGCAATCGCCGATGGCTTCTTGATCCATGACCGTCCGATTGCCCGCCACGCCGACGATAGCGTGCTTTGGCTTGTGGACGGCGCACCGCAGATCTTGCGCCGGGCGCGCGGCTATGCGCCGTTGCCCATCTCGGCGCCGGATGCGTTGCCCACTATTTTGGGCGTCGGCGCACACCTCAAAAACACGGTGGCGTTGAGTGTTGACAGACAAATCTTCCTCAGCCAGCACATCGGCGACCTGGAGACGGCGCCCGCGCTGGATGCCTTTGAGCGCGTTATTGCCGATTTTCTACGCCTCTACGAGGCCAACCCTGTCGCCATCGCGCACGACCTGCACCCAGAGTATTTGTCGACAAAATGGGCGGTTGGAAAAGGGAGATTGGGAGATTGGGAGATTGAGCGATTGGGTGACCGGAGAAAAGGGGAAGCGATGGATAGAAAGATGCTACATGGTGACGATGCATCTTCCAATCTCCTAATCTCTCAATCTCCTAAACTCATTTCTGTCCAACATCACCACGCCCACCTGGCTGCCTGCCTGGCTGACAACGGCGCAACCGGCCCGGCGTTGGGGCTGATCTGGGATGGCACCGGCTACGGGCTGGACGGGACAATCTGGGGCGGCGAGTGTCTGTTGGGCGACGCCGCCAGCTTTACGCGCGTGGCGCACCTGCGACCGTTTCGGCTGCCGGGCGGTGAAGCGGCGGTGCGTCAGCCGCGCCGCGTGGCGCTGGCATTGTTATGGGAAGTATACGGCGAGGCCATTTGGGAGTGGGAATGGCTGGCGCCGGTGCGCAGCTTTGCCGGGCATGAACGACGGCTGCTGGCAACAATGCTGGCGCAAGGCGTCAACGCGCCCATCACCACCAGCATGGGGCGGCTGTTTGATGGGGTGGCGGCACTGATCGGCCTACAGCAACGGGTGAGCTTCGAGGGACAGGCGGCGATGGCGTTGGAACATAGCGCAACCGTGACGGAAATGTCCGCTTATGCCATGCATGTCGGCGCTCCTTCCCCAACAGACCGGGCTGCACACCCCTCGCCCTTCTTCATCGACTGGGCGCCGCTGCTCGAGGACATCCTGGCCGATTTGCGCCGCCATGAGGAGGTCGGCGTCATCGCTGCACGCTTTCACAATGCATTGGTGGAAACAGGCGTGACGATGGCGCAGCGCGTCGGTCATCCGCAGGTGGCGCTGAGCGGCGGCTGCTTCCAAAACCGGCGTTTAACCGAAACGTTAGCGGAGCGGTTGCGCAGCGACGGCTTCAAAGTGCTACTCCATCGTCAGGTTCCTCCTAACGACGGTGGCGTCAGCCTGGGCCAGGTGATGGTGGCGGCGGAGGCGCTGAAAAGACAGGGAGACAGGGGTTGATTCTTAAGTCGGCATTGTGAATCGTCAATTGTGAATTGTAGAATCTTCCCCTCGTTTTACTCCCTCTTTTTGACCCCTTCTTTTTGACAATCCATGTCAGATCAAAGAAGATACATGAGAAAGTGTGCAATCCTCGAACAAACATCCAGGGAGAAT
>DGFH01000315.1:13649-16345 GCA_002391565.1 Anaerolineales bacterium UBA3905
GTGAATCGTCAATTGTGAATTGTAGAATCTTCCCCTCGTTTTACTCCCTCTTTTTGACCCCTTCTTTTTGACAATCCATGTCAGATCAAAGAAGATACATGAGAAAGTGTGCAATCCTCGAACAAACATCCAGGGAGAATCACCACATGAATGTTCACGGTCAGCATTACCGCACGATCTGGCTCAAGCCTGGCGATCTGTCGGTGGTGCAGATTATCGATCAGCGTCGCCTGCCCTTCGAGTTTGTCGTCGAAGAGTTGACGACCGTCGCTGAAGTCGCCGTCGCCATCAAAGAGATGCATGTGCGCGGCGCCGGATTGATCGGCGCGACAGCGGGCTATGGGATGCATCTGGCGGCGTTGCAGGCGCCGCGCACATCGCTGGCGGCTTTTCAGGCCGCAGTGGCGGCGGACGCCGTGCGGCTCAAAGCAACGCGACCGACAGCTGTCAACCTGGCATGGGCGGTGGATCGCCAACTGGCGGCGATGGCGGCAGCCGGCGACGACATCGATGCGCAGATTGCGGCAGCCGCCGTCACTGCCCAGGAAATTGCTGACGAGGATGCCGCCTTTTGTCGCAGCATTGGTGAGCATGGCGTGGCGCTCATCGAGGAAATCTCCCGGCGCAAGGGCGGCGCGCCTGTCAATGTGTTGACGCACTGCAACGCTGGCTGGCTGGCTTTCGTCGATTACGGCACGGCGACCGCGCCCATCTATGCCGCACACGATCGTGGCATTCCTGTACATGTGTGGGTGGATGAAACGCGTCCGCGCAATCAAGGGGCGCGCCTCACGGCGTGGGAGTTGGGAGAGCACGGCGTGCCGCACACTGTCATCGTCGACAACGCTGGCGGGCATCTGATGCAGCACGGTCTGGTCGATCTCGTCATCGTCGGCTCCGACCGCACCACCTACACGGGCGACGTCGCCAACAAGATCGGCACTTATCTCAAAGCGCTGGCCGCGCACGACAACGGCGTACCTTTCTATGTGGCGCTGCCGTCGAGTACGATCGATTGGGAGATGCGCGACGGGCTGGCCGAAATTCCCATCGAAGAGCGCGACGCCACCGAAGTGCGCATCATGGACGGACGCAGCCACGACGGTATCCGCGAGATTTTGATCATGCCGGAACGTAGCCGCGCCGCCAACTACGCCTTCGACGTGACGCCTGCGCGCCTGGTGAGCGGACTCATCACGGAGCGCGGCATCTGCGCCGCATCGGAAGCGGATATACTCAGGCTGTATCCAGAGAAGCGCAAAGCGTAGAACGCAAATTGCGTGGATTGAGCAGATCCGTGCAGATTGCCAAAACCACCGCGAGAATCCACCTGATCCGCTCAATCTGCGTTCTCTTTTTTGCCAGATCAAACGCAAGCTAGTGCCAGGAGGGTAGAGATGACTTATCATGCATTAGACTCATACAGTGTGCTCGATTATTTGCGGGCAACACCGTCGCTGGCGGATGTGCTCGACCTCAAGGCGCCGATGCAGGCGCGCGAAGTCGGCGATGGCAATCTCAATCTGGTCTTCATTGTCGAAGGTGCTGCCGGGCAGTCGCTCGTCGTGAAGCAGGCGCTGCCCTATCTACGCGTGGCGGGTGAATCGTGGCCGCTGACGCGTGAGCGGATGCGTTTCGAGACGCAGGCATTGCTCAAACATAACGAACTGGCGCCGGGGCTGGCGCCACAGGTTTACCACTTCGATGATGAAATGTCACTGGTCGTCATGGAGAACCTTTCCGGGTTGGAAGTCATGCGTAAGCCGTTGGTGGCGCGCAAACACTTCCCCCACTTCGCTGACCATATCTCCACCTTCCTGGCGCGCACGCTCTTTTTCACATCGGATTTCTATTTGACTGGCGTTGAGAAAAAAGAATTGCAGGCGAAGTTTATTAATCCGCATCTTTGCAAAATTCAGGAAGATTTCGTCTTCACCAACCCCTTCATGGAATCACCGGAGAATCGTTGGAACCCTCTCCTGGACGCCGAAGTGCAGGCAGTGCGTCAGAATAGCGCACTCAAACTGGCGTTGGCGGAAATGAAAGCGAGCTACATGACGCATGCGGAAGCGCTCATTCATAGCGACCTGCACACTGGCAGCATCATGGCGAACGCTGAACTGACCAAAGTGATCGACCCGGAGTTTGCATTCTTTGGTCCAATGGGCTTCGACGTGGGCGCCGTGCTCGAAAATCTGGTGCTCAATTACCTGTCGCACTTTGCCCACACGCCAGATACAGAAGCGAGACATGAGTATCAAGCCTATTTGCTCAACCTGGTGCGAGAAATCTGGACGCAATTCGCCGTCAAGTTCGATGCGCTATGGGTGGAAAACAATCGCGGCGAGTTAATGCCAGCCAAATATTGGGCATACGCAGGCGGCGCCGAGGCGTTCGCCGAGTTCCGGCGGCGCACACTGGCGCGCATCCTGCAGGATGTCGCTGGCTTTGGGGGCGCCAAGATGCTGCGGCGCATGATGGGCATTGTGAGTGTGTGGGACATTACCTCGATCAGCGATCTGGAGCAGCGCGCCGTTGCTGAGCGGCTGGCAATCCGCATTGGCAGCCGCTGGGTAATGGAGCGACAGGCAATCACCAGCATCGATGATCTGATCGGAATAGTGAGTGAAGAAGCAGTATAGCATTTCACGCCAGATACTGCGTCTTTCCATGAACAACATGAGTCATCCCGAATT
>DGFH01000373.1 GCA_002391565.1 Anaerolineales bacterium UBA3905
AGATGTGTATAAGAGACAGTTATTTTGGTGCGTAGGTTTGTCAAGTGTGGGTCTTAGTCCCCTTCCGAGGATTCACTGTCTTCCGACTTGATGGCATGGATATTTACGACAGTCTAAACGCATTGGGTCTTAGTCCCCTTCCGAGGATTCACTGTCTTCCGACCTTTGCCACGCATGATAGGGCAAACAACAACCGTTAATATAGCATACCTATGCCTTCTTTGCCAATTGTCCATCATACACCCTGAAATCTCTCTGTGTTGCTATCTTTGATCTCCCACCAATCTCAACCTGCCGAAGACCCCACCAATTTCTACTGCATTCGACCATCCATCTTTGCCGGTCTTCGGAAAGTAAGCAGCCTTTAATAGATGATGGCCTGACGTCGCCCAAACTCATATGATCAATAACCCTGGCTCATCGATTGCTTGCGCTGCTCCCAGGTGTTCGATGCTCTCCAGACATGCATCACACAGTCGGTAGAAACGCACACTATCTTCCTTCTCGTCGATCAGCCGACGCACACGCTGCCGCAGTTTCTCCAGATTCGCCGGTGTGATATAGCCCTCGTAGACCGACCGTTGCACACGCTGCCCACCAAAATCCAGCAACGTTTTGGCAACTTTCAAGCGACGGCGGTCATCTACAATGTCGTAGCTGACCACGATAAAGGTGCGTCCTTTCATTATTTCGCCAGAAAAGGCTGGTAGGGCGTCGAGCTTGCCGGGTCAAGCGCACGCGCCAGGGCGTATGCCTGTAGCAAAAAGAGGCGACGATAGGTGACCTGCTCCCCGCTCTCCGGATGCTTGAATGTTTGTGTGAAGCGCGTCTCCAGTTCACGCACAAAAAGGCGCACCCCCTCCGGCGCCAGTACAATCGGACGATCCTCCTCCTCACCCGGTCGAAAGTGCTCCTCTTTGATAATGCCGTTGTTCAGACAACGCAACACGACCGAATCGACAATCAACGGGCGAAACTCCTCCATCAAGTCAAGCGCCAGGCTGGGACGATTGTACTCCAGCCGGTGTAAGAAGCCAACATACGGGTCGAGACCCGCCGTCAACACGGCGCCCAGAATGTTCTGCAACAGCACCGTGTAGCCAAAGCTCAGTAACACGTTGACGGGATCGGTCGGTGGGCGGCGCACTCGCCCCTCAAACCGCCATGGCGGCTGTAATAGCGCCTTCCATACGCCAAAATAGATAGCCGTCCCCTGTCCCTCGACGCCCATCAGGCTGTTGTGCACCGTCGTGCGCGTCACGCGTTGCAATTGCTGATCGACTCCAATCGCCGCCAGATGAATCGTCTCCGACTCCAGCCGCCGTGCATAACGTTGTAGAAACACCTTGATGTTATGCAGCTTGCCATAGACCATCTGCTGCGCCAGCTTCAACGAGATCGTCAGGTCCTGGCTGCACAACACCTGATTCACCCGCAGTGCGCCGTGGCCGCCCGGTGCACCCACCAGCCGTCCGTAGAAGCGCCCCTCCTCGCTCAACAGCACCACCTCGACGCCCTCATCCAGTAGCAGCCGCAGCGCCGGCGTCGTCACCTGGATGTTGCCAAACAGCACCACCTGGCTCACCTGGATCACCGCCACCTGCGCCAGCGTCTCGCCATCCTTGCTCACCACGATCCGCCGCCCGTCGCGATTCAGCTTCGCCCCTTGCTCAAGCACATATAATGGATTACGCATAGAAATCACCTGAAGATGGAAGATTAGAGATTAGAGATTGGCGGCTAATCTCCAATCTCTAATCTCCAATCTCTAATCTCTAATCTCCAATCTCCAATCTCTACTTTGCTATCCTTCTCGCCTGCCCCATCCCTGTCGCCGTCTGCACCCCCACGCCACCGTAGAGCGCAAATTCCGCCAGCATATGCATCACCCCCAGCCAGTAGCGGTCGCTGGCCAGCGCGCGATAGGTGACCGTGCCCACGCCGCCGATGCGCAGCCCGTCGCCTTTCTGCCCCACCGCCCGGCTCTCCAGTCTGTAGCGGCTGATCGCCATCACCTCCTCACCATAACGGCGCATCTCCGGGCTGAGCACCACCGGGCTAAACGCATTCCAGCGCTCGACCAGGCTGCCAAAGACCAGCCCCGGCAGGGGAACCGGCACCGTCATCTCTTTGGACTTGAACGCCGTGGGCGCAGCAAATTCCAGCGTCACCTGACGGTCGAGCGCATCGACGCGCGTTAATTGCGCCGCCGCCAGCGCCTCATAAGTCGTCTGTCCACTCCAACCGTGACGCGTCGGATCGCAGATCGCCTCCAGCACCGCAAACTCCTCCCCGCCTAGCTCCCAGGTCGTAGGCGGCGTACTGAGCAGTGCATCCGCCAGCCGGGCGCTCACCTCCGGCGTCAACCCGGTCATACGCACATAGACCGCTGTATTGGCGCCCACCGTCACGCCGCTGGCGCCACCATGCACCCCCATCAGGCTCGAACAGGTCAGCGGCTTGGGGCCATCACTCTGATGAATACGCTCGGCTAACGCTGCATCGACGCGCCCAAGCTGCGCCAGCGTCGCCGCATAATTGGCGCGCCCGACAAACGCTGGCAGCGTCACCTCTTTGGCAGCAACCAGGGTCAACACAATTGAGATCAACATGATTCACTCCTGTTCTTACCTTTGCCGCCGCGCCGCCTCGCGAATGGTTTGCAAATCGAGAATCTCCGCCACCTCATAGCGCCGCGGTACACTGCCCGCCACCGGGCGCGTGCGCACCACTGGCGGGAAATAGCCCATGCGCCCGTGCAGTTCCGCCAGCAGCGCCGCCGCGATGAAGTTGAGCGAGGGCAGCATCACCAGGATCGGCGCGGACTGCCACGCTTCCGGCGTCAACTCAAGCGTCGCCATCAGCGCGGCAAGCTGCGGCGCAAACGGCTCCTGCTCGTCAAATTGCGTGGCGATCTGGCGCAACTCGGAGATCGCCTGACCGGTCAACGTCTCGATCTGGCTACGCTGTGCGTCGGTTAACGGATGGGAAAAATTGAGTAGAATCATGGTAATTGCTAGACACCT
>DGFH01000377.1:0-1636 GCA_002391565.1 Anaerolineales bacterium UBA3905
CAGGGCATCAGGTGATAGACGCCCTCGCGCCACATCATGATCTGGTCGTCATACTGTTTGCTGAGGGGATGGCCGGATTGTCCGCCTGCCAGCACGCTCTCGGCGCGATCCCAGGCGCCAACCTCGAAAATCTGGCGGTAGACAGGGATCGTCTGCACCAGTCCAGGCGGCAGGGTCAGGGCAGCGCGTGTCTGATTGGGCGTAGTGGCGTCGCCGCCGATAGGCAATGGGCTACGGTTGAAGAAGCCACCCACCAGCCGCGCTGCGCCCAACGGATGGGTGAAGCGCACCTGATGCACTTTGCCCCACGCCCACCGCAGCATGCTGTCGCCATATTCGCGACGAATCGCCTTCATGGCGCGCGTCAGCGCGGTCTGCAGCACTTCGAGACGATTGCGCTGGCGCCCCTGCATCACGTCCGCGTACCAGAAAGTTTCATCAAATTCGTTGATGATCTGGAGGAGCCGTGTCTCGGCGCGCACGCGGAAGGGATGGTGAGGAAAGAGTGGCAGGTTGCTCTTGCCCAGATAGCCTTCATAGGCTGCGCCGAGTTTGTCGCCGAAGGTGAGCTCCAGCAGGTTGACCAGCAGATAGTGGAAGATCAGCGCCGCCGGGCTGTCACCGTCCATGCGCCAGTTCCACTTGCGCAGCGCCTGAATGGCTACTTTCTCCCACGGATCGTCGCTATAGAGCAGCGTAAACCAGGGGATGAAGGCCCTGGCGAGCAGGCTGCCATTGTCCTGTTGCAGCTCTTCCATGTCGCGGATGGTAAAGCGCTCCTTCTCGCGCAGCACCTGTTCAATGCGCGCGGCGCGCCAGCCAGGATCAAACTCGACGCCGAGAAAGTGCGCGTAGTCATCACCAGTCGGCTTATTGTTGGCGGCGACGATCAAACCGGACTCTGGGTTGTATAGGCGCGGCAACTCTGCCGGTGCGATCCACCCGTCCCACGCCATCGTCGGCTCCCAGCCCGGCGCTGGCGTCAACCCCAGGTTCGCTGTGCGCTGCGGTACGCGACCCGCCATCACCATGCCGATGTTGCCGCGCGCGTCGGCGTAGGTGACAGTTTGAGGGGGGGACGTCCACTCTGCCAGCGCTGCGGTGAATTCCGTCCAGTTTTCCGCCTGGTTGAGCTTGAGCAGGCTCGTCAGGTGGGCGCCAGGGGTGTAACCCGTCCAGCAGAGCGCCAGCCACGTCTTTTCCAGAATTGAACCAGCGTCGCCGGACGCCCGCCGCACGAAGTTGTTGATGAGAGGACCGTGCCGGGTGACCACCACGCGTTCGGTATGGGGCGCGCCATGTCGCACCTTGATCGTCTCATCATACACCTGGGCAAGCTCCCAGTCATCGCCATAGGCAAAGTGGAAGGGGCGATCAGGATGCATCCGTTCGATAAAGAGGTCTTGCGTATCCACCTGGGCGTTGGTCATGCCCCAGGCCAGGTGTGTATTGTGCCCCATAAAGACGCCCGGCATGCCAGGAAAAGTCATGCCGCTCACTTCAGTTTCAGGGCCGCTGAGGTGCACTTCGTAGACCTGCGCCGGCAGTTGCACCGTGAGATGAGGGTCGGCGCAGAGCAGCGGACGGCGATTGAGGCTGTGTTTGGGCGCCAGCACCCAACTGTTGCTGCCCTGGC
>DGFH01000377.1:1845-9425 GCA_002391565.1 Anaerolineales bacterium UBA3905
ACCCAACTGTTGCTGCCCTGGCCTGCACCCTCGCCGCCCAGCCACTGGCGGATTTGCTCGTACTGCGTAAGTAGCAGCCCGGCCACGCTCTGCAAGCGCACCTGTTCGGCGCCGCCTACGGCCTCCAGCATGATCGGCGCCTCGGCCGGGTAATCGGGTTCGAGATCGGCGGCGGTGTAGGCGTCCAGCTGATGATTGAGCAACAGGCGCGTCAGTTCGCTCTGCCAGTTGCCGCTCATGCTCCAGGCCAGCACCTTGGCCGCGCCCAGTGTATCGACCAGACGCCAGGGTTCCACCGGCACGCGCAGCAGGTTGTGTTCGGCGCTAACCCGTCCGGGGCGTGTGGTCAGGTAGGCATTGACGCCTTCGGTGTACCAGGTGAGCGCCTGACGCGTCGGTGCGTCGAGCACGGCCGCGTCCGCCTCCGCTGCGCGCTGGAAGCCTACAATGCGGCAAAAGCGATCCGCCTCCAGCGCCGGTTCGCCAAAGATTTCCGCCAGCCGCCCCTGCGCCGTGCGTCGCGCCTGCTCCATCTGCCAGAAGCGATCCTGGGCGTGCGTCCAGCCTAATGTGCGCAGGAGATCGGCCTCGGTTTGAGCGAAAATGTGTGGGATGCCGTGTTTGTCGCGCAGAACTTCCACTGGCTTTTCCAGCCACGGCGCGGTGACAGTCCCTTCTAATTGGGGCACAGGGCGCTGCATCCGCCACCAATAGAGGTAGAGAAAGAGGGCGCCACCAGCAAGCACCAGTAGTAAGAGCGCACTCAATAGAATGATGACGAAGGTTGAAACAGACATAATCCCATCTCCAAAGGTACATTCACATCAATGGCTGCGGAAATCTGTCATGACGCCTGCTATTGTGCATGAGATCACAAGGAGGGTGTATCGGTCGGCATCGTGACAGACGTTGCTCCAGCCTATGATGCTGCTTGACAAGGTCATTCACACACATGAGAAGGAAAGCGATGCTGATGCATATGGACAGAATCGGGGAGGGCGCCATCTACGCCGCCGGCGTCTGGTTGGCGCGAGTGCATTACACGGTGACAGAAGACGGCGCGGCGATTGCGCTACGCGTCTATGACGGTGAACGCGACCTGTTTTGTCCGCCGATCCCGGCCGCCGAGTTGTTGTTAGAGTTTGCTGACGGCAGCCACCGTTGGTTCCGACCCAGTCATGGCAACCCGGTCGCCGGCACCTACACGATCATCGGCCATTGAGCCGCTAGGCGCCGGCTTCAAAGACGCCGGTTTGAGTGTTCTTATGCACATTATCCCAGGTAAAAATTTGACCGTTCATGGCGATGTAGACGCCGGGCGGCAGCAATTGCGCAGCGGCGCAGGCAAATCCCAGGTTGAAGAGCGCGTCTGAGCCCTGGATGGCATAGGGAATCATGGCGCCGGTGAGCACGATGGTCTTGGCAAGCTGGGCGACGCCGAGCACGCGCGCCGTTTGCGTCATCGTGTCGGTGCCGTGTATCACCACGATCTGGGTTTCGGGCGCCGCCTCGCATGCCGCCAGGATGTGCCGCCGATTGGCTTCCTGCATGTGCAGGCTGTCGATCAGCTGGTTGATCTCCAGGACGATGGGCAGCGTCAGGCGCGCCTGCTTCAGGATGCCGGGCAGGTGGCTGTCCTTGAAGGTCAGCTCCCCGCGAATCTCGTCATAGTGTTTGTCGAAGGTGCCGCCAGTGGCTATGATGCGCATAGGAAAGTGAGAGTATGAGACTGAGAGATTGAGAGATCAAGAGATTGGAGATTTGAGATGGAGGAGGAGGCTTTGGTCGGCGCCACGAATTGTGCAATCTCCAATCTCGAATCTCCGCATCTCTCTCAAAATAAATGTTGGTCGATGATTTCTGCCCCGTCGCCCGGCCCACTCGTGACAACGGAACGCACGTTGTTCAGCGTTTGCAGGCGCTTGAGCAGTTCGCGCTCGAAGGCTGCTTCGCAGATGAGATGGACGTTGGGGCCGGCGTCGATGGTGAAGTAGACGGGAAAGCCGTCTTCCTCACGCCAGCGGCGCACGGCGTGCAATACTTCCAGCGTGCCTGGCTGCCAGTAGAGTAGACTGGGTCTGCTCGTCATCATCACGGCGTGCATCGCCAGCGCGTCCTGCTCGATAATCGGTCCCAATCGCGTCAGGTCGCGCAGCGCCAGCGCCGTGCGCACCTCTTGCAGTGCACTGTACAGGCTGTCGATGCGTCCGGCATTCAGCGGGCTGCTCATGGCCAGCATGTGTCCGCTTTGGCTGCTGACTGCTTTTTCGGTGGTGCTGATGATCGCCACGACATCGCGCAGAGTCCAGTAATCGGGTGGAAAGAGCTGTCGTGCAATGCTCGAGGCGTCGTCGGCGCCGCGTTCCCATTCAACATAACCGCCGAAGAGACTACGACTGGCGGAGCCACTGCCGCGTCGTGCAATCGCTGAAAGCCGGGTGCGATCGTAGTTCAGGTTGAGTGCAGCGCAGGCGGCCATTGTTAACGCGGCGAAGGCGCTGGCCGAAGAGGCGATGCCCGATGCCATGGGGAAATTGTTACGGCTGACGACGCGCGCCCGGAACCGCCGGTCGCCCGCCAGATGGCGGATCAGGTCAAGATGCTGTGTCACGCGCTCGGCTTTCTTGCCCTCGGCGCGTTCGCCGTCGATGGTGATCTGGTCGGCGCTCAAGCGCCCGGCTGTGTCCCACTCCACCGTGGTGGTGGAATGCAGGGCGCCCAGCGTCATGCTGATCGAGTTATTGAGCGGCAAATTGAGGCGCGGGTCAGCGACGCCCCAATATTTGATGAAGGCGATGTTGCTGCCAGCGCGAGCGGTGGCTTTGTACTGGGGTGTGGTCGGTGCACTACGATACATATTCAGGCGCCCTCACGATCGACCCAAGCCTCGAAGCGGCGGATCAGATCATCGAGTAGTTCGTCGTGGGCGGCAAAGGTGACGTCAACGCCGCCTTCGATCGGCTGAATCTCCGCCAGCCAGCCGATCCCCTCGACGCGGCGCAGCTTTTCCTCCACACCGCCACCCAACCGCTTGAGAAAATTCTCCGCCTGCGCCGGCGTGAGACCGGGAAACGTGAGCGTTTCGCGTTCGTAGCCGTCGGCGCGCTGGAATTCGTTGTATAGGTTATCGCGTTCGTCGCCAAAGGACGAAGTGCTGATAGGCATAGTGCATTTTCTCCCCTCAAGTCCAAGTTGAATCTGGTGCTTTGTCTATTCACTTTGATTGATCAGCCATGCACGAATACGCAATAGAAATTGCTGAAGATCATTCAGATTGGCTAAACTGTCGAACAGCTATCCTGACTAAAATCAGTTCGTGGTCTTTCACTTAAGGGTTGCAGGCGCGCCAATCGATCGCTGAGTTCGTCCAAGCGCCGCTCGATACCGCTGAACTCGACGTTCATGCTGCTCTCCTTTCAAGATGTCCTGGCGTTGTGCGCGTAAGAGCGGTAAATAATCTCCGTAGCGGCTCATGATATTAGCTTCATATTCGATACGTTCCGCAAGTTCGCGTTGATACAGGAGCTTACCCTGCGCAATGACCGCGTAGGCCAGTTCGACCGGCGCAACATTAAGAATGATCAAATCAATGGGCTTGCTGGCCAGGGCGATGGAAAAGAGATGTGTCAGCTGGGCGCGGGTATGGAAGAGCGGTGAATCGTGTGTCAGCAAAACTGCCAGGTCGACATCACTCATCACACCGATCTCCCCGTCCACAGATGAGCCAAAGAGATATACCAGCCGCACTTGACTATGGCTGTGAGCGATGGCCTGGATATGAGGTTGGAGAGTGTGGATGTCGAAGTCAGACATGGAAGCCCCTGGAACCAACACGCACCGAATCTACATTTTGCAGCAGCTGCAAGGCTTCTTTGATCTTCACGACACCGGCAACAACAGCAGTGGAATTTCCATCTCTTGCGGCGTCAGGCCCCCGTGATGACCGTAGTATTTCTGCCGGAAACGTCCATCGCCGAGCCAGTAGACGCTTTCGCCGGCATAGGGAAGCACCACCAGGTTGCCAACGCGCGCCTGGAATTGCGCCGAGACGCCGTTTGGTCCAAAGTAGCCCTGCTCGATCAACTCGCTAACGCGGCGCACTTCGGCGCGCTCCCGGACGATGCTCGTCAGCACCGCCTGCGCTTCGTCGAGATGCTCCTCCTGGGCATGCACGAAAAAGTCGCGACAGGAGCCGGCCGGCGCCAGCAATTCGCCGCGCCGGTTGGTGCGCAGCAGCGGGTGCAGTTTGCCGAAGGTGGGCGTCTGGTCAAGATAGAGCACGCGTGTCGGATCGGTCTCGATCTGGCCGTGATCGGCGATGATCATCAGCAGCGCGTCGTCGAACTTGCCGAGCAGATCGCGCGTCAGCCAGCGCTCGATCACGGTCAACGTGGCGTCGAGGTCGGCGTCGCTCTGCGCGGCGTTTGGTCCGTACAGATGGCAAATGGCGTCGAACATGCCGAAGTAGCCCACCACCCAGACCGGGTCAGTCACGTTGCGCAGCGTCTGCGTGATCGTCGCCAACCCCTCCGGCAACGTCAGGTAGGGAATCATGCGCGCGCTGTCGCCCATCTGCGCGCTGTAGGTCGAGTTGAAAAACTCGCGCGGCTGCACAAGATAGCTGCGCACGCCCTGCGCTGCCAATGCCCGGCTGACCTGACCGCTGGGCAAGATAGCGGCTCCTGCTACGCCAGCCTGCTGCAATGACTCGCGTTCGTCGTCGCCAGCATATGAAAAGAGCAGCGGCGCAATCATGCGGTCGACGTGCGGTTCGTAGTAGAACCACTCGTAGACGCCGTGCTGACCCACCGGCAGCCCGGTGTAGAGCGTCGTCACGTGAGCGCTCGTCGTGGAGGGAAATTGCGAGGTCAGTTTGGTGACGCTGCCCCGGTTGGCGAATCGTTGTAGCAGCGGATGATCTTGAAAGCGCTCGAAAAAGCGCCAGCCAAAAGCGTCGATGAAGAGCGTGACCACGCGGCGGAAGCGCTGCCCATCTGCCCAGCCGGATGGACGCAGGGCGGCGTGTGGCGCTCCCGTTAGCATCTGCTGCACGAACGCTGGAATGTCGGCAAAGCTGCCGCCGCCGTAGTTGGGGCGAATGAAGCCATGATTTGTTGCCTTGTTGGGTCTACTCACGCGTGTTCTCCCAAGAATTCCAATAGCAGGCGATTGACCGTCTCCGGCTCCTCGTGCTGCACCCAGTGACTTGCTTCCTCGATATAGACCAGCCGCCCGTTGTCACACAGGTCGATGCTCGGTTGCGCCATCGTCCGGCTGAGCGCCATATCTTGCGCGCCCCAGATCATCAGCGTCGGTGCGGTGATGCGCCCCAGCCCGACGCCCACCCCCTGGAAGCGCACGGCGGCGCGATACCAATTCAGCATCGCCGTAATCGCACCGGGCTGCGCCCATGCCTGGCGATACGCAGCGATGTCTGCGTCGGTGAATGCGCCGCGCCGACTGCTGCCTTTGAGCGCGCGGATCAGATTCGTGAAATTGTTCTGGCTCAGACTTCGCTCCGGCAGCCACGGCGCCTGAAAGAAAAAAATGTACCAGCTCCGCCGCCGTTGTTCTGCATCCTCGATCACCGTGCGCCGCATGACGGCGGGATGTGGCACGTTGAGGATCGCCAGCTTTTTGACGCGCGCCGGATATTTGCCCGCCACCCACCACGCCACCGCCGCGCCCCAGTCATGCCCGACCAGATAGACTTGCTGATGGCCGGACGCCTCAATCAGCCCCACGACGTCAGCCGCCAGCGTGTCGATGTGATAGGCGCCGACGCCTGCCGGCTTATCGCTGCGGTTATAGCCGCGCTGATCCGGCGCCCACACGGCATAGCCCGCCGCCGCCAGCGCCGGCATTTGTTTCCGCCAGCCATACCAGAACTCTGGGAAACCATGCAGCAAGATCACCAGCGGGCCATCCTGCGGACCTGCCATCACCACATGGAGGTTGACGCCATTCGTAAACATGTCGCTTCCTTGGTTAGATAGCATGCATTTCCCTGCAAAGTTTACCAGAGTCAACGCCGGGTTGAGAAGAATGCGGATATTCCTGGTTGTGATTGCAATGGACATCATCTCGCTGGCAAATACCGCCCTGGTTAATACACGATGGAATGCGATTCCTGCGACCCATTTGCCAATCACAATTCAGGTGCAGTATGATAGATGACAAGACCGAAAGCACCCCCACTTGGGGCGATGTTATCCCTGAGCGACTGCTCTCGGTGCACCATGTGTAGCCCATACATCCCGATATATCGACTTGCGTCGCTGCCAAATTATGGAGTTCAACAAATGATTCGGTAACCATAGGTTCGGCTTCCAGCCGGATGTTTCCGGTCATCGCCGCCGTCGCGCCGGCGGCGATGACCTACGGAAGAGGACGCTCTCTGTGTGCTGAAGGCCGCAACGTCGATTGCCGGATCATTTTGTAAATCCTCATCATTCCGGCAGTCTCTCATGCCTGGGCATCGTGGGCTGTAGATGACGAACCGGGACTGCAAGTGGCGGATCGACCTGTTGCTCGCTCCAGTCATTCCCGAAAGAAGTGACAGCCAACACCATGAGCACCATCCCAGAAGACCTGAAAAGCCAGCATCTCTTTGTCCTGGTGGGCGGCAACCCCCTGCCCAATGTTGTGGCGATTCGTCTGCTGCTTCGTGAAAACGGGCACGTCTATCTCGTGCACACCGCGCAGACGAACAAGATCGCCGACCGCATCTGCCAGTCAGCTGGGCTGGTGCTGGGGCAGACTGCCACCAAACTGCTCGTTGATGATGGCAACGCCGCGGAAATGCGCACCAAAGTGCTGCGCCAGGCTACTCAGAAAAGCAGCATCGGTCTCAACTACACGGGCGGCACAAAGCACATGGCGCTGCACGTCTTCCAGGGGCTGATCGCCGCCAACCCACGCTTGACGCTGAGCTATCTCGACGCCGAAACGCTGAGCATGCGCATCGAACAGGGCGACGGCGCCACGCGCAGCTTTGCGACCGGGCTGGCGGTGTCGTTGCGTTTCCAGGAGCTGCTGGCGCTGCATGGCCGCACTGCCTCCGCCATCGAGACCGACCTGCTCTGGCCAGAAGTCTATCCCAACCTGCCACGCGTGCCCTACGATAAATGGCGCGACTGGTGGGGCAGCGCCAGTCGCGGTATGGGTGGGCGCACTGCCGAGATTGTGTTGCCGACCGACCCTGCCTTCGAGCCGCTGCGCTCGCACTGGGGCGACGCCGTCACCGTCGGCGACCTGGCAAAACACTGGCGCACCGACGCAGGGACGCTCGCCAAATGGTTTGGCGAGGCAGGGCTGGAGTCGTATGTGCTCTGGTCGGCGCGCCAGGTGGCGGCGGAGGCGCAGCTTGGCGAGACGGCAAAGAATGTCAGACTCAACGAAATTGACTTCGAGTTCGATGTGATGGCGATGCGCGGTTATCAGCTTTTTGCCATCTCCTGCGCTAACAGCAAGGACAAAGGCACGATTAAGCTCAAGCTGATGGAAGCTTACGTGCGGGCGCGCCAGATGGGCGGCGATGAGGCCCGCGTGGCGGGGGTCTGCCGTGCACCCGCCAACGA
>DGFH01000083.1:0-2114 GCA_002391565.1 Anaerolineales bacterium UBA3905
TCGCTTGACTGGGCGCGGCTTACCAATGGCAGCGAGGACTTCATCGTCGTCACGCGGCGCGGGCGTGCGCTACGCTTCAACGAAAATGATGTGCGCCCGATGGGGCGCGCCGCCGCTGGCGTGATGGCGATCCGTCTGCACGGCCCCGATGACGAAGTGGTGGGCTTCGATGTTGTCAAGCCGCACGCCGAACTCCTGGTTGTGCATGTTCATGGTTATGGCAAACGCACGCCGCTGACCGAGTACACGCCGCACAGCCGCTTCACACAGGGCAACTGGGCGACCGACCACACGCGGCTGGAGGAAGTTGGCCCCATCGTGGCGGCGCGCGTCGTCGAGCCCAACGACCAGATCACCGTGATGACCGCCAATGGCATCGTGCTGCGCACCCGCGTCGATGGTATTCGCGCCGCCGGACGCATGACGCGCGGTGTGCGCGTCGTCAACCTGAGCGAAGGCGACACTGTCGCTGCCGTCGCCGTAATGACGCACGCCGACCTCAATCGCGGCGTTGATGAGGGCGGCGAAACCGGCGCCGACCTGGCGATCAACGGCGACAACAGCGCCAACGGGAACAACGGCGATGATCCCAGTGCGCCCACATTCGCAGCAACAGCGCTCACGGAGTCTGAAAGCTGACCACAGATCGGGCGGGCTGTGGGCAAAGCGCATTTTTGTCGCTCCTCGCAACTCGCCCCTCGTGCACACCAACCTATGCCAACCACCCTTATCGGTCTGCAAAAACCCGGCCACCAGTGGGCCTACATTGCCAACAGCGAACCGGCCGCCATCGCCGAGACGCTGGTGGCGTTTGCCAACAGCGATGGCGGCTGGCTGGTATTAGGCATCGACGCCGACGGCGTGTTGGGGGCGCTGCGCACCGACGACGAAATGGCCGACGCTGTGCGCGCCGCCGAACGCCTCTGCCGCCCGCCCGTGCGCACAGTGGACTGGCAACAACGCGAGGTGAGCGGGGGCACAGTGGCCGTGATTCGCGTGGAACGCAGCAATGACCTTCACACCCTGGATGATGGCCGGGTGCTCGTGCGACGCGGCGTTGAAAACGCCCCGGCAGCGGGCGACGAAGTCGAACGCCTGCTCGCCAGCCGCCCGGTCGGTGACTTCGAGCTACAGCCCGTGCCCGGCGCCACGCGCGATGACCTTGACGAGGACATCATCGACGAGTATCTGGAGCGACGCCAGAAACGCAATCCGCGCCAGACCATCCTTCCCAAAGACAAATTGCTGCAACAGATCGGCGCGCTGACCGAGGATCGCACACCCACGGTGACCGGCCTGCTGCTCTTTGGCAAGGAACCGCAATTCTTCTTGCCACAAAGCCGGGCAGTCTTCGTGAAATTTGCCGACACCCAACCGCGCGGTCCTGGCGGCGCCTTTGGCTACGGACGCCGCGAAGAGTTCACGGGCGCGCTGCCATTGATTATCGATCGCGCCTGGCGCGTGATCTGGGAGGAAATGGACAAACAAGCCGTCGTTAAAGGGCTGCAGCGTCACGAACAGACCGAGTATCCCTCCAATGCCGTACGCGAAGCGCTGGTCAACGCCGTAGCGCATCGCGATTATCGCATCACCGGGCGCGGCATCGAGATCCGCATGTACACCGACCGCATGGAGATCACCAGCCCAGGCGGGCTGCCGGCGCACATCACACTCGAAAACCTGGTGGAAGAACATTACAGTCGCAACCCGCGCCTGGTCAATGGCCTCTATCAGTGGGGCTACATTGAAGAATTGGGTTTGGGCATCGACCGGATGATCGAAGATATGGTCAAGGCTGGTCACCCGCCGCCCAGGTTCGAGTGCCCGGGTCACCGCTTCACGGTCATTCTCTACAACACCCGCGACCAGGCCAAAGCCGAACAACCGTGGGAAGGCAGCATGAACGAACGACAACTCAAAGCGCTCGAGTTCGTGCAGCAGCACGGCGGCATCACCAACGGCGACTATCGCCAGCTCTGCCCACATGTCGGCGCAGAGACGCTGCGCCTTGACCTGGCCGACATGGTGACGCGCGGCATCTTGCTCAAGATCGGCGACAAGCGCGGCACGCGCTACATCCTGAAATAATCCCAAATATCCCAATTGGGAAATCT
>DGFH01000083.1:2297-12851 GCA_002391565.1 Anaerolineales bacterium UBA3905
TTATCCCAATTGGGATAATTGGGATAACCCTGCCGCCATATTGCGGAGTAGAGCGCCAAAAGCCATTTTTCTTGGAGAGGCGTTGAGGCGGTGCTATAATGCCTTCGTTGTGCTGCCGGCGCCACGAAAAACTAACGCAGGCGCCGGCGAACAAAGCAAGTGGTGACAACAATTGAAAGAAGCAATACAGGTAACGCATGACTGAATCGACCAAACCCGCCGAAGATTTGTACGCCCTTCAACCGGACCCGGCTGGTGGGGATGCGTTGCAACTGGAAGCGACCAGCGAAGCATCGGCGCCTGCACCGACGAAGGAAGCGTCCTACGGCTGGATGATGGTGCGTGAGCTGGTCGAGACGGTCGTCCTGTCGCTGATCATCTTCCTGCTCATCCGCCAGGTGGTGCAGAATTATCGCATCGAAAATCATTCGATGGAGCCAAACTTCTACGAAGGTCAGTTTGTGCTGGTGAACAAACTCGCCTACTGGTTTGGTGAACCACGACGCGGTGATGTCGTGGTTTTCCACAATCCGCGCAACACCAATGAAGATTACATCAAACGCATCATTGGGCTCCCCGGCGACACAGTCGAGGTGCGCGATCAGAAGGTCTTCATCAACGGACAGCCGTTGCCAGAGGATTTTCCCCACAATCCCATGCCGCCGGGCGAATACATCGGCCCGGTTGTCGTGGGCGACGGGCAATTGTTCGTGATGGGTGATAACCGCCCCAACTCTAGCGACAGCCGCGTCTTTGGCCCAATCGAGCAGAACCTGGTCGTCGGTCAGGCATGGCTGCGCATCTGGCCGTTGACCGCGTTTGGCATCGTGCAGCACGAAGATTTGGCGCCAGAAGGGTTTTGAGCCAGAAACTGCGAAAGGGATGCCTCCATGACTCTTGAAGAACGGATTGCCGCCGCCTGGTCGCGCGTGAGCGCTGAAGCGCCTGTGGTTGACATAGCGCCTGCCAACCTGAGCGCAACACAGCTGGCGGCGCTCATCGATCATACGCTGCTCAAGCCCGAAGCAGGTGAAGAGCAAATTCGCACACTGGCGGCGGAGGCCATCGAATTTGGCTTTGCCAGCGTCTGCGTCAACCCGATCTGGACGCCGCTCTGCGCCGAGTTGCTGGCGGGTGCATCTGTCAAAACTTGCACAGTCGTGGGCTTTCCGTTAGGCGCAACGCTGCCCTCGATCAAGGTCTACGAAGTCGAGGCGGTGGCTGCACTTGGCGCCGACGAAGTGGACATGGTGCTGGCGGTCGGGCGGTTGCGCGACGGCGACTACCACCTGGTCTATCGCGACATCGCCGCAGTGGCTGACGCCGCGCACGAACACGACTTGATCCTGAAAGTCATTTTGGAAACTGGCTTGCTGACCGATGAGCAGAAGGTTGCAGCGTGCGTGATTGCGCAGGAGGCGGGCGCCGACTTCGTCAAGACGGCCACCGGTTTTAGCGGCGGCGGCGCCACCGTCGCCGACATTGCGCTGATGCGCCGCACAGTTGGCCCAACGATGGGCGTCAAGGCGGCGGGCGGCGTGCGCACGGCGACGGATGC
This sequence comes from Anaerolineales bacterium UBA3905, assembly GCA_002391565.1. Lineage (GTDB taxonomy): Bacteria > Chloroflexota > Anaerolineae > Caldilineales > Caldilineaceae > Caldilinea. The sequence continues at coordinate 3,856 of DGFH01000083.1, forward strand.
CCTGAAGATGGTGGCTGCTGGGGCCACCCGGATCGGCACCAGCGGCGGCGTCGGCATCATGCGCGATCTGCACAGCGGCGCACTCACGACGACGGCGCACAGCGAGGGCTATTGATGTCCGAACGCGTCTCGGATTTTGCCTTGATCATCGGCCACATCTGGCGCTGCACGAGCTGCCGCGACGCCCTGTTGGAAAATCCCGCCAGCATGTGGGTTGGCTACAAGCTCACAGACACGCAGCGCGAGTGCCTGACCAACCTCAGCGCAGACGACTTCCACACTATGATGCACCTTGCCGAAGTGACCGGGCTGACATCGCGCGAGATTGACGCCGCCATCGACCACCCACGTGCGCGGCTCCGTCACCTGGGCAGCGTCAAGGGTGAATTACGCTCTGGACTCAGCTGGTAGGCATAAGGAATGATGCGGAATGAAGCAAATTCTGCCCGGCCTGTGGTTGTTCGATGAAATCGGCGGCATTGTCAACTGCTACCTCTGGGAATGGAGCGGCGGGCTGACCTTAATTGACACGGGGATGCCGGCGGCGGCGCACACGATCCTCGACGCGCTGGCGGCCAAAGGCTATGCACTCCACAACGTGCGGCGCATCATCGTGACGCACGGCGACATCGACCACGCCGGCAGCGCGGCCAAGCTCAAGCGCGCCACCGGCGCCGTTGTTGGCTGTCACTCGGTGGAGAAGGTGTTGCTGGAGCAGCCTTCGAAGCGCGTGCCGGCGTCGCCGTTGTATCGTCCGATCTTTGCGTTGGTGCGGCTGTTGCCGCAATTCAACATCTTGCCCGTCACACCTGACGAACTTTATGTCGATGGGCAAAAGACGCCGGAAGGCTTCATTGTCATCCACACTCCCGGCCATACGCCGGGTCACATTTCGTTGCTACACCGTGAGAAGCGCGTGCTCATCGTTGGCGACGCGCTCAATCATCGCGGCGGCAAACTCCAGTTGCCGCCGCCGCTCTTCACGCCCGACATGACCAATGCCCAGCGCAGCGTTTGGAAACTTGCCAAGAAATATGGTGAGGATTTCGACGTGATGGTCTTTGGACATGGTGAACCGATCCTCCAACATGGTGGTCGCAAAGTCCAGTCGCTGGTGACCCAGTTATATTCCGAACAAGTGTAGCCCCTCTCGAATAATTGCTCTCCACCGCCAACAGTAGTATTCCGACTCTCCTGCATTTGCCAATACCTTACGGCAGGAGACGGTTTGTTGCGCCCAGATCGATTGGATAAATCGCCGCATGTACTGCGGCAATTGTTGTAGGAACGCGCGTCACACAACGGCATTTTGCACCGTCATTTACCAGTTGCCCCCACTACAACCTTACCATATCATGAGTATATCTGATTAGATTGATTACAAACTGGGCACAACAATTTGTCGGAGTAGTAAATTGCAAAACACAACGTAAGGAGTCAAGAGGCGATCGTAGACAACGAATACGCAATGCAATGGATACTGTCCCGCCCATAGATCATTGTAACGCGGCGCCCCCGAATTATTATTCTTTCGTATTGCTTGCATTTATCTGGAGGTATCATCATGTCTCCTCGCAACAAGTTTTCGCTTTCATCGCTGGCGAGTCTCGCCGCATTCGTATTGCTCCTGGGTGTAATGGCGTTATGGCCGACGCAGCCCGTACACGCCGAAGGCGAACCGGCGGCTGCCGTCCTTACCACCACAGTCAACCTTGCCGCCACTGATACATCGATTACGGTCCCCGTTGTGATTACGCCTACCGGCGCCTACACGTACTCATCGGTCAGCTTTGTGCTCAACTATATGACCACTTGTGTCCGCATCGGCAACGTAACCAGCGACATTGTGCTCAAACAATCAAGCTTCACTGGCAGTTATGCAAATGACGCAGACCAAGGGAAACTGACGGTCGCGGTCTGGGATCAAACTGGCAGTCAAGACGCGTTAGCGTCAGGCGTCCTGATTGAGGTCGAATTTGCACTCGAAACCGCCTGTCTGAACGGAACAATTACCCAAACAGTCTTTAGCTTTGCCACTTCGCCCGCGGTTACATTCGGGCGCGGCGACAACAGCGGTTCCGACACAGGGGTAGGGTATCAGGGTGTGTACACGCTCGACATCAACTCGGTTCCGGATATCACATCCAATTCATTCAATGCAGCAGAAAACGTCAGCGGCAGCCGAAAATTGGGCGATCTCACCGCAACAGACCCGGACGACTCATCGTTTACCTTTGCATTGGCAACTGGCTGCGGCAGCAGTTTCAGCAACGATGGTTTCAGCGTAGCTAATAGTGATGAGCTATGGACAACGCGCACCTTTGACTTTGAGATTGAAGACACCTACCCTGTCTGCCTGCAAGCGAACGATGGACGCGGCGGGGTTTCGGCGGCGGAGATTGTCACCGTCACCGTTACGGACGCCAATGACGCCCCCACGTGGTTGGAGCTGAACGGCGCAACGCTGTTCGATGAAGACCCGGCAGGCACAGTGATTGGCACCTTCGCAACCACAGATCAGGATGACGGGGAAACTTTCACCTACTCGTTCGTCGCAGGCGCCGGCGACACAGATAACGACCAGTTCACAATCGACGTCAACTCGCTGAAGGCAAAAAGCGGCGTCGACTATGACTTCGACACCAAGTCGCTCTATAAAATCCGTGTACAAACGTCGGACGGTGAGGCTACCTATGAACGTCAGTTCACGATTCAGATTGTGGCAAAGTCGGAGTTGTCACTGCCAGGCCAACCTGACGTGCCCAACGTGGTTGCCGATGGCTCAACCAGTGTGGCAGTGCCGATTCTCTACAGCGCACGCGGCAACAGCGTCGTGACAGCCACATTTGAGGTCGCCTACAACACAGCATGTCTCAACTACGTGAACATGACGGGACTGCAGACCGGTTTCAGTCATGTTGGCAGTGCAGACGCCGACGATGCCAGCCCGGTTAGCATCAACATTGCCAGTAGCACAACCTCGCTGCAAGAAGGTGTGATTGGTTATCTGAACTTCCGAGGCGATGCAAGCTGCGATACAGGCGCCTGGCGCGGCGACTGGTACGATCTGGATATCACCGCAGCCCCAACGTTGAAAGCTACCGGTGATGTTGCGGTCAACAGCATTGGCGCAGATGGTAAACTCATCGTTGTTGCTAACGACGATCGCGGCGATTGCAACAGTGACGAAGCGATTAACGCTGGCGATCTTCCGGCCATTGTCATCGAGTATTTCGACGACGGTTCTGAAGAGCACGGCACCGGGAATTCTTTGGCCAACAACTCGTGGTTATGGAGTCCTGAAGGCATCTATAGTGGCAGCGCCATTGGTTGCGACGCCAATGCCGACCGCATTCTCGCTTCTGGAGATATCGGCTGCACCGCGCGCAAGATTTTCGGCCTGGCTTGCAGTACTTCGGTTGCGGCGGCGTCAGCTACACCGGCCATCGTCAGAGCGCCAGCCGCCATTGCCGCCAGCCCTGACGCCAGCGTCACGCTGCCGGTCATCCTGCAGTCAGAAGGCAACAACGTCTCTTCGATGGCCTTTGCCGTCAAAATCGACACGACACAGATCGCGTTTGACCCAACGGATGCCGATGAAGACGGTGTACCGGATGCCATCACGCTCAATTCACCGGACGGAATGCTACGCATGGCCTTCTATGACGCAGCTACAGGCGAAATTCAGATCGTCCTGTCGGGCATGACCGTGCCGTTGCCCGTGTTGGAAGACGGCATCGTCGCCAGCATCCAGTTGACAGGCAAGGCGGCTGCCAGCGGCGCGTTGGCAGCCGTGACGCTGGAGGATGTCTCACTGGGTGACACTGAGGGCGGCACGCTGCCGGTGGCGGTCGAGTTGGTGGCGCCAGAGGGAGCGTGGCACAGTCTCTACCTGCCGGTCGCCATCCGCTGAGACACAGAGAATCCGAGGCATGGATCGAAGTGAGTAAATAGATATAGTATGATCAACGGGTGGATGGCGTAACGCCATTCACCCGTTCCATTTCGCTCCACTCTGGATGAGACGATGCACGGACAACACGGTCGCCCTGCAACCACCACTTTACAACGAACACTGCTTTTTACTGCTTCAGCCGCAATAATCTTTGTGCTTGCAGCTCTACAGCGCATTTCTTCCTTGCCAGGCATCACGCCTGGCGCCAACAGCATCTTGCAGATTCCCGCTGAGTCTCCACTCGACAATCAATATGTTGCCGCTGTACCAGTAATCTTCGCAGCCAATGGCCGCACGGCTAATGTGACGATGTTCTCCATCGATTTCGACGAGACCTGTCTGCTCTTTGACCCGGTGGACGCCGACCACAACCAGATTCCTGACAACATTACCTTTAATGTTTCCAATCAGTTCATCCAGTCGGTAGCCTTCGATGCAGGAGACTCCGATAGTGAATTAGACATCATGATTGCAGACTACACCCAGCCCTATGCAGTGTTGCCCGATGGTGTATTGTTAACGATGCGTCTGGCGGCAATTTGTCAGGCGCCGCCGGATGCACCCATTACAGCGCCAGTGCGCTTTTCACTGGCGCCGGCGCCCAGCTTGAGCACCGGCGCCGGTAGCGAGTTGCGCGTAGATTGGCTCGACGGCTCGGTGCTCATCACTGCCAACCCCGCCGCACCAACGCCAGCGCCGACTGCCACTGCCACGCCGGGGCCGACCACTACACCAACGCCTGGCACGATCCCTCCACCCACGCCTGGCACGATCCCCCCTACGCCGAATGCCAACGACCCCGATGTCGACGGCATCATGAGTCGGGAAGAGGGCGCCAGCGATTGGGACGGGGACGGCATTCCCAACTACCTGGACGCTGACGACGACAACGATGGCATCCCCACGTTGCTTGAAGGCGTTGGCGATGTGGACGGCGGCGGCGTTCCCAATTTTCTTGATCTTGACTCCAACGGCAACGACATTTCTGATACAGTGGAGGCCGGAGATGATCCCTTGCATCCGGTGGATAGGGATGGCAATGGCATCTACGATTTTCTTGACATCCCTTACAAGCTGCACCTGCCACTGATTGTGAGGGAATGGTCATCCACGCCGATAGACAACCCGCCCGTCGAAAATCGTGAGCACGGGTAAAATCTCTGCCACAGCCCCGGCTTCGATTTCCTCCGCCGTCAGCGCAAACAAGTCCCGCTCTAGTACAATCAAGTCGCCGCGCTTGCCGGGCGTGATGCTGCCAATCGTGCGTTGCCAACCGGCGGCGCGGGCTGCACCCAGTGTATAGGCGAAGATTGCCTGCTCTAGCGAGATGCATTCGTGCGCATACCAGCCCGGTGCAGGCAGCCGCTCCACGCGCTGGCGCGTCAAGGCCGCATGGATGCCCACGAACGGATTGGGATCGGCGACCGGCGCATCGCTGCCAAAGGCGACCAGTGCGCCGCTCTCGATCAATGAGCGGAAGTTGTACATGTGCGCCCCCCGTGCGCCCAGGAAAAGGTCGGCCGTGTCCATGTCATCGATGGCGTGAATTGGCTGCACACTGGCTGTTACGCCAAGCTGCGCCAGCCGTGGCAGGTCGGTCGGATCGATGATCTGCACATGCTCGATGCGATGAGGAACGGCAGGCGCCGGCGTTGTGCTCGCCAGCTCCTCGAAGATGTCAAGCACAACGCGGTTGGCGCGATCGCCGATGGCGTGTACGCTGATCGGGAAGCCCAACTCGACTGCGCGGCGAAACTCGGCGGCCATCTGCTCTGGCGGGGTGACGCTGACGCCGTAATTGTCGGCTTCGTCCCGGCTCAGCTTGACGAAGGGCGCCAGCAGCCAGGCCGTGCGGCTGCCCAGGCTGCCATCGGCAAAGACCTTGACATGCCCCAGGCGCAGATAATCGTCGCCAAAACCGGTGCGCAACCCCAACCCTGCCAGGTGCACCATCTCGTGGGCGGCGACGTTGCACGCCACGCGCAGGTGCAGATCTCCTGCCGCCCGCAGCCGCAGCAAACTTGCCCATTCACGCGGGCCGTCGTCGCCATCTTTGACGCGCTGCGCGTGTACGGCGGTGACGCCCAATCGGTGCAGCGCAGCCATACCCTCCTGCAATGCCGCGTCATGCTCGGCGGACGAAGGCGCCGGTGCGAGCCGTGCAACCAGATCGATGGCTTGATCGCGGAGAAAGCCGGTGGGCTGGCCGCCAGCGTCGCGATCAATCACGCCACCTGGCGGGTTGGGCGTCCCTGCGGTGATCCCTGCCCGCCGCAGCGCCGCTGAGTTGACCACTGCGCTGTGCATGTCGCTGCGATAGAAGATAGCAGGCCGATCCGGGCCAGTGGCGGCATCGATTTCAGCGGCGGTAGGAAACGCAGTCTCGCCCCACCAGCTTTCGTTCCAGCCCTGGCCGACAATCCACCCGCCGGGCGCCGTGCGTTGCGCTGCTTCCCGGATGCGCTCGAACATTTCACGGCGTGAACGGGTGGACGCCAGCCGCACCTTGCGTAATCCCAGTGCGTAGTGCGAGAGGTGAATGTGCGCATCGCAAAAGCCAGGCAGCATCAACCCGCCGCTCAGATCGATCCGTTCGGTTTCGGCGCCGGCCAGCGCCAGCACGTCAGCATCATCGCCGACGGCAAGAATGCGGCCATCACCCAACGCCACCGCCTGCGCCCACGGCTGTGCGGCGTCCTGCGTGTAGATACGGGCGTTGTGCAAAATCAAGGTTGGTGTACAGAAAAGTTGCGACATGTGCGTTCGCCTTTGTTGTGGTGTGGTGACAGGATGTGAGCGTTGGCTGATCGCCAACAGCCGGCGACATTGAGTGTAGCAAAGATTGTGCAGAACGTATATGTTTGGCTATCTGTGAACAGCCACCATGCATTATCTGGAGCGCCCGGCTATACAGAACAGGCGTTGACCCGGTTGGCGCAATTTTCGCTGCGGCGTTCTATCCTCATCCAACGCAGGGTCTGAGCCGCCCTGGACGAACTTTACAGAGGGGCAACTCTCCGCGCTACCGTCAACGCGGCTGAGCCTGACAAAAATCAACTGTGAAGCGGATGATCAAGCAAGGTGAGGTGAATGGGTAGCAGCGTGCGCAGCCAGGATCGCTGCAGGGTGATATTCCTGCATATCCTGGCTCGACACGGCAGACAAGGTCAGTGCAGAGGGAACGCTGCTCGCCTGGGAACAACCATCTAATTTGCCACTCATAATGTATCTTGCTGCACGAACATGCGGCCAAAGATGAGCAGCAAGGCAAACGAGCCGACCAGGCTGTAGATGAACTCGCCCATGTAGCTCCAATCTGACAGTGGAGGAATGCGCAGATAGTCGAACATCCATTGCCCCACATACGCGCCTAACCACCCAACCACCAGGCTTCCGATCAGCCCCATGCCCTGTCCATGCAAAATGATGCTGGCAAACCAGCCCGCCGCCGTACCGATGCATGCCATCATGAATAAGCCAACCCAGAAATCCATTGCTCATTTCCCCCATGTGACGCATGAACCTTGTTGATATTACTACTGTTCCGAGGTACTGGTAGCAATCAATCTCACTGGTAAACGACCATCAGCCATGGCGTGACACATGGCCTCATCAACCAGAATAGTGGAGCAATGGGGCAGGAGCAATGCGCGACTGTCTTAAGTTTGGCTACGGATTCGGATGTAGGTCGATCTGGGGTCTTATAGCAAACGTGCACCCGAATCCGCGCCAAAAGTCGATAGGCAAGCTAAATTGGACGTGCGGTCGAGCGAGAGTGCGCAAGCACTTCATCCGGGGTGACTTCGCGTCCCAGTTGTTCCGAGAGGTAGATGCCCTCTGAAATGAGCATCGTGTTGAGCGCGCACGCCGCCGACGGGATCAGCGGGACGCGACCCTGTAGCGCAGCGATCCAGTGCTGTTGCGGGCCATCGTAGGCGTCGCCATCCTGCGCTACGTTATGTAAGCGCCAGTCAAATGCGCCCATATTCGCCGTTGCGTTGAAGTCGAGATGCCCCAGGCTGAAAAAGTAACCGAAAGGATCGAGCCTGACGCCGCCCTGGCTGCCCAGGATCATGCTGCCGCCCAGATTGTCTACATGCGCCGCCCAGGCTTCGATGATGTCAAGCGTCAGCCCTCCCTCAAAGTGGACAAAGCCGACGCCCAGCTCCTCGACGTTGTAGCCGCTAATCTCACGGCGACGGCTGTCCATGTCGATCTCTTGATAGGTGCGCCCGGTGATGCGCGTTACGCGCGGGTTGCCTACCAGCCAAAGCGCCGTAGCAATATGATAGACGCCCATGTCGTAGAGCGCGCCGCCAGCCGAATGCTCTTTCTGCACAAAGGTGGGGCTGCCATAGCCATCGACGAAAGGACGCCCGCGCCGACGATGCCCCACCGAGCGCACGTGATAGAGCTTGCCCAGATGACCGGCCTCGATCAGGTGCTGTGCGGCTTTGGTTTCGTTGGCAAACATTGTGACGAACTGGATCGCCAGCTTGCGCCCGGTGGCTTGCGCCGTCTCCCACATGGTGAGGGCGTCGACATACGCGCCCGCCATCGGCTTCTCGCAGAAGACATCCTTGCCGCTTTCCAGCGCCGCCACCGTCGCCGGCATGTGGTAATTGTTGTGCAGACAAACATCGACCGCCTGAATATCGTCGCGCGCCAGCAGGTCGGCCACTTTGGTGTAAATGTTGGGGATGTTGTGCTGCGCCGCCACGCGGATCGCTTCGGCTTCATTCACATCGGCAATGGCGACGATCTCCACATTGGGCATGGCGGCATAGGTCTCGACGTGGCGCTTGCCGATCTGGCCGACGCCGATAACCCCCACCCGTATGCGTTCATTGTTTCCCATAACCAGGTCCTCACTTCAAGGTTTCAATCGGTGATAATCAAAAGTCACTCGTCAGGCGTCACACGTGGCAGGTCAGGCATGACGAGTGATGAGTGACGCCTTACTCTAGCACACGCTTGAGCAGCGCAATCGACTTACGCGCCGCGCCGATCTCGTCGCCGTCGTAGGGTGTGCTCTCGACGC
>DGFH01000083.1:13005-19216 GCA_002391565.1 Anaerolineales bacterium UBA3905
GCGCCGATCTCGTCGCCGTCGTAGGGTGTGCTCTCGACGCCCCATGCGCCTTGATAGCCGGCCGCCTGCAACAGACCGATCAAACGCGGTAAATCCCATTCCGGTTCATTGCCCTGCGCGTCAAAGGAAAAGGTCTTGAAGTGCGTCAGCCTTGCATAGCGCACACACTCGCGCCAGGCCTGTTCATGCGTGCCCTTGGGCCAGTTATACGAGTCGAACAGCAAACCCAACCCTGGCACAGCCGCCAACAGCCGGTGGATGGCGTCGGGATGATTGGTCGGCCCCCAGTGATTTTCAATGATAATCTCGACGCCCAACGGCTGCGCCCGGCTAATGATCTCTTTGTATCCTGCCACAACTATGTCGAAGATGTCATCGAGCGTCTGCTCGCGACCGCCGGCGTCGATGCGCAGCTGTTCAGCGCCGAGTTCGTGCGCAATCTCCAGCCAGCGATAGCGCCGCGCCTGATTCGTGGCGCGCCCTTCGGCGGTCGGCTCGAAGATATGCGCGCCATCGACGGCGATACAACCCATCGGTAGCCCGCTCTCAGCGGCTGCTGCTTTGACTTCGGCCAAAAAGCCGTTGTCGTCATAGGCTCGCTGTAGATGAACATTCCAGGGGTCCAGTTGGGTGTAGCCTGCCTCGCGGCAAAAGCGAAAATAGCCGAACAGATCCATCTGTCCGGCGTCGAAGGTGCGATGAAGGCTGTAAGAGCAAAGACTGTAACGCATACCATGACCTCGTCAGAAATTGGGTGGGAAGAAAGAAAAGGACTGGGCGCCTGCCGACAGGGCATCGTCATGCAGGTGCGCCATGACAAATGCCACGATCTCCGCCGGCGTGGTCGTTTCCAGGTCGAACCAATGAATCCCAGGCATTTTACGGAACCATGTCATCTGATGACGGACATAGCGATGCGTCTCATGCTTGATGCGCGCCGCCGCCGTCGCCAGATCGCAGCGCCCTGCCAGGTAGTCGATGCATTCGCGGTAGCCCAGGCTGGTCATCGCCGGCAGCCGTGGATCGTAGCCCTGCGCCAGTAGCCGCCGCGTTTCCTCGATCAGCCCGCCGGCAAGCATAGCGTCCACACGTTGATCAATGCGCGCATAGAGCGCCGCGCGTGGGCGCGTCAAGCCGATCAACGACATGCGATAAGGTGGCGGTGTGCTACCCTCCAACGCCACTTTGGATTGCCCCGTGAGCAGAAAGATCTCCAACGCGCGCAAGACGCGCCGCGGGTTACGCGCATCGATCTGCGCCGCTGTCGCCGGGTCGAGCATCTGCAATTGCGCAAAGAGCGCAGCGACGCCCTCCTGCGCCAGCCGCGCCTCCAATTCCGCGCGCAGCGCCGGGTCGGGCGGCGCCGCCGGGATGCGTAGCCCCTCCACTACGGCGCGAATGTAAAGCGCAGTGCCGCCGACAAGCAGCGGCGTATTGCCGCGCGCATGGACAGCGTCGATGGTGGCGTAGGCGAGCTGTTGGTATTCGGCGAGCGTGAGCACTTCGTCCGGTGCGCGGATGTCGATAAGATGATGCGGCGCAGCCGCCTGTTCTGCAGGCGTGGCTTTAGCCGTGCCGATGTCCATGCCGCGATAAATCTGACGACTGTCGGCGCCGATCACTTCGCCACGACAGGCGCGACAAAGGTCGAGGCTCAGCGCGGTCTTGCCGACGCCGGTCGGACCCAGAATGACGACCAGCGGCAGATGGACGGCGGACGTGTGGTCACTCATCGCGCACCGCATGCCGAATGTGATCGACCGCCAGCAACCGCCCCTGTGCGTCCATCTGCACACCGACGACATCGATGCGCCAGGGGCCGGTCCAACCGGTCGCCTGGACGTAGCGTTGTGACACCTGCCGCAACTTAGCGGCTTTGTGCGGCGTGATCGATGCCAGCGCCGTGCCATAAGCCGCCCCGCGCCGCGTGCGCACCTCGACCAACACCAGCCAGTCACAGAGTTCACCGCCATGCACATAGTCGGGCGCACGCTCCTGCGCGACGATGTCCAGCTCCCCCTCAGCGCAGCGCCAGTTACGGGACAGGATTGTCAGCCCCGCCGCCTGGAGTGTACGGACGGCCATCGCCTCACCGGCGCGGCCAAGCTGCTTGCGCGGATCGCTCATCTTCATGCCAGATCAAAGAGTTGTGGTGGGCGCGCCAGCGGCGCAAAGCTGCGTCGGTGGATCGGACAGGGGCCGTGCGTGGTCAGTGCGGTCAGGTGTGCAGCAACGCCGTATCCTTTGTGCGCGCCAAAGCGGTAAAGCGGGTAACAAACGTCATAGGCCAGCATCAGTTGATCGCGGTGCACTTTGGCAAGAATCGATGCTGCGGCTACAGAAATCATGGTGCGGTCGGCTTTGGGCTGCACCGTCTGCGGGATGGGCGTCTGGGGCAGGCGCACCCAGTCGATGAGCAAATGGTCGGGCATGAGCGACAGCGCAGCCAGCGCCTGCTGCATCGCCAGTCGCGTCGCCGCGGCGATGCCAATTGCATCGATCGTTGCTGCGTCCGCCACACCTACGCCCCAGGCGACAGCTTGCTGCTGAATGCGCGGCGCCAGCGCCTGCCGCTGCCCGGCGGTGAGCAACTTGCTGTCGCGCACCTCCGCCCACAGTGGCGCTGGGTCGCCGGGCGCGATCACCACCGCCGCAGCCACAACCGGCCCGGCCAGCGCCCCGCGCCCGGCTTCATCGATGCCGGCGACACAGCGAAAGCCTTGCGCCCACAGCCGCTCCTCAGCGGCGAAGGTTGGCTCCAGCTGATCAACTTGCTCTGCACACATGAACCTATTGTATCAGGGCATGACGAATTTCTGTAGTTGGCGACAAACAAAAACGCCAGCCGGTAAAAGCTGGCGTTTGGTATTGACCATGCACAGGCGCTGCGCCTAGACCTTGAGGAAGCGTTTTTCGCGCAGGCGAGCCGACTTGCCCTGGCGATCGCGCAGATAGTACAGTTGAGCGCGGCGCACACGCGCCTTGCGCAACACTTCGACCTTGTCGATCGTGGTGCTGTAGAGGGGGAAGGTGCGCTCAACGCCAACGCCGTGTGCGCCTGTGCGGCGCACCGTATAGGTTGCCCCGGCGGTCTTACCGCCACGCATGGCAATCACGACGCCCTGAAACACCTGGATGCGTTCGTTGCGCCCCTCGATGATCTTCTGATGAACGCGCACCGTATCACCCGGCGCGATATCGGGAAAATCGGATTTGAGTTCTGGCTGGAGCGAAGCCATCAATGCGTTCGTCATACACGTTTTATCCTTCATCAATGTCCATAATGCCGGCGGTGCGAAGACTGCGGGCAATCATCTGGCATGAACAGCCTGCAAAACAACTTGAACAGTATAGCACGGCGGGCAATCGTCGCCAAACCGTCGGCTGGCTGGCGCACAAAAACATTGAAGCAAGAGGTGCGCACGTCATGCACCGATTTTGTGGCTTGCCGCCGCCATTCTATAATGAAACACGTTTGGGTGACGAGGAAGCGGCGAAACCTCAAGCTGGCGGCGTCCAGCCATGCAGCTTCAGGAAAGCCAGGTCTTTGGGCGACAGCGTCGCACGTAGCAATAGCTCCGGTCGTTGCGAAAGCGTCCGCAACAGCGCTTGCTCACGTCGCCAGCGGTCGACGTTGGCGTGATGGCCGCTTAACAGGATCGACGGAACAGAGTGACCGCGAAAGATTGGCGGGCGGGTGTACTGAGGGCCTTCCAGCAGCCCGTCCAGCCCCGGTGAATGGCTGTCTTGATGGGCGCCCAGTGCATAACCCAGCGCGCCGGGCAGCAACCGGGTGACAGCGTCGACGATGATCATGGCTGCCAGCTCGCCGCCGCTGATCACATAGTCGCCAATGCTGATTTCGTCGGTCACAATGGTGCGCACACGCTCGTCGATGCCTTCGTAGCGCCCGCAGATCAACGCCAGACGCGACGATTGGGCCAACTCGGCGACAACGCGCTGGGTGAGTGGCCGACCTTGCGGCGTTAATAAAATGATCGGGGTGTCCGCCGGCAGCGCAGCTGGCTGTTCCGGCGTCCATGGCGGCAGGTTAACGTAGATATCTTCCGGCGCCAGTGACCAGCCGGCAGGATGCGTCAACACCGTCTCGACGGCTCGGATAATTGGCTCCGGCTTCATGATCATGCCGCCGCCCCCACCATAGGGCGTGTCATCACAGATGTGATGCCGGTCGGTCGTGAAGTCGCGGATGTTGTGAAGGCAAATCGAGATCAGCGCCTTGTCCAGCGCCCGCCTGATGATGCTTTCATCGAAGGGGCCGGCGAACATCGTTGGGAACAAGGTGAAGATGTCGAAGTGGATGGTATGAAGGGTGTCAACTTGAGTTTCAACGATATTGCCGCCGGTATCCGGCGGGCGCTCGCCGCTTTCGATTCCGAGCAAGAAGCCGACTCCTCTACATTGATCGACGCCGGGCAACCTTCCGTCACCGGCCAGCAGGTTGAACAGTCACCCCCCATTCTAACACACACGCGCGGCACGGCGCAGGTGATCGTGCCGGAGACGCCAAAACCCCAAAGCATACCGTCGTTGAAAAACCTGATTCGCGGCGGCGTAGCTGTGGCAGTGCTCGTCAGCGGCGGCTGGCTGCTCTGGTCGCAGACGATGGCTGACGCCAGCGACACGCCAGCGCCGGTGGTGATCGCGGCCAATGCCGCTGCACCGGAGCCGGGCACAATTCTGGGGCTGCGTCCAACCTTCACACCGACGCCGCGCGCCGACGCCACGTCGACGCCGGTGGTTATCGACACGAGCGAGCTGGCGCAGATCGTCATCGTGACCCCAACGCCCGACCCACGCCGGGCGCTGACGGTGGCTGGCGCCATCATCGACCGCCCCCTGGCCGTCGCCGGGCTGGAGCGCGCCAACGTCGGGCTGGCCGGGCTATTGCCGATCAGCGTGTCGCCGCTGACCGCGTCAGATGCGGCAGCGACGGCGCCACAAACTGCGCCAGCAACACAGCCACTCTTTGACCTCGCCAATCTCCGCATCCCACCCATGATCGAAGAGGTGGCGGGGGCGCCGGCGCCGCAGGTCGAGATTATCCCGATTGGCGGTGTGGAGGCAGAACCGGTGGAACAGGCTGCACCCACCCCGGCGCCGGAACCGGTCACTGCGCCCGTCATTCCAGAAAATGTCAACAATGGCCCGACGCGCCTCTGGTCATCCTTCCAGCCCAAACCGCCGGAAGAAAATGACCACTTCTGGGTCGAGTCGCCTTTCCAAAACACCGAGTTCAACAAAGTTGCTGCACCCTCCTACCAGTTTGGCTCCACCGCTGGCGGTCAATATCGCCCCCATCACGGCATCGACATTGCCAACTATTGGGGTACGCCAGTGCAGGCGGGTGCATCTGGCACGGTCGCCTTTGCCGGGCTGGACGATCCAACGCCGATGGGACCGTATCCCAACTTTTACGGCAACACCGTCGTCATCAAGCTGGATCGCAAGCTGCCTGTGGCAGGCGGCGAGCTGGACGTGTTCGTGCTCTACGGCCATTTGAGCCGCGTGACCGTGACGCAGGGACAGCAGGTGGCGCCAACCGATATCGTCGGCGAAGTAGGGATGACCGGCATCGCCATTGGGCCTCACCTGCACTTCGAGATTCGCGTCGGCGAAAATACCTATCAAAACAGCGTCAACCCCTATCTGTGGCTGAAACCGGCGCCAGGTGAGGGTGCAGTCGCAGTCCGGCTCATTACGGCAGACGGTCGCTCCTGGCCCGGTGCACGGCTGACGCTGGCGCGCTTCGAGAATGGTCGCGCCGTCTGGGGGCGCCTGATCGAGACCTATCTCGACAACGAAAACATCGGGCCGAATCCTTCGTGGGGCGAAAATGGCGCCATGGGCGACGTGCCCGCCGGCTACTATGTGCTGATCGGCAACGTCAACGGCGAAGCCGTGCGCGCAGAATTCTTCGTGCGCGACGGACAGACCACCTTTGTCGAGATTCGCACAAAGCAGTAATGCAGCCCCCGTGAATTTTCGGCGTCACCCAACACCCGACGCCAACCGCTCACTTTGATCCGCCAATTGCGCAGATTTCGCAGAAGAATAGACGAAATCTGCGCAACGTTTTTTGACAGATCACGCGCTACTTGTGGGGTGCACCTATGCGACCGACGCTCACCGCCGCCGATCCTGCCTTGCTTGACCGCATCATCGACGAGGCGCGCCACATCCTGGCGAC
>DGFH01000082.1:0-9306 GCA_002391565.1 Anaerolineales bacterium UBA3905
ACACAATACCGGAAAGTAAAGGTATATAATGTAATAGGAAATATAGAGGTTGCACAACGCCTCGCACATCATCAGATGGCGGACTGAATCGTATTGGTAACCGATTTCAGATGCTATCGATGCCGCTAAGATACGATGTCCTGTCCCTCAGCGTGGCGACGCTGGGGTTTTTTATTTTCCAGTGCATGAGGAAAGATGGTTCATCAAGATTGCAGGTAGGTCGGCGACATTTCGTTTGATCTTTCGGAATATGGAGGTGCACATATGCCGAAGCAACGTATCTATCGACCCCTTATTCTCGTTGTCGTTGGCGCCATTCTGCTTTCTGCTTTCGGCACACCAGGATTGACGCAAGATTCCTATCATGCGGACGCGACATATCTTCCGATGGTAAGCAGGTCGTCATCGTCGTTGATGGCGCCCAATGCCCCTTCCACAGCGGTGACTGCGCCAGCCGATTCTGCGGCGCCCTCCGATTTTGCTGTTGAGCCAACAGCGTCAGACCCAATCCTGGAATTTCAGCACACCCTGGTGGAAACGCTTCAGCAGCGCGCAATGGCCGGTCTGCCAACGCCGACGATCGTGACGCTTGACCATCATCACGCGCCGGCAGCAGTGGCAGCCGCGGACGCCGCGACAACCGACGGCGGATTCGAAGCCAGCGGCGTCACAACACTCGACTTCGCCTCACCGGTTGAGGCAGGATTGACAGAATGGCCTGCGTTCACGCTCAATGAGGAGCTGCCTGTCGATGCTGCTGGCGTCGTGAACACCGGCGACTATACAGCGGAGATCCAACGCAAACTGGCGGATGCGATTCCAGGCATCTGGGAACGCTACACCCCTGGGCAGGAGCCAAGACGCTATACGCTGGAGCAGAAAATTGAACTGGCTCTTCAAACCGCACCCGCTGTCGGCGCCGTGCAAGCGAGCGCTGACGGCTCCCTGGTGACAACCAATCAGGACATCCTGATGGGCGTCACAAGCGTCGCAGTGATTCAAAACTGGACATTCGTTGAGAAGTGGGAAGTTTGCGTCTGGCCGTTTCCATGCGTCACCATTGCCGAAGTAAATAACACGGTGCGCGTCGATCGCGTCCTGGGCGTCCGGCTGCCATTGAATATCGACCTGACGGCGCCAGCCGAACTGACCAACGGCAATGCCTATCAGCTGACCGCCTCAGTACGCGGGCTGGACTGGAGCGCCGACGACTTCAACCGTGCAGGCGTAGGCCCCAGCTCATATGCCGGGAAGGAGTTGGTGATCGGTCTTGACTTGCATCAGACCGGCTATGTCGACTTGTTTGGTGCGCGCGCCGGTAGTTGGGATTATAGTAATCCTCTGTTTGATCGCTTCTCGCGTAGCTTCACTACGCCAATCGGCAGTGGCGCTACATTTGGTCTGCCTGACATCGTGCTGCCATCCAGCGAGACCCGTCTACGGCTCTATGTCCCCGGCGCCTTCTCCCTGCTGGGTGGCGGAATCGGCCTACTCTTACACCCGACTGTCGCCAACCCGGTGCTCACCGCACGGTGGGAAGTGACAGGCGACGCCGAACGCGCCGGCGCCGACACAGCCACTTTTTCACAACCGAATACGCCGATCGTGCTGCCGATCATGGCCGAGAATAAAGACAATGGCATCGATACGGCAACGATCAGAATCACGGACTTCAGATATTCGTTTTCAAACTTCCGAATCCAGCTCGGCGCCTTCCTGGAGATCATCTTATTCGGCTATGGAGTAAAAATCACGGATCCGTGGTACTTCACCGACTGGACTCTGCCAGGAGGCGTGCTGACCACGCACAGTGGCACTCCAGGCGCCTTCTCACGCACGATCCGGGTTGTCAGTATCGAAGTGGAAAAGTCAGTGGACAAACAATTTATCCTGCCTGGGGAACCGGTGACCTTGACCACTGTGGTGACCAACTACACCAGCACACCGCGCACAGTTGAGATTGAGGATAACCTGGAGCCATGCAACTTCGGCAATATCGGCATCCTGGCAGCCGGGCAGAGCCGCGCGTTCCAGTGCACAATTACACCCAATCGCGATGTGCACAGCATTGCCACGGCAACGGGTGTAGCCACCGACATCGTACGCGCCACCGATGATGTCATGATCTATGTAGCCGATGGCGTGGTAGGCAGCGGCAGTGCGCCCGGTTGTAACGACGCAGCGTTCTCATGGGATTTGCAGCGCGCTTACAGCGGCGGCCCAGTGCCGGTCTCATTCAATTGTGGTGGGTCTGCGGTCGTTGCATTATCGGCCACCAGTATAATTGCACGGCCTACGGTGATCGATGGCGCCGATGGCAACGGCGGACGCATCACGCTAAGCGGCGGCGGCGCCACGCGACTATTCGACGTCGAACAAGGCGCAGCATTAACCCTGCGCAATATCATCCTCGCTGACGGCAGCGCTCATAACACGGCGGCGACCGGTGACTTCGAAGGCGGCGGCGCCATCCGAAATCGCGGCCATGTTGTGTTGGAGAATTGCTTGTTGCAAGGCAACTCGGCGGATTATGGCGGGGCTATCCACTCCAAGGGCACGGTCGTCATGACCAACAGCGAACTGACAGGCAATCAGGCCGGATGGCAGCGCAACGACGCGCAGGGCGGCGATGGCGGTGCAATTTACAATGAAGGCAGCCTGATGGTGAGCGGCAGCCGCATCAACGCCAATCATGCGCTGGGCGGAGCAGGCGGCATTGCCAACTGGCAGCAAGGACAGGTCACTATCACAGACGCCGAATTCACAGACAACCAGGCGGCGAATGGCGGTGCGCTTGCAAGTGGTTTCGATGGTCGCGTGGTCGTGGGGGGCAGCCTCTTCAGCGGCAACTACGCCACACTACATGGTGGAGCAGTGGCAAATTTTGGCGACAGTCGCATACAGATTGAGGGCGGCGCTCGTTTCGTCGCCAACGCGTCCGGCGGACTTGGTGGGGCGTTCTACAACGTCGAACACGGCGTACTGATGATTGCCAACACAACCTTTGAGAACAACAGCACGCGGATCTTTGGCGGCGCAATTTATAATGGTGACGCCGCCACCGTGCGCATCGAGCAGCAATCCCTTCTGGTTGGCAATGTGGCGCGTGGCGACAAGGAAGAGGCCATTACGGCAGGCGGCGCCATCGCCAATGAAGGCAGTGGCAGCGTCGTCATCAGCGAAAGCCGACTGACCAACAACCTGGCGTTTGTTGGCGGCGCCATCCACAACAAAGGATTGCTTGGCATTCAGATTGATGTCGCCAGTGGCAACGCTCCGATGGTGGGCCACACGTTGATTGCCGCCAATAGCGCTTACAAGGATGGCGGCGCAATCTATAACGATGGCGTCACGAAGATTGCCAACAGCACCATTGGCGGCAACTCCAGACTGGAGGCCAACAGTGCGTTGGGAGGCGGCGCTATCCTGAACTGGGAACAAGGCTTAGTCGAGATTACAGGCGCAACGATCGGTTATAACTCGGCGGCCAACGGCGGTGGCATCGAGAATGGCTGCGCTGAAGGTGCAGCTTTCTGCGCTCAAGCCCAGGTGCGAGACACAATGTTCGTGGGCAACGTCGCTACATTGCAAGGAGGTGCAATCTGGAATCTACGCACCGGCGCGATCAGCATTACCAACACCAGCTTTGAACAGAATCGGGTCACCCTGGACGCCGACCCCAACTATCCGACCGCTGGCGGGGCCATCCGCAACAGTGACGCTGGCATGGTGACCATCGCAGGCAGTCGATTTGTGGAGAACCGCTCACGTTACGGCGGGGCGATTCACAACTCTGCGCTGCTGGGAATCCAGGTTGATGTTGGCGCCAACAATCGCCTGTTGCCGGGCGTCAGCGTATTCGCTGGCAACATGGCCGTCAAAGATGGCGGCGGCATCTACAATGATGGGGCGCTGTTCGTCGTTGCCACGCTGCTCGACGGCAATCATGCGGAGGGCGGCGGCGGCTTGCTAAACTGGGGCGCAGGCCAGGCATCTATCCAGCGTTCGACGCTGGCGAATAATTCAGCCGGAATCGTGTCGGGGTTGGGCGGCAACGGCGGCGCGATCGAAAATGGCGCCACCGCCGAACTCCGCCTCGAAAATAGCACACTGGCCTACAATCGCGCCCTCTATCGCGGCGGCGCCATCGCCAACTTCGAAAGCGGTGCAATTACCATTCACAATAGCTCCATCAATCTGAACACCACGGATGCAACGGGCAGCGGCGCAATCCAGAATGTAGGCGTTGGCGCAATTGTCGTACGCAACAGCATCGTGGCCGGAAGCAACGGCGTCAACTGTGTGGGTGCGATCACATCGGGCAACTACAACATTGACAGCGATGGCTCATGCAGTTTCCGCTTCAGCGGCGATCACTCTTCGCTTCCACCCTTGCTCGGCCCATTGACCGACAATGGCGGTGGAATGCAGACCTTTGCCCCATTGCCCGGCAGTCCGGCGATCGACGCCGCAGATAATCTGTTGTGTCCGTCGGTTGATCAACGTGGACAACCCCGTCCAATCGATGGGGATGGTGATGGCATTGCGCGCTGCGATATTGGCGCAGTCGAGGTGCAAACACCACCGACAGGCAATGCGACGATGATCATCCGCCTGGATGCACAGCCCGATAGTGTGCGCAACTTCCGCTTCTTCGGGCCGAAAGGCGTCTTCCGTCTCGACGATCCTGAAGTGGATGACCGCGACAACGTCCACAACGCATTACAGATGGAACTGGCAGCGGGTCTCTACACCATTCAAGAAGAGGAACCTTACAACTGGTATCTCTCCGCCATCAATTGCAGCAAACCCAACCGGGTGCAAGTAGACCTGACGCGGAAGCAGGTAGTCGTGCAGGCGCTGCCCGGCGATCGGGTTGAGTGCACCTTTGTCAATCAACAGGGCGGCAATATTCGAGCAGTCAGCTACTGGGACAAGAATGCCAACGGCAGGCGCGATCGCGGTGATGAACTGATGGCAGGCGTGCCGACCACAGTATTGAACGCTCAGAACATGGTTGTCGCCAGCGGCGCCACCAATCACAGCGGCAGCGTGACCTTTGCGGCATTACGGCCAGGCCAATACGCCGTCTGTCAGACGCCTTCCTCTGGCTGCGTCAATACACAGCCGCCCACGCTCGATCCGCAACTTGCAATGCCATGTTATCGGGTTGTGCTTGATCCGGCGGCGGCGATCAAGCTGAGCTTCGGCTTTGCCGATGCTCCAATTGCGGCAGGCCAGACGCCGTCGGCGGTGCAGACAGGCGTCGAGATTTTGGGCATCTTCCCAGACGCCAACGATGACGCGCTCTACGCCCTGGAAGAACAATTCTGGCAGGGCGACACACTCGACCTGGAGAATTCTGCTTATCTTCCGTTCGTTGGCAGATAAATCGAATAACGATTCGTGAACCATGCGCAGGCAGCCGTGATGAATTGTGAGCGCTGCCTGCGCATGCCAGCCCCAGGATACTCCCAGGATAGTAGCGCAGATTGACCGGCTTCTTCCAGGTGGAACACCAGCATAAGGTATACTGCTGGAAATCATCCTACGCATCCATGAATCGACCTGGCGTCATGAACCTGCTCACCATCGACAACATTTCTAAACAGTTCAGCGAACGCCTGCTCTTCGACGGCGCCAGCCTGCTGATCAACGAAGGCGACCGCATCGGGCTGATTGGCGTCAACGGCAGCGGCAAGAGCACACTGCTCAAGATCGCAGCTGGCCTTGAAGCGCCCGATGCAGGCAGCGTGGCGGCGCCAGGTGGTGTGCGCATCGAGTATCTGCCGCAGGAGCCGCCGTTAGACGACGCGCTCACTGTGCTGGAAACGATCTTCCGCAGCAACTCACCGCAAATGCGCCTGCTGCGCGCCTACGAGACGACAACGGCGCAATTGGAACAGCACCCAGATGATGCAGCTTGGCAAGCCGAATTGGTGGCGCTCAGCGCAGAGATGGATCGCACTGACGGCTGGGCGGCGGAAGCCAACGCCAAGTCGATCCTGACGCAGCTCGGCGTGACCAACTTCACCGACCGCGTAGGAACGCTGAGCGGCGGACAACGCAAGCGCGTGGCGCTGGCACGCGCCCTGATCGACCGCGCCGACCTGCTCATTCTCGACGAGCCAACCAACCACATTGATGCGGCGACGGTCGCCTGGTTGGAGGAGTACCTGGCAACCACGCCCGGCGCGCTGTTGATGGTCACGCACGATCGCTACTTTCTCGACCGCGTCGTCAATCGCATCGTTGAGCTGGATCGCCGCCAGTTGGTGAGCTACCCTGGCAACTACACTCACTTTCTGGAGGCGCGCGCTGCGCGCCACGAGCGTTTGGCCGAAGCTGAAGCCAAGCGGCGCAACCTGCTCCGCCGCGAGCTGGAGTGGCTTCGTCGTCAGCCGATGGCGCGCGGCACCAAGCAAAAGGCACGCAAACAGCGCGTCGAGGAACTGCTGCAAATCGAGTACGACAGCGGCGCCGAGCGCGTGGCGATGGCGTTGGCCGCGCGGCGGCTGGGTAAAAAAGTGCTCACCGCTCACGGTCTGGTCAAAAACTTTGACGCTGCGCCTGTTGTCGCGGGCGTCGATCTACACCTGGAACCCGGCGACCGCATCGGCATCATCGGGCCAAACGGCGCTGGCAAAAGCACATTGCTCGACCTGCTGGCCGGGCGCGTTGCGCCAGACGCCGGCAGCGTGGAGTGGGGTGACACAGTGCAGATCGGCTACTACGACCAGCGCAGCGTTGATCTCAAGGAGGAGATGCGCCTGTTGGAATTCATCGAAGCGGAAGCGCCTCTGATTCGCACCAAAGAAGGCGACCGCGTCGAGGCCGCGCAAATGCTCGAATGGTTTCTCTTCCCGCGTCCAATGCAATATGCACGCATCGGCAGCCTGAGCGGCGGCGAACGGCGACGTCTCTACCTGCTGCGCACACTGATCCATCAACCTAACGTGCTGCTGCTCGACGAACCCACCAACGATCTCGA
Source organism: Anaerolineales bacterium UBA3905 (assembly GCA_002391565.1). Lineage (GTDB taxonomy): Bacteria > Chloroflexota > Anaerolineae > Caldilineales > Caldilineaceae > Caldilinea. The sequence continues at coordinate 6,992 of DGFH01000082.1, forward strand.
CATCGAGACGCTGGCGGTGTTGGAGGAATTTCTCGACCACTTCACCGGCGCCCTGATCGTCGTCAGCCACGACCGCTACTTTCTCGATCGCACGGTTGATTTTCTCGTCAACATGGAGGCCGGACGCCTTGGCCCACGCTACCCATCCCCCTATGCCGTCTTTGCGCGGCTGCACGCCGAGGCAACAGTCAACGCCGCGACCGCGAGCTCTCGCCCCGCACCCACCACTCCGGCGCGGCGCAAAACGTCTACGCCCCGCCTCACCTGGAAAGAACAGCGCGAGTTAGAGAGTCTGGAAGTCGAGATCGCCGCGCTTGAATCACGCAAATTCGCGCTATTGGACGAAATCAACCGGATCGGTGATAATTATCAGCGTCTCCAGGATTACTCGATCCAAGTGACTGCACTTGACCAGGCGCTGGAAACGGCTTTAGAACGTTGGTTTGAACTCTCCGCAAAGGCCGAAGGTTGACTGGCGCAGGTGCATGAGGGCCTCGTTCGCAACGGACAACATCGTACCAGTAAAAAGCATAGGGTCCCATCATGCTGGCAGCTACTTGCTTTCACTGCGGTCATGCCGTGGAAATCAGCCCAGACGCCGACCGCTGCGAGGCGTGCGGCGCCAATTTGCGCCGCTTGATCAGCGCGCAGCAGGCGTCACGTTATTTCTACATGCGCGCTGCCGAGTTGTCGGCTCGGAGCGAAGTGGCGGCTGCGCTGGCTGAGGTGCAACGCGGGTTAGCCTATCAGCCTTCCTCCGAACTGCATTTGTTGGGCGCCATCCTCTGCAAGCGTCTAAACAAACCGGAAGAGATGCGCCATCATGTCGCAGCAATTCCGGTGGATGATGTGCTGCGCGGCGAAGCAGAGTGGCTGCTGCGCTCCAGCCAGGCGCGTCAGCGCGTCCCCGCAGACCCTCGCCGCGCCCAGGATGAACTGCCTCTGACCGACGCCGAACTGCTGCCCGTAACTATGGAGGAGGTGCGCCCTTCATCCACACCACGACGGTCGCGTTGGCCGGGGTTGATCACCGCTGTCAGCGTCATCGTATTGTTGGCGCTAGGCGGTTGGTGGTTGTGGACATCCCCACCGGATTGGCTGGATTCGATGCTGTCCGCCGCGCCTATTGCGGATTTACTGGCTGGCGAAGAGCCGCCAGCGCCGCCCACCAGTACGACGGCGTCGGTTGCAGCGCCGGCCGCAGTGACAGTCATCGCAGAAGAAACCCCGACGCCTCTGCCGCCAACGCCATTACCGACGCCTGTTGTGGCGCCTGACCTGGCGCAGCAGGCTGAGCCACTCGCCGCCGCCAGCCCACAAGCGATCATCGTGGCGCCTCCATTCGACCTGAAGACGGTGCTGATCGAGGCGCAGCGCCCCGAACTGGCGGAAAGCGTCACCGGGCGGCTTGAAGGCGGCCTGCTGGTAGTCGAAGGCACGGCGCCCAGCGTCGAAGCGCGCGACGACCTGGCGGCTCTGCTGGCGCGCCTGCCCGGGATCCAGGAGGTCTCACTTGTCAATGTATTGGTGCGCCCCTCTTCCACCTACACGGTCGAAGAGGGCGACTCGCTATGGGCAATTTCCGTTAAATTGTATGGCACGCCCGACCGCATCCAGGCGATCTTCGAGGCCAATCAGGCGGTGTTGGCTTCGCCCAACGATCTGCGCGTGGGTATGGTCTTGCAGATACCGCCTCTAGAAGAGTGATCCCTGCGCAGCCTCCATCGGTTCGGCGCCGCCACATCCACCACGGACAACGACACGGGCAGGACGCCAGTTGTTTGGTGCAGTGGCCTCGGTCAACCAGCCATGCTGAATGCGATTCCCTTCCAGACAATTTCTGGCGATTTTTGACACTCTGACATATCATAGCGCTTAACCAACACGCAATGGCGCGGAGACGCAAAGACATGGGTGCGCACCCTTGCCGTTTGCGTCTCCGTGTTTTATCCAATGAAAGCGATCAAGAAAGAACACCAATGCAAGCCAAGATTGTCGTGCTCGCCGGCGACGGCATCGGCCCGGAAGTGACCGACGAAGCCAAGAAAATCCTGGATGTAGTCGGACGCAAATTCGGCCACACCTTCGTTTACGACCATCAACTGATGGGCGGCTGCGCCATCGACCAGCTCGGCACCAGCCTGCCCGACGCCACTGTCGAAGCCGCCCTCAAAGCCGATGCGGTGTTGCTCGGCGCCGTCGGCGGCCCCCAATGGGACATCCCCACCGCTACGGATCGCCCGGAGCGCGGGCTGCTTGGCATCCGCAAGGCGCTCAATCTCTTTGCCAATTTGCGCCCGGTCAAGCTGCACAAG
>DGFH01000082.1:9368-17754 GCA_002391565.1 Anaerolineales bacterium UBA3905
GGATCGCCCGGAGCGCGGGCTGCTTGGCATCCGCAAGGCGCTCAATCTCTTTGCCAATTTGCGCCCGGTCAAGCTGCACAAGGAGCTGATTCATGCCAGTACGATCAAAGAGTCGGTTCTGGCGGGCACGGACATGCTCGTGATCCGCGAACTGACTGGCGGCGCCTATTTTGGCCCGCGGCAGGAAGCGGGTGAAGCAGGTTACGAAGCCTACGACACCATGCTCTACACGCGCCCGGAGATCGAGCGCGTGGTGCGGCTGGCGGCGGAAGCGGCGCGCGGACGGCGCAAAAAGCTGGCAAGCGTGGACAAGGCCAATGTGCTCGCCTCTAGCCGTCTCTGGCGTCGCGTCACCATCGAGGTAATGAAAGAATATCCCGACGTCGAACTGGAGCATATACTCGTCGATGCGATGGCGATGCACCTGATCCGCAAACCGGCCGCCTTCGACGTGATCGTGGCGGAGAATCTCTTTGGCGACATCCTGACCGACGAGGCGTCGATGCTGGCTGGATCGATGGGTATGCTCCCGTCCGCCAGTCTGGGCGACAAACTCAACACGCATAACCTGCCGCTCGGTCTTTACGAGCCGATTCACGGCAGTGCGCCCGACATTGCAGGCAAAGGCATTGCCAACCCACTGGCGACAATCCTCAGTGTAGCGCTGCTGCTGCGCCACAGCCTGGGGTTGGAGACCGAAGCGCAGGCCATCGAGCGCGCCGTCGACGACGTGTTGGCGGCGGGCGTGCGCACCGGCGACATTGCCGACCCAGGGAGCGAAGTAGTCGGCACGACCGTTATGGGTGATCTAGTGGCAGCGAGAATCTGAGATTGAGAGCTTGAGAGATTAGGAGATTAGGAGATTGGGCGATCACAGTGTGCGCAGCGCGGCAATCTCCAATCTCCCAATCGCCTCTTTGACTACCTATGAACGAAGCGCAACAACAACGACTCAGCGCCAACATCCACCTGCTTGGCGACGTGCTTGGGCAAACGATTATCGAGCAGGAAGGGCAGGCCATCCTCGACCTGGAAGAGGAGATACGCGCCCTTTCCAAAGCATGGCGGGCAGGCGATGCGGCGGCGGGCGCCGCCATCAAAGCGCAGATGCCTGCCCTGGTTGATGATTTGCCGCGCGCGCTGGCCGTGCTCAAAGCATTCACGACCTACTTCCAGTTAGTCAACCTGGCGGAGGACGAGCAGCGCATCGAAATCCTGCGTGACCGCGCCCGCGAAGCTCAAACCACCGGCGTGCCGATGCGCGAGACGCTGGCGGAGTCCGTCGCCAAATTGCGCGCAGAGGGGCTGTCGGCAGAAGACGTTCAGCGCATCCTCGACGAGCTGTACATCGTGCCGGTGCTCACTGCGCACCCAACCGAGACCAAGCGCCAGACCATCCTCACCAAGCTGCGCACCATCAGCGACACGCTGGAACAATTGACCACGCCAGGACTGCTGCCGAGCGAAGAGCGCGAATTGATGGAGAAGTTGCGTGAAGACATTGTACTGCTGTGGCAGAGTGATGAGACGCGTGACCGCCCGCCCACAGTCATGGATGAGGTGCGCACCGGGCTGTATTTCTTCGAAGTCACGATTTTCAACCTGATCCCCAAAATTTACGAAGAATTAGAGCGAGGACTGGCGGAAGTTTTTCCTGGTGTGACCTTTCGCATCCCACCCTTCCTGCGCTATGGTTCCTGGATCGGCGGTGACCGCGACGGCAACCCCTTCGTCACGCTGGCCGTGACAGAGGAGGCCTTGCGCACCATGAAAGAGACGGTGCTGAAGCAGTACAACATCGCTGTCGATGAACTGTATCAACACCTGATCCCCGCCGTCACACGCGTGCAGGTGAGCGAAGAACTGCGCGCCAGCATCGCCGCCGACCTGAAGCTGGTGCCCGAGGACGAGGTCGAGGTGCTGGAACGTTTCCGCATGGAGCCGTACCGCCAGAAGCTGATCATGATGTTCCGCCGATTACGCGCCACACGCGCCGAGAACGAACGCCCATGGGATGATCGCGCTCGCAACCCACGCGCCTATCGCAACGTGGACGAGTTCATGGCCGATCTGCGCATCATCGAACGCAGCCTGCTGGCGAATCATGGTGAACGGCTGGCGCGCGGACGGCTGGCGGCGCTGATCCGGCAGGTCGAGGTGTTCGGTTTTCACCTGGCGACGCTCGATGCGCGCCAACATTCAGCGCGGCACCGCGAAGCAGTAGCCGAAATCTTTGCCAGCTACAACATCTTCGCCGACTATCAGGCGTTGGCCGAAGCCGACAAAATTACTGTACTCACACGCGAGATCAACAATCCGCGCCCATTAACCGCTCAGCTCAACTTTTCGGCGCCCACCAATGAGACCGTCGGCCTCTTCCGCTTGCTGCGCCGCGCCAAAGAGGAGATCGACGAGGACGCCGTACAGACCTACATCATCAGCATGACCACCAGCGCCAGCCACGTGCTGGAAGTGTTGATGCTGGCAAAGGACGCCGGATTGCTGGGACGCATTGACATCGTACCCCTCTTCGAGACGGTGAGCGATCTCGACGCTGCGCCGCAAATCATGACCGCTCTGTTCGAGAACGCCGCCTACCGTCGTCATCTTGAAGCGCGCGGCTGGCGCCAGCCCATCATGATCGGCTATAGCGATTCCAACAAGGATGGCGGTTATCTGCGCGCCAACTGGATGCTCTTCCTGGCGCAACGCACCCTGGCGCGGCTATGTGACCGCTATCATGTCAAGCTGACGCTCTTTCATGGGCGTGGCGGCACATTGGGGCGCGGCGGCGGCCCGGCGAATCGTGCGATTCTGGCGCAGCCGCCCGAATCGGTGCGCGGGCGCGTGCGGCTGACCGAACAAGGCGAGGTGATCAGCACGCGCTACGCCAACATGGCGCTGGCGCGGCGGCACCTGGAGCAACTGGTCAACGCCGTGTTGCTGACGGCGGGCAAACGGCCCCACTTTGCGCAAGAAGAAGTGTGGGCGCAGCGTATGGCTAATCTCAGTGAGGTGGCGTTCCGCAAATATCGGGGACTGGTCTCGCGCCCCGGTTTTATCACCTATTTTCACGAGGCGACACCCATCGACCACATCGGCGCACTCAATATCGGTTCGCGCCCGGCGCGGCGCAAAGCCACACAGGACATCAGCGACCTGCGCGCCATTCCCTGGGTCTTTGCCTGGACGCAATCGCGCGTCAACCTGCCCAGCTGGTATGGCGTCGGCACGGCGCTGGAACAGTGGTGCGCTGGCGGCCAGGATGCCGCCAAGCTGGAAGAATTGCGCGAGATGTATCGCCAATGGCCATTGTTCAACACCATTATCGACAACGTACAAATGGGTCTGGCCAAAGCCGATATGGAGATCGCCGCACTCTACGCCGAGTTAACCGACGCCGCCACCCGCACCGCGATCTTCACCGACATTCTCGACGAGTTTCAACGCACGGAACGGCTGGTATTGCTGGTGGTGGAGGCGGATCACCTGCTGGCCAAGGAGCCGGTTCTGCGGCGCAGCATCAAGGTGCGCAACCCCTATGTGGATCCGATGAACTATCTTCAGGTGGCTTTGCTGCACAGACTCAAACGCGAGCAAGACCCCGCGCGACGCCAGCAGCTGACCGCTGCCGTGCTCAGTTCGGTGAACGGCATTGCCGCCGGTCTCCAAAACACAGGGTGAGGTGAAGCTTGACCGATCTACTCTCCACGATCGACGGCTTGTTGATCGATATCGACGGTGTGCTCATGTTGGGCGACGAGGTGATCCCGGGCGCGACAGCGGTAATTCAGACGCTGCGCGCCCGGCAGATTCCGTTCCGCTTCATGACCAACACCACCATCTATTGCCGCTACACGCTGCTCGATCACCTGAACGCCAAAGGCTTTCAGGTCACTCTCGATGAACTCTACACAGCCACCTACGTGGCGGCGCGCTACCTGCAGGAACAGCAGGCGAAGAGCTACTTCCCTCTGCTCCTGCCCGACGCGCAGCTCGAGTTCACCGGCATCGATGTCGACGAGGAAACGCCGGAATATGTGGTGGTGGGCGACCTGGGCGCCAGCTTTACCTTTGCCCGCCTCAACCGGGCCTTCCGCGCTGTGCTCAACGGCGCCAAACTGGTGGCGCTGCACAAGAAACGCCACTGGCGCACCCCGGAGGGGCTTTTCCTCGACGCCGGCCCGTTCGTAATGGCGCTGGAATATGCCACAGAAACGAACGCCATCGTGGTCGGCAAGCCGAGCGAAGCGTACTTCCAGATGGTGCTCGACGACCTGGCGTTGCCGCACGATCGCGTGGCGATGATCGGCGACGACATCGAGATCGATGTGCGCGGGGCCAAACGCATGGGTATTCAAGGGTGGCTGGTCAAAACCGGGCGCTTCCGCAAAGAGGACCTCGGTCGCGGCATCTGGCCGGACCGAGTGTTGGAGAGTATTGCCGATGTAACTGGAGACTAGGAGATTGGGGATTAAGCGATTGGAGATCAGGAGCTTGGAGATTGCCGAACAACAATATTGCGCAGTCAACCAATCTCCAATCTCTATTCTCTAGTCTCCAAATCTCTATATTGACTAGAGAAAATCACCATGCAACCGACAAAGGTTATCCTATACGACACAACTCTGCGTGATGGGACGCAGGGTGAAGGCATCTCCCTGAGCGCCGACGACAAGCTGCGCATCGCCCGCCGGCTGGACGAATTCGGCATGGACTACATCGAGGGCGGCTGGCCCGGCTCCAACCCTAAAGACATCGAGTTTTTCGAGCGCGCCCAGAGCGAGCTTGACCTCAAGCATGCGCGCCTGGCGGCCTTTGGCTCCACCTGCAAGGCGGGCGTCGATCCGGCGGACGACGAACAGGTGCAACTACTGATCCGCGCCAAAACGCCGGCTGTGACCATCTTTGGCAAGACGTGGGACTTACACGTGACCGAAGTCCTGCGCACCACGCTGGACGAAAACCTGCGCATGATCCGCGAGACGGTGCGCTATCTCAAGTCGCACGGGAAAGAGGTCGTCTACGACGCCGAACACTTCTTCGATGGTTACCGCGCCAACCCGGAGTACGCCCTTTCTACGCTCAAGGCGGCCATCATCGGCGGCGCTGACAGCATCGTCTTGTGTGACACCAACGGCGGCAGTCTGCCCTGGCAAGTCGGCGAAGCGGTGGACGCAGTGCGCAGCGAAGTGCTCGGCCAGGAGACGCCCCTCGCCCCTCGCCCCGCACCCCTCGCCCATATCACCCTGGGCATCCACGCGCACAATGACAGCGAGACAGGCGTCGCCAACTCGCTGGAGGCCGTGCGACGCGGCTGCACACAGGTGCAGGGCACGGTCAATGGCTATGGCGAACGCTGCGGCAACGCCAACCTGATCAGCATTATCCCGGATTTGCAGCTCAAGATGGGCTACGAGTGCGTGGCGCCAGAACACCTGCGCGAGCTGGTGGACTTGAGTCGCTATGTCAGCGAACTGGCGAACCTCAACCCGGACATACACCAACCCTTCGTCGGCCAGAGCGCCTTTGCGCACAAGGGCGGCACGCACGTCAATGCTGTCGTCAAGTATGTCATGAGCTATCAGCACATCGATCCGGCGCTCATCGGCAACGAGACACGCGTCCTGGTCAGCGAACTGAGCGGCAAGGACAACATCGCCACCAAACGCAAAGAGTTCGGTCTCGATGGCCTGACGCGGGAAGAGGAGCGACGGATTCTCCAGCAGATCAAAGAACTCGAAAACGCCGGCTTTGCCTTCGAGAGCGCCGAGGCCAGCGTCGACCTGATGTTGCGTCGCGCCCGCGCCGGCTACCAGCCTCCCTTCGAGATGATCGACTACACCGCAGCCGTCGAACATCGCGCCGGGCGTGGCATGTTCTCCGAAGCCACCGTCAAAGTGCGCGTGGGCGACCGCATCTTCCATGAGGTGGCAGAGGGCAACGGGCCGGTCAACGCACTCAATCGCGCCTTGCGCAAGGCGATCATGCCCTTCTATCCACGCCTGCGCAGCGTGCACCTGACTGACTACAAAGTGCGCATCCTCGACAGCGCCAGTGGCACCGCTGCCATGACGCGCGTCCTCATCGACTTCAGCGATGGCGACCGCCAGTGGACAACGGTGGGCGCCTCAACCAACATCATCGAGGCGAGCTGGATTGCCCTTTCCGACTCGGTGGAGTACTTCATCCTCACCGACGGCGAGCGCAATCAGGTGGGCATCGTGGTGCCAGAGCCGGTGGCAGGCGACGATTGAGACGAGCGCCTTACCACCATCTTCCCGGAAGCCGGGGAGCTTCCGGGAAGACGCCAGCCAACAACATGGTGGGGCGCCGCAAAGCAGCCGTCATCAAACTCCTGCGCACATCCCCCGGTGCGCGTAGAAATAGGGCAAGCATCGTCTGCATGACTTGGGGCGTCGTCAGCGTGTTGGAGAGATAGCCGCCCCACCACTCACGTGGCAGACGAAAGAACACCGCAAAAAAGCGCTGTAGCTGCGCCGTGTCGAAGCTGAGCAGCGTCTGCAAGCCAAACAGGTAGAGCCGGTGATTTTGGAGTCGCGCTGGCGGCCATATTGCATCCCAGCCAGCGCGGGCGACGCGCGACGGCGTGGCACCGGGCGCCTGTAATGCATCTGCCAGCGCCTGCGCCACGAACGGCGCATAGCGCAGCGCCGCCCCCACCTGATAGCCAGAGGCTGGATGCACCATACTCGCTGCACCGCCATAGCCCAGGACAGGCTGATTGCGCAAGGGCACGGGCATGTTCATTGGAAAGAGACAGAACTCCTCATGCTCGACTGCAATCACCGGACAGCCCCAATGCGCCAGCCGTCGATGCAGTCGCCCACGAAGCATATCGAAGGGCGCGGCGGGTGCATGCGCCAGTGATGTCTCCTCTACAAAAAAGCGCCCTTCACCCAGATCCATAGCGTAAAGAAAAGTGGGCGGCGCGTGCTTACGTTCGTCCACCGTAAGATAGTCGGCGCGAAAATCCATCAACACCAGACGCCCCGGACGCACTGGCGGTTGTGCAAAGCGCCCGACGACGCCGTAGGCTGCCTGATAGGCAATGGCGCCGTGCACCGGTCGCTGCACGAAAATCGGTGCGTGGCCGCTGGCATCGACAACCACACGCGCCGCCGTCTCACTGCCATCGGTCAGGGTGACCATGGAATGGGTGGCAGTGTGCCTGATCGCGCGCGCCGCCTGGCGCCGCCACCGCACGCGACTGTGCGTCAGCAAATGCTCCTGGAGGCGAAGATTGTCGATCAAACCATAGACACGGTCGAGTCGAATTGCGTCATCGTCAGCGTAGGCGACACAATCCGTCCACCGATGCCGCAGCATAGTTGTCAGCGTCGGTGTTGGCAGCTCGTCCTCCCAGACACCGTAGGTGTTTGTCCACGGCGCATCGGGGCCAGCAGGCGCAACGCCCTCGACGCGCACCCCGCGTGCGTCGAGGGCGGCAGCCAGCGCCAGTCCGGCCGGGCCAGCTCCTACGATCAGTACATCAGCGGTCATTGCCATCTACTCCTTCCTCTGGCTGTAGCATGCAGCATGGCAAGGATGATAGCATGGCTTGTAGCGCGCGTCAGGAAGGCCGGTTGCGAAGCAACCTCTCGACGACCTTGATTCGTAGTTGAGGAAAATGGCGCACAAAATCGTAGAGGCGCCGGGAACGCACCGGCGCCTCTACACACACAGAGAGAAGGAGAAAACCTACATGTAAACCCTGAACCCATTACCCATCCGTCCACAGTATAGCCTGCCGGATGTGATGCAGTCATCTGGCAAATAGTGTATTCTTTTTGTAAGGTTGCAGACGCCAACGCGCCCGGAGTCTAGCCCGGAAACTTGATCTTCTTACCGCTCCGGCGCCGCCTCAACGACGCTTCCCAGCGAGTTGACGGTCAGCTTCCACTTGCTGCCGGGTTGGCACTGCTCGAACTCCGCCATACTGCGCAAGTCGAAGGTGTATTCTCGGTCATCCGCCCGCACGACGCACATATATTTCTCGCCGCGCTGCCCCAGCTCCTCACCGGCGCGCAGATTCACACCAGGCCATGTCGCCGTCAGGCCGCTGCCCCGCTGGACAACCGTGTTGACGACGCCCCACTGCAACGTCGTGTAGGTGCAGTAGTCATCGTAGATTTCGTAGACGCAATCTTGCACGACCTTGCCCATCCCGGTGCCGGTGTCCAGGGTGTAGGGTGTGCCGCAAACTTCACGTGCGCCTGGTTGCGGCGCGTCGCTGGTCGAACGCACCTCGGAGCGGCAACTCAGCTCCGCAGCATTGGCGGGCGCCTCGTCACGCCAGGCGCTGACGCGCACCGGCACCTGTCCCATGATGGCGATAGAACGCTCCCAGCGCGCATCGACGGCG
>DGFH01000082.1:17878-32852 GCA_002391565.1 Anaerolineales bacterium UBA3905
CGCCAGGCGCTGACGCGCACCGGCACCTGTCCCATGATGGCGATAGAACGCTCCCAGCGCGCATCGACGGCGGTCGCCACGGTCTCATTCGTCTGGAACATGGCGAAGACCAGCCAGCCCAACGCCAGCACAATGACGACGCCGATGATGGCAAAGACGAGCACGCCCTGTCCCATGCCGCGCGTGGGGGCAGGCGTTGGTGTGGCGGCGGGCGCGACAGTTTCCTTCCCCAAAGGCGCCCCACAGCGTACACACTGCCGCGCCGTTGCCGGATTCTCCATCCCGCAGGCGGCGCACTTGACAACCGCGCCGGTGTCGGCGACATACGCGCCGACAACTTTGCCTGCCTCACGCGCCTTGCCCTCGGTCAGGTCGGCGCCGCATTGTTTGCAGGTCTTGGCGGTGGATGGATTGCGTGCGCCGCAGAAGGCGCAATGCTTATCCGGGCCTGCTTTGGCGCGTGCAATCTTTGCCTGATCATCCGCCAGCACGGCTGCCGCCGGCGTCTCGAATTGCACTTGCTCCGGTTGTGCGGCGCCGCATCCGCTGCATGTATTCTGCGTGCCGGGGTTGCGCGTCTTGCAAACCGGACAAGTCCACTCCAATTCGACGTAGCCGAGCTCTTTCTGACTCATGCTTCACCCCAATGGGTCTGAGAGACGGTTTGAACGTTGTTTTACTCCCTGACTTGATTCTAGCCCGTAATCGAAGTGTGCGCCAATTCCGGCGCGCCGTGCCTCTACTCTCGGCGTTTGCACTTTTCCCTGCACTGCATACAATGATGCGCATGTCATTTCGCAAGGAAGAACCGCCAGCCGCGGCGACGCCGGCCAGCGTCGCCAACGAGATTGCCTGGGAATACGATGACGAAACGGCTGCCTACCGACGACCGGGTAGCCGTTCGGTCGCTTCATCGCCGCCGGCCAGTGATGCACGCACGCAACGGGTCCGACGCAGCCTCGATGCTGCATTGGACGCATGGTGGCGACGTGGCGTGCTGCCACCAGACGAACTACTGCGCGACGGGCTGCTCGTATTGGAAGCCGGTCATGACCTGGACGAAAGTCACCGCACATTGCTGCTGCGCACCGCTTTAGCGCGGCGGCGCGGCATGTTGACGGCGCTGCGCTATCAGAGCGACCCGGAACGCACCGCCGTTGTGCTGGAGGATGCACTGTTTCAGGCTACTCCCCCGCTATCCGTCGCGGAACTACAGCGGCTGCACCAGAGCGACGCCCAGAGCAACGCATGGGCCGCCCTTCTCAGCGAGCGCCTGCGCACCATTGCCGCCACCGATCCGATGCGACGGAGCCAGGCCGCCGCCGCGCTGGCGGCGTTAAGCGCAGCGCCAACACCGCCGACGGCGTTGGAGGTCAAAGAAGAACCGGCGCCGCCGTTGACGCCCACCTGGGTTGAAGGCGAGGCGGTTCGCCAGCAGCGCCGCCACTGGCTGTGGGTGATGGGCGCGGTGGCAGCGGTGGCAGTGATAGCGGGCGCCGTCGTATGGTGGCAGCGCAGCCAGGATGCGGGCATGATCGACGCACCGGCGGGCAGCTACACCGTCACCCTGAAGCCAGACGGTGCGGCGGAGGTGGTGGAGTTGCCCGCCTTTCGTATCGACCGCTTCGAGGCAACCGTCGCCGATTATCGGCGCTGCTACGAACGTGGCGCCTGTCCGTGGCCGGCTACGACCGCCAGCGCCACCCGCTCCGGCTATCTGCTCGACCCGGCGTTCTCTCGCTTTCCCATGATCAATCTCGATTACGACAGCGCTGCGCGCTTCTGCCGCTTCATGGGCAAACGGCTGCCAACCGCCGCCGAATGGGAGGTGGCTGCGGCATTTGCCCCTGCCACCCATCGCATGTTTCGCTACCCCTGGGGCGACGAATTCGCCGTGCAACGCGCCAACAGCGCTGCGCTCGGCATCGGCGATACGATGCAGGTTGGTTCGTTTCAGCCGGCAAGCGACAGCCCCTTAGGCGCCAGCGACATGGCCGGCAACGTGGCCGAGTGGACCGCGACAGCGATCACGCAAGATGGCGCCACGCTGTATCTGGTCAAGGGTGGTTCATTTGCCGACGCCGCAGAGGACTTGCGCACAACGGCATTGAACCCAACCGCACCGCGTACAGCCGCCAACTGGCTGGGGGTGCGCTGCGCAGCAGATCGTCAGTAACACATCACTGTTGCATTCTATCCAATGGCAACTTTGCGCAAGCCACATGTTTTGGGTACAGTATCGCACCGTATTGAATCGAACAAGCGCATAGAATGACATTTCTCATGGTTGAACAGCAGATTTCCACACTTGATCTGACCCAGGAATTGGAGTTCGTCGCCAGACTGGCGCGCGAGGCGGCAACGATCGTCAACACCTTCTACATCGGCTCATCGGAAGTGCGCTATAAGCCCGGCGACGAACCGGTCACCGAGGCTGACCGTAGCGCTAACCAGCACATCGTGAACCGCATCCGCGCCCGCTTTCCCGACGACGGCATTCTGTCGGAAGAATCGAAGGACGACCTGGCGCGACTCAACCAGACGCGCGTCTGGATCATCGATCCGCTCGATGGGACAAAAGAATTCATTGCCCGCAACGGTGAATTTTCCATCATGATCGGGCTGGCGGTGGCAGGTCGCCCGGTGCTGGGGGTGGTGCAGCAACCAGCCACCGGCCTGCTATACGCTGGCGCTGTCGGCCAGGGCGCATTTCTTTACGAGGATGGCGAGCGCGTTGAACTTACCGTCAGCGACCTGGCCGACATCAAAGCGATGACAATGGTGAGCAGCCGCAGCCATCGTCAACAGATCGTCGACCGCATCCGCGCCCAACTCAACATCACGCGCGAACGTGTGTCGGGCAGCGTTGGCCTGAAAGTGGGGCTGATCACGCGCCAGCTGGCCGACCTGTACATTCACCCCAGCCCCGGCTGCAAAGAGTGGGATTTGTGCGCACCGCAGGCGCTCCTGGAGGCAGCGGGCGGTCGCATCACCGACTGCTGGGGCAATCCGCTGCGCTACAACAAACGTGACGTGCGCGCCCACAACGGTCTGATCGCCACCAACGGCGTCCTGCACGATCAGGTGGTCGAAGTCGTCGCCGCCATCTGCGAAGAATTTGGCTACAACCAAGATGATGGGTTTTGGTAACCTGGAGATGGCGAGATTAAGAGATTGGGCGACTGGTGCGGGAACGCGCCAGTTTTGTCCAATTCGCTAATCACTCAAGCTCCCAATCTCCTGATCACTATCTTTCCTCCACGCGAGGCTGCACGATGTTCGATCACGAAACATATCTTTCCCCTCTCACCTGGCGCTATGGCAGTGACGCGATGCGCCGGCTGTGGAGTGAGGTGCACAAACGCCGCTTGTTGCGCCGCGTCTGGGTTGCACTGGCCGAAGCGCAACACGCCGCCGGGCTGGTCAGCGCAGAACAAGTCACCGACCTGCGCGCCCATCAGGACGACATCGACATCGCCCGCGCCGAGGCCATCGAGCACGAGATTCGTCACGACCTGATGGCGGAGATCAAGACCTACGCGGAGCAGTGCCCGGTCGGCGGCGCCATCATCCATCTCGGCGCCACCTCGATGGATGTGCTGGACAATGTCGACGCCATCCGCCTGCGCGATGCGCTCGACCTGGTGATCGCCCAACTTGCTGCCTTATTGGCGACGCTGGCCGACCGCATTGAAGCCGAGGCGCACACCCCCACGATTGCGTTCACCCACATCCAGCCCGCCGAGCCAACCACACTCGGCTATCGTCTGGCGCAATATGCACAAGACCTGCTAGGCGATCTGGAGGAGTTGCGCCGCGTGCGCGCAGGTGTGCGCGGCAAAGGGCTGAAAGGCGCCGTTGGCACTAGCGCCAGCTACACGCAATTGTTGGAAGGCAGCGGTTGGACGGCGCGTCAGCTCGAAGACCATGTGATGGCGACGCTAGGACTGCAAGCATTTCCAGTTGCAACACAGACTTATCCACGCAAGCAAGATTGGCTGGTGCTCAACGCACTGGCAGGCGTATGCGCCAGCCTGCACAAGTTCGCCTTCGACCTGCGCATCTTGCAAAGCCCACCTTTCGGCGAATGGAGCGAACCTTTTGGCGCCAAACAGGTCGGTTCGAGCGCCATGCCCTTCAAACGCAACCCGATCACTGCAGAAAATATCGACAGCCTGACGCGGCTGGTGGCGGCGCTGCCACGCGTGGCGTGGGACAACGCCGCGCTGAGTTTGCTAGAACGCACGCTTGACGACTCGGCCAACCGCAGGCTCTTACTGCCCGAAGCCTTCCTGCTGACCGACGAGGCGTTGAATCGCGCCCGACGGCTGGCGGCGGAGATGCACTTCTGGTCGGGGCCGATTGCTCGCAACCTGCGCGAGTATGGCGTCTTTGCCGCCACTGAACGCGTGTTGATGGCAGCGGTGCAGGCCGGCGGTGACCGCCAGGTGTTGCACGAAGTGATCCGTGCGCATAGCCTGGCAGCGTGGGCGGCGCTGCAAGCCGGACGGCCCAATCCCCTGGCCGATCTGCTGGCGGCCGACCCGCAGATCACGCAGTTCGTGCCTGCTGCGGCTGTGCCCACGCTGCTGGATGCGAGCGAACATATTGGGGACGCTGCTGCGCGCGCGCTGGAGATGGTCACACATCTGCGTGCAGCGCTAACACTGGAAGCAGGGCGCACAATCGCATGACCACAGACTCCATCTTCATCCTTTCTTGTGACGACGGCTCGGTTGAACAGGCGCTGGCGGAAGTGCGCGCTGCCGCCCCTGACGCCTTCGTCCTGGAAATGTTAGCGGATGGCGTGCTGCTGGTCGACGCCAGGCTGCCCTTCGCCACGCTGGCGGCGCAGTGGCGGCGCACTCCCCCCATCTTCGTGCGCCACGTGGCGCCGGTGCAGGTGGTTGCGCCGCTAGGCGGTCACACCGGCGATCCGGCCTATCTGGCGCGCACCTTGCCGGGCGTTCTACCCGCGCTGGAGCCAGGTCTGAGTTTCTCCGTACAGACGCGTGTGCTGGCCGACGTTCCCTACAAACCCTTTGACATCAACACGGCGCTGGCTTCGGCGTTAACGACAGAGTCTGGCCCACCGCTGGACGTGCGGGCGCCGGTGCAGGTCGTCTCGGTGGCGTGCGCTGTGTTGAAACACTGGCAGGCTGAGCCACAACTGATGATTGGGGGAACAACGCCGGGCAAGGGCAAACGGTTAGCGGCGCTGGCAGGCGTTTCGTTGGCGGCGGACAACCTGTCGAACTGGGCGGGCGGGATGCGTCGCTTTGCGCGCGAGGAAGGACAGATCAGCCGCGCCGAATTTAAGTTGCTGGAGGCCATCGAAGTGTTCGGGATCGAGATGCCCGCGCATGGCGTGGCGCTTGATTTGGGCGCGGCGCCCGGCGGCTGGACGCGCGTCCTGCGTCGGGCGGGGCAGTACGTCACTGCCGTCGACCCCGGCGACCTGGATGCGCGCTTGAACGGCGATCCAGGCGTGCGCCATCGCCGCATGACCGCCGAGCAATATTTACACAGCGACCCCGACAGCTTCGACATCATTGTGAACGACATGCGTATGGACGCCCGCGATTCGGCGCGCGTCATGGCCGCATATGCGAAGCTGCTTTACCCCCACGGCTGGGCGCTGATGACCGTCAAGCTGCCCGAACAGGATCGCCAACCTGTGCTCGACCAGACTTTTGCAATTCTGCGTGCACAATATACGATCGCCGGGGCGCGGCAACTTTTTCACAATCGTAGCGAAATTACATTGTTCCTGAAACCCAAACGTCATGGCAATTAGCGTCTTCGATCTATTCAAGATCGGCATCGGCCCCTCCAGTTCCCACACGGTGGGGCCAATGAAGGCGGCGCGCATGTTTGCGCTACGGCTCCAACGCGATGGCGTGCTGCCCCACGTCGCCGCTGTGCGCACCGAATTATTCGGCTCGTTGAGCGCCACCGGCAAGGGACATGGCACCGATAAAGCTGTCATGCTGGGGCTGTTAGGTGAAGAGCCGGAAACCGTCGACGCCACGACCGTCCAGGCGCGCATCGACGCCATTCGCGCGACGCAAAGCCTCGACCTGCTGGGCGTGCATCCGATTGCTTTCGTCGAAAAACAGCACCTCCTTTTTCGCCGCGCCGCATTGGCTTATCACCCCAACGGCATGACGATGGCTGCGCTCAACGCCAATGGCGCCTTTCTCGACGCCGCCACCTATTATTCTGTAGGCGGCGGCTTTGTCGTGGATGAAAACGCCACCGGCGCCGCACGCATCAAGGAAGATGACACAGCGCTCCCCTACCCGTTCGACACAGCGGCGGAGTTGCTCGCACAATGCCAGATGCATGGATTGAGCATCAGCGAGATCATGCTGGCAAACGAACAGGCGTGGCGCAGCCAGACAGAGATTCGCACCGGGCTGCTGCGCATCTGGGAGGTGATGCAGGAGTGCGTGCAGCGCGGGATCACAGCTGAGGGCATTCTCCCCGGCGGCATGAAGGTGAAACGCCGCGCCGCTGAACTCTACCGCCAGCTCGTCGCACGCCCGGAAGCCAACCTGCAAGATCCACTCAACGTGATGGACTGGGTCAATGTCTATGCCATTGCGGTCAACGAAGAAAATGCCTGGGGCGGCCGCGTCGTAACGGCCCCCACCAACGGCGCAGCCGGCATCATCCCGGCGGTGCTGCACTACTACACCCGCTTCACGCCCGGCGCCAACGACGACGGCGTGATCCGTTTTTTGCTCACCGCTGGCGCCATCGGGACGCTTTACAAAAAGAATGCCAGCATCTCTGGCGCCGACGTTGGCTGTCAGGGCGAAGTCGGCGTCGCCTGCTCCATGGCAGCCGCCGGGCTGGCCGAGGTGCGCGGCGGCGCGCCCGACCAGGTCGAGAACGCCGCCGAGATCGGGATGGAGCACAACCTGGGTCTAACCTGCGACCCGGTGGGTGGGCTGGTGCAGATTCCCTGTATCGAGCGCAATGCTATGGGTGCGATCAAGGCGATCAACGCTGCGCGCATTGCGCTGCGCGGCGATGGCACCCACTACGTCTCACTTGACAAGGTGATCAAGACGATGCGCGACACCGGCGCCGACATGAAGACCAAATACAAAGAAACGGCGCGCGGTGGGCTGGCGGTCAACGTGATTGAATGCTGACGCACACCAGGACTCGCCGCCCCCACCGGAGGAGCGGCGAGTCCCGTTCCTCTCTTACGCCAACACCAGCTCAGGCTGACGGGCGGCAGCAATGAACTCCTCGACCTTCCACCGACATACGTCGTCCGTGTATTGCTCGGGCGGGCTTTTCATGAAGTAGCTCGACGGCCCCAACAACGCGCCGCCGATGCCGCGATCTAGCGCCAGTTTTGCGCAGCGCACCGCGTCGATCACCACCCCCGCGCTGTTCGGGCTATCCCAGACCTCCAGGTGCGCCGTCAAAAGCAAGGGCACATCTCCAAAGGTCGTGCCCTCAATGCGGATTTCGCAGAACTTGCGGTCGGTCAACCAGGGTACGTAGTCGCTGGGGCCCACGTGCACGCTCTCCTCAGCCAGGCGCTCGCTGATTTGAGAGGTTACGGCATTGGTCTTGGAGATTTTCTTACTTTCCAGGCGGTCGCGCTCCAGCATGTTCATAAAATCGGTGTTGCCGCCAAAGTTGAGCTGATAGGTGCGGTCGACGCGCACACCCCGATCCTCAAAGAGGCGGGTTAAGACGCGATGGGTGATCGTGGCGCCGACCTGACTCTTGATGTCATCCCCGATAATCGGCACACCTGCCTGCTCGAAACGCTGACGCCAGACCGGGTCTTTGGCGATGAAGACCGGAATGCAATTGACGAAGGCAACCCCGGCCTGCAGCGCCTGTTCCGCATAGAAGCGAGCGCCCTCTTCGCTGCCGACGGGCAGATAATTGATCAGAACATCGGCGCGCGTGGCGCGCAAGACGGCGGCGACATCCACTGGCGCCGCGTCCGCTTCAACAATCACCTGACGCAGATATTTGCCAACGCCGTCCAACGTCGGTCCACGCTGCACAGTGACGCCCTGGTGTGGCGGCGCTGCAAAGCGATAGGTGTTGTTCTGACCGGCGAAGATCGCCTCGCTCAAATCTTTGCCGACCTTTGCTGCGTCCACGTCGAAAGCCGCCACGAACTCCAGGTCGCTGACGTGATAGCCCCCCAGGTCGACATGCATCAACCCAGGCACCCGATCGCCGGCTTTGGCGTCGGCGTAGTAATACACACCTTGCACCAGGCTACTGGCGCAGTTGCCCACACCAGCAATTGCTACACGAATCTTCCGAGACATTACTGTTAACTCCTTCTCAACTCTGACGGATGAGGACGTCACCACGACATTTCCGCACAACGCGCGCCTGCTGACGCCGGACATACTTTTGCCGGCCAGAGCAAACGTTTGCACAAACAGACGAATGACTAACCAACTGCAGATGGCAAACGGCAGGGGCCGGTGCTGGCGCGCAAGATGATCTGACCGCTCATAACCACCGGCGGCGCCGGCTCCCCGGCCAGCGCACGCAGGCAGGTTCGGACTGCCGCCTGCCCCAGAGCCGCCTTGGGCTGCTCAACGGTCGTCAGCGCAGGGACGGTGTAGGCGCTGAGCGGAATGTTGTCGAAGCCCACCACAGAGAGCGCATCGGGGACGCCGACGCCCGCCTTTGCAGCGGCGGCCAATAGTCCCATGGCTGCCAGATCGTTGTAGCAGAGCACTGCTGTCGGGCGCGGCTGCATCGCCTGCAGCGCCGCCAGCGCTTCCCAGCCATCTTCCAGCATACCGGCGCCCTGCAGAATCAACTCAGGCAGTGGCGTCAGGTGGTTGAGCGCCAACCCCTGCAGGTAGCCGGTCATGCGTGCATGACTGCTCTGTCCACCGCCCGGCCCGGCAATGAAGGCAATGTGACGATGTCCGAGCTGGCTCAGCAAAGTCACGGCTGCGCTGGCGGCGCCGGCGTTGTCCATACGCACGCTGTAGACGCCGGCCTCGCTGAAGTCATGGTTTAGCAAGACGACGGGCACAGCGCCTCCCACCGCATGTGCGCGCGTACGCGGCAGGTGGCGGTAGCGTTCCGGCGCGCGGCTGGAGATCACGATCAATCCATCCACCTGGTGGTCAAGCAGCACCGCCGCCGCCTCGATCTCTTGCGCCGGGTCGCGATTGGACATCGCCATGAGCAGGCCGTAATCGGCGCGGCGCGCCGCCGCTTCCACGCCTTTGAGCACCTCTGCCACAAAGGGGTCGGTGACATCCGACGCGACTACGCCGAGGGTGTGCGTCTGCCCGGTGACCAGGCTGCGCGCCACTTGGCTGGGACGATAGCCCAGTTGCTCCGCCAGCGCCACGATCTCGGCGCGGCGTTCCGGGCTGATGCGCGGGTGGTTTTGCAGTGCGCGTGAAACTGTGGAGGGCGAGACCTGCGCCAGCCGGGCGATATCGATAATGGAGACGTGCGCCATCGAACACCTCTGCCTGAAGAACATGAGCAAACGTTTGCGCAAGCACAGTGTACTCAGGTCGGCCAGCGCTGTCAAATTATCAACAGATACACCAGTGCAGTTTATCACCCCGGCGCGATAGGACGCCGCGTCGCATCGGGGGTAATAAACTGCACTGTCAAATTATCTTACCGAGTCACAATTGTTTGACAATGCGACCTGCCTGCATCACCAGCACAATATTATCGGGCTGTTCGAGCGAACGGATGTTGGCGAGCGGATCAGTGCGCACAATGATGAGATCGGCCAGTTTGCCTGCTTCCAGCGTTCCGATGCGATCTTGCCACCCCAGACATTCAGCGGCGGTTTTCGTGGTGGCGACGATGGCCTCGAGGGGGGACATCCCGATGTTGACCATCAACCCCAGTTCGCGCAGATTCGTGCCATGTGGCATCACGCCGGCGTCGGTGCCCATAGCAATTTTCACCCCTGCCTGATACGCGCGGGCGATGCTCTCGCTGTGCACTTCGATGGTCTCGCGCGCCTTGCGCACGCCATACTCGGGCATGTTGCCTTTCGTTTCAGCTTGCTCCAATACAGATAGTGGCGCCAGTAAGGTTGGCACCAGAAACGCGCCGTGCGCCAGCATCAAGTCGATGGCCTCGTCGTCCAGATAGATGCCGTGCTCGATGGAATGGACGCCGGCGCGCACGGCATTTTTGATGCCCTCAACGCCCTGGGCGTGCGCCATCACCTTGACCCCGCGCCGGTAAGCGCCTTCCTGCACCATCACGCGTAGTTCCTCCTCCGTAAACTGCGTGAATTCGGGATGGTCGGTTGGGCTGAGGACGCCGCCGGTGGCGCACACCTTGATCACTTCGGCGCCAGCGCGCAAGACCTCGCGCACCTTCTGGCGCACGGACTCTACGCCGTCGCACTTGTTGTCGGGCATACCAGGATAGGGCGGCCAGATGTCGAATGCAAAGCCGGAGGGCATCCAGCCGTCACCATGACCGCCAGTGATGCTGAGCGCCGTCACGCTGATCTGCAAACGCGGCCCAACGATCAGCCCATCGGCCTGCGCTTGCTTGATGCCCAGATCAGCGCCGCCAGCGTCACGCACAGTGGTGATGCCAGCGTCAAGCGTGCGCCGCATATGGGTGATCGCTTTGTAGAAGTTGTAAGAGAAAGGCGTCGCCAGCATTCTGGGGATGTCCAGCCCCTCCAACATGACGTGTACATGAGTGTCGATCAGCCCGGGCAGAATCCAACCGCCGTGCGCGTCGAGCAAGGTGGCAGTTGGCTGCGCAGTAAGTTGACGCCGCGCGCCAACGGCTACAATGTGCTCGTCTTCGACCAGTACAGCGCCATCAGTGATGGGCTCGCGCCCTGTGCCGTCGAGCAGAACGCCGTTGTAGATCAAGGTTTGGGTTGTCATGGTGAATGTGGATCCTTTGCAGTGAGGCTGATGACGTTTACGTTGAAAGCGTCGCATGGCGACGATAGTGCACAGTATAGGCGCGCAGAGCATCCTCGGCGCTGATATGATGCAGGTTTGCCAGCGCCACCAGCTGCCAGAGTATAGCGCCGATACGCGCTTCGTCGGGGGCGTCGCCCACCAGGGACGCCAGCGTCGGTTCGGCGAGCGCCAGTGCGCGGCGATCCAATAAGCCCGCTTTTGCCGCTTTGGACTGAAGTTTGCGCGCCTTTTCCAGCGCCGGCAAGCCCGGCGCCACGCCATCCAGCGGCCCCGGCGTCACGCCTTGTGAGGCTTTCTCTTGCGCCTTGATGGCGTCCCAATTTGCCAGCACATGATCCACGCCGCTGACGGCCACATCGCCGAAGACGTGCGGATGACGACGGATCAGCTTGGTCACCACCCCGCGCACCACGTCGCCCATCTGGAAGCGACCTTCCTCCGTGGCGATCTGCGTCAACATCGTCGCCGAGAGCAGCACATCGCCGATCTCCTCGCAGATGGCGGCGCGGTTGTCCTGCTCATCATCGGCGTCGATAGCTTCTAATAACTCGGCGCATTCGTCCAGCAGATCGGCGCGGAGCGAAGTCAACGTCTGTTCGCGATCCCAGGGGCAGCCTTCTGGCGCCCGCAAGTGGGCCACCAGTTCCTGCAAGGCCGTGAAGCTGGAGTGGGGCGGCAATGACGGCACGTAGACGCTGGTCAAATGGTCGAAACCGTCACTGTGATCCAGTTCAGCCAGGGCAACTGTGCGCAGCGTTTGCGCCGCACTCCCCGCGGCCTGCACAATCGTGACTGGATGGTCGGCGGGGTAGGCATTGAGCAGCGTCAGCTTGACATCCGACGCCAACCAGCGGGCATAGACCTGGGCCAACAACAACGGCAGGTTGACATCGACCATCGGGTGATGCTGACGCGCCAGAAGCATGGCGTCGAGAATTTGTGCGCCGTCCATCGGGTCGACGCCTACAGCAGCGAAGCCAGGTTCAATGAAACTCATGCCGCCGATGAGTTCGACCGTGATGCCTGCCTCCAATGCCCGTTGCCGGAGCAGTGGCGTCGTCATCTCGCCGACGTTGGGATGTCCTGGCACGGCGTAGACGACCTCGGCGTGCGTCTGCGCCAGCATCAACACGCGGTCAACTATCGCCGCATAGACATCGGCGAAGCTGGTGTGCGCCTCGTAGAGATCATCACAACACTGCAGTACGGGCGGCGCCCGGTGCGCCAACACTTCCGCCACAGCGGGATGGCGTTCAGTGCGCAACACCAACACCGTCGCCTGCGTCACTGTCTGCCAGGCGGCCAGCGTCATCTGTTCCGCCGGGCCAGGCCCAAGCCCCACGATTCGAATCCGATTGCCCAAAGTAAATCCTCCTATTGTCTGCTTTGCACAAACGCCTCGATCAGCCCGGCGACAAGCAGCGTCACGATCAACACGGCGACGTCCAGCATCCGCAAGATGGCGAAGGCAAGCAGCGTGATCGTCGCCACTCCCGCCAGGATGCCTTGCCGCAGCGCCGGCTCGGCGGTGGGCGCCTGGCGACGTTGGCGCGCGGTGCGCCCGGCTAGCGCCGGCCAGCGGCGATGCAAGCTGAGCGCCAACAGCGCGCTGACGCTGCTGCTCGTCAGGAAGACGCTTGCCAACAAGGCCAGCAGCGCCATCGGGTTGAGCGCATTGCTCTCGCTGTAGGGCGATAGATTGCCCAGCACATAGACCAGGCTGGCGCAACCCGCCAACAGGGCGAGGATCGAGAACACGCGTGCACGTGTGTACGACATGATGCGAGTGTAGTTGCACGCATGAAAAGCCACAAATTCATCCTCGCCGCCAATCCAAATCACAAAGCTGTCACGTTATCCATCAGTAGTTGCTGAACGTCGACCCTGGCAACGCAACCAATGCCCATCATTAGTCAAATCGGAACAAGGCAAGGAGGAAAAGATGCACTTGAGTGAAAAACAGGCGCACCGCCGGCACAGCGTCATGGGGCAGATGACCATCGCAGCAGCGGCGCTGGCGCTACTGGCGGCCGTGCTGGTTGCCTGTGCGCCCATCACTGCGCCGGCAAGGGACGCCACAGCAACCGAAGTTGCAACGGAAGCAGCGACCGAGGCGCCGGCGGAGGAGGCTACAGCCGCCCCAGCCGAAGAAGCCACCGCTGCTCCTGCTGAGGAGATCGCCATGGTTGGCGACCCTGCGCGCGGCGGTTACATCTTCGCCATGACGACAGGTTGCGGCTGCCACTTCAACCGCGACCTGGGCGCGCCAGCAGGCGGCAACAAGTTCGAGGGGCCATTTGGCGTGGTCTATGCGCCGAACATCACCTCCGATCCGGAGACCGGCATCGGCGCCTGGAGCGAGACGGACATTGTCAACGCGCTGCGCCTGGGAATGCGTCCCGATGGCAGCCAGCTCCATCCAATCATGCCGTACATGGCTTTCAGCAATCTTTCCGATCAGGATGCGTATGACCTGGCCGCGGCGCTCAAGCTGGCGCCGCCAGTTGTCAATGCTGTGCCAGCCAGTGAATTGACGGCAGCGCCAGCTCCGTTCACACCCGCCAACCCGCCACCTGCAGTTGCACCAACGGAAGGCGTCGAGCGCGGCGCCTACATCGTAGCCATCGCCAACTGTGGGCGCTGCCACACGCCGCGCGGGGAAAATGGTGCGCCCGACATGACGCGTTTCCTGGCCGGCGCACCCTTGCAGGACACGATTGCGCCCAACCTGACGCCGCACGAATCGTCAAATATCAGTTTCTTGACCGAAGAACAGATCGCCAGCTTCCTGTTGACCGGCGTCTACGACGATGGCACGCCAGTCGAAGGGCCAATGAAGATGATCATCGACAGCGGCACCAGCCGCCTGACTGAAGCCGATGCACTGGCGATTGCGCAGTATCTCAAGAGCCTGCCGCCGGTTGCCTCTGAGTAACTGCACGCAGGCTCACCCTGTTTAGAGACTTGCTGTCCTTCATGCAGAGGCACAGAGATGCACAGCCAGGTAGTATTCCATGTTGTCTTTGCTCTGCGCATCTCAGTGTCTCTGCGCTCTGGCGTCAGATAAGCGATGAACTCAGAAATGAGAGCACTATGAATCACCGCACCAAAGTCGGGCTGGTTGTCTTACTCTTTGCGCTGCTCCTGGTCGCGTGTGGCGGCGGCGAAACGCCTACGCCGACAGTTGCGCCGCCCACTGCCACGCCTGTCCCGCCTACCGCTGCGCCAGCAGCGCAGGCCGCCCAATCACTTGCGCCAAGCTCGGCCGATGTACGCACCTTTGTGATCGACTCTGCCCAATCGGAAGCGCGTTTTTTCATCAACGAGGTGTTGTTGGGGATGCCGATCGAGGTGAAGGGCGCCACCAATCAGATCACAGGGACCATTGACATCGATCTGGTCACGCCCGCCAATACTTCAGTCAGTCAGATCATCGTCAACGCGCGCGAATTAAAAACTGATCGCAACCTGCGCGACCGCGCCATTCGCCGCTTCATCCTGCAATCGGCGGACGACAAGTATCAGTTCATCACCTTCACACCGACAGGCATTGTCGGTCTACCGGCGTCGGTGAAGCCGAGTGACAGCTTCAGCTTTGAGATTACGGGCGACTTGCAGATTCGCGACGACGTGGCGCCGGTGACCTTTGCCGTGACGCTGACCGCCAACAGCGACACGCAGATCACGGGGCTGGCGCAGGCGACAGTGCAACGGAGTATGTTCGATCTGCAGATTCCCAGCGCGCCGGGCGTGGCCGATGTCAGCGAAGATGTGCGGCTGGAACTGAGCTTCGTGGCGCTGGCGCAGTGAGGCTGCCGTCTCATCAAGGTGCAACCTCTTTGGGCGGTGGGCGATTCCTGGCCGAATCGCTTCAATCATGTTGGGAAGAGCTACTGATTGCTAGGCAGAGTTTTCATATTTTCAGTATTACGTGTTGCGTGCTACGTGTCGGAACCCCTCACGCAACGCGTAATACGCAACACTGCGTTCATAAAATGTCAACCTAGAAATCAGTAATAAGACACCAGCGTCCG
>DGFH01000246.1:0-7922 GCA_002391565.1 Anaerolineales bacterium UBA3905
GCATCAGGTCAGGCGCCACGCCAAAACTGATCGTCGCCATCGGCAATACGGCGAGCAAGCCAAAGCGTAGGCTCAATGCCTGCAGCCGCACATAGCGATCGCCAGCGTAACGCTGCAACCGGCTCAAGGTCGGGTAAAGCGCACGCCAGAAGCTCTGGATCAGTTTCATTAACACGCGTACGACGTTGTAGGCTGCGCTGTAAATGCCCGTCACTGTCGGGCCGGCGATGACGCCCAACAGCAGAATGTCCAGCCGTTGCAACAAGACATCGGAGAGCGCCAGGCCAAAAAATGGCATAGTCCGGCGCAGCAAGGCGGCAAGCCTGACCGGCGTGGCTTCCTGCGGGGCCGCCAGTAATCCACTGTACGCCAATAACACCAGACAGATCACCGCCGAAATCGCCTGTGTGGCAATGATCACGGCGATTAGCGCCAGCTCGTCGCCGCCCAGCCAGAGCACGCCCAGGCTGAAGAGCAAAATGAGCGTGTTGATCACCACTTCGACGCCCATCACCAGTTCCATGCGTTCTCCCGCCTGGAAGATCGTCTCGGTTGTGGCGGTGACAGCGTAAAGGGGCAGCGACGCGCCCACCAACCACAGCGACGCCGCCGTGACCGGGCCATAAGGCAACACGAAGCTCAACAGCATCAACCCTGCCCAGGTCAACAGACTGGTCGCCAGTTGGATGCCAAGCGACCAGCGAAAATAGGTGCGTCGGTGCGTGGGCGTCTGCGCCAGGTCGCGCACGAGCAGGGTCGGCAAGCCGAACTCGACGAGCATCTGACTCACGTTCAGGTAGGCCAGAGCAATGGTGTAATGGCCAAGCCCCTCGACGCCCAACCGCCGGGCGATCAAGATTTGGAGGACAAAACTGATGGCGATCCGCCACAGGCTGGCGCTGGTCAGCGCGCCAGTGTTGATGAGCACGCGGCGCCCGGTATGGGTGGCGCCAGCGTCCGGCGGCGCAGGTGATGCAGAAGAAGTCATGCGCAGATTGTAGCATCGACAGGGGAAGGCGACGGAATGTGGCGCGCCCTCAACTCACCTTTGGCGTTCATCATACCGCCGCGCCGGTGGCCGTCCGGTCAGGATAAAGGTGCGCAGCGCCGGCCAGCGATAGAGCCGTCGTCGCCACACAAAGAGGAGCAGCGCCAGTAGCCCTCCTAGCTCCCAGCCCCACAATTCCGGGCGACGCGTGAAGGCAAACCAGTAGGCTTTGCCGATCTCGCTCTGTTCGGAGCCGCGCTTGCCCCAAACGTGAAAGCGCCAGCCACGCAGCGGCCAATAGAATGTATTGGGGAAGAGCCACAGGCGGTCGAGCAGCGCGTGCCCCAGCCAGGCGGCAGTGTAGGCGCCCAGTTGCGGGAAACGCCCAATCGCCAGCCAGAGCACGGCCAGGTTTGCCAGCAGGGTGTGGGCAAAGAGCACCGCTGATTTGTAACGGCGGTAGAAATAAGCGGCGGCCAGGGGTTTATCGACCCAATCTGGTCCGGTCGCCGCCAGCGCAATCAGCCGGTAATCGGTCTCGGCGGAGACATCAAGCCACTCCTGCGCCAGGTCGAGCGCCAGCCAGGTGTACGCAATATGAGATGGTGGGAGCACGCTGTCTTCCTTGCTAGAGAGAGCTGTTTGATCAAAGAAAATTGCCAATTGTGAACGACACTGGCAAGAAGATCGTGCCATCAAAGAGACGCAGTTGCAACTATGCTCCTGTGCAAGCAGGCAACTTGCCCTGTCGGAGGCCATCATCTGCGTTACAAACCTGTTGTCTGGCGCGCGCCGCTCGTGTCTACGCGACGATTTGCAATTGCCAACTTTGACGCCAAGGCGCAGAGTTAGCTGTTCATCTTCCCAGAAGCTCCAAAGCTTCCGGGAAGATTGTGAGCGATATGACGCGACAACCTGGAAATCAATCAATAGGCGGTTCCAGGGGTTGGCGGTTTGGCCTATCTGCGCTATGCTTTGCCACCAATCCAGCCAGGCCACCGAACACGAGAAAGGTTCACATCGCCATGAGCATGCAAACTCTGCTTTCTGAGATCCCTCTCCACGCCGTCATCGACCGCATCGGCGATCACGACCACTGCCAGGCGGGTGGCACGATTGGTGCGAGCGGCGCGCTAGCGGCGGCATTGGCGCAAGCCACCGCCAATGCCACGCGCGCTATGCATCCAGCGCCTGCTCAGGATGCCGCCGCTGCGCACATGCAGACAACCATGCGCCACGCCCGCGCCGAATTCTTGCGCCTGGCGGACGCCGACGCCAATGCCATTCTGGAGTTCGTGGCGCTGGAGGAACGCGGCGAACCGCTGGCAGGTTACACCTTGCTCTGCGACGGGCCACGCGCCATGACCGACCTGGCGGTGGCAGCGGCGCAGGCCATGCAGACGTTCCGTGCGCATGTATGCGAACGCAGCCACGACGACCTGGAGTTTGCGATCACGCTGATGACGGGCGTTGCACGCGCCGCGCTGCAACTGCTCGACAGCAATTTGCGCATCTGGCCGTTGCCGGAGTTGCTGGCGGCGTTCGAGCCGCACGTGACGCGATTGCTACAGGAGCTTGACCAGTTGCGCCCACTGGTGCGGATCCGAAGCGATGTGTGAAGCATGTTGCCATGGATGCGACTGTCCCTCTCCTCGCAACGCAAGCATATCCAGGTGCATTACAGGAGCGGCAAGTGGTGAGATGCCCTGCCCAAGACCGCATAGATGGCGCTGGCAATCGCCGGTGCGATGGCGATGATTGGCGTCTCGCCGGCGCCGGCGGAAGGAATATCTTTGCGGTCGAGTAACAGGACCTCGATCTCAGGAATATCGGCGAAGCGTGGCACGCGGTAGCCGCCAAAGTCCGGGTTGAGGATGCGGCCATTGGCGAAGCGCACGCTTTCGTAGAGCGCGCCGCCCAGTCCCTGGATGATGGCGCCCTCGACCTGGGCGCGCACATTGTCCGGGTTGATCAGAGCGCCACACTCAAACGCCTCCACGACTCGCACCACGCGCTGTACGCCATAGGTGGCCGGGTCGATTTCCACCTCCACACACGCTGCAACATAGCTGCCTTTGTCCACCCCGCAGGCGATGCCGACGCCGTGCGTCTCTCCCCTCGTCTTGTCTTCGCCCCAGCCGAACGCAGCGGCCGCGGCTTCCAACACAGCGCGCAGTCGCGCATCGGTGATGTGACGGAGGCGGAAGGCGAGCGGGTCTTCGCCCAGTCGTCGCGCCCAGGCGTCGATGTGCGCCTCGCGCGCAAAGTTGTTGGCCGTGCTTGCCAGCGCGCGGTACGCACCCTGGCGCAGCGGCGGGTCGGCAGGAAGATAGGTGAGCTTGCGATTGGGAATATCGTAAAACGGCTCGATGCCCGCCGCACCGGCGTTGTAGTTGGTCATCTCCCATGCGGTCAGCCGTCCCTGTGCGTCGATGGCGCTGGTAATCTCGATCAGCGCGGCGGGGCGGAAGTAGGCCCACGTAAATTCCTCCTGCCGCGTCCAGACGAGCTTGACCGGCTGCCGCACAGCCTTTGCCAGCCGTGCGGCTTCGCGTGCGGCGTCGCCGGCGTGTTTGCCGCCATACCCTGCGCCCGTCGCTGGCACGATGACGCGCACCTGCGTTGCTGTCAGTCCGAAGGCTGCCATCAATTCGCTGCGCACGCCAAAAGGACGCTGCGTACCCGTCCACACGGTGAGCCTATCCGCTTCCCACTGCGCCAGCGCCGCGCGCGGTTCCAGCGGTGCATGGGCGATGTAGTCCGTTGTGTAGCGTTCGCACATGGTGGCGTACGCATCCGCCAGCGCTGGCGCTACATCGCCAACAGTGGAGAAGTAAGGACCGAGCCGCCCATCGGCGGGGACGTCAGGCGGGCGCCGAAGCTCTTTTTCGATCGCGCTATCCTTGAGATAGTCGAAGAGTTCGGGTTGCGAGACCTGTAGTTCCATCTGCCAGCGGGCGCGGATGGCGTCGATGGCGCGCACAGCGGTGAGTTCGTCTGGGGCGGTGACGCCGACAAAATCGCCCTCGTGCACGACCGTGACGCCCGGCATGGCTGCGGCGGCGCTGGCGTCCAGTTCCAGCAGCGTGGCGCGGAAGGCGGGCGGCCGCAACACCTTGCCGACAAGCATGCCGGGCAGCGCCAGATCGGCGGTGAAGCGATGCCGCCCGGTGACAAAGGCCTGTGCGTCTGGTTTGTGCATCGGCTTACCGGCGATGCGCCACGCGGCGGGCGGCGTGACCGGCTGCATTGGATCGGCGATGCGCACGATGCGGCGGTCGCGAGCCAGGTCGGCATAGGCAGCCGTGCGCCGGCTGGCAACGTGAACAACTTGACCACCCTCGAGATGCAGGTCGCTGCGGGTGACGTTCCAATGGGCGGCAGCCAGATCGAGCAGCAGGTCGCGCATGGCGGCGGCAGCGCGCAGCACCTGTGGGCCGGTGACGGGCGTGGTGCGGCTGCCAAAGGTGCCGACATCGTAGGGAACGCGCGCAGTGTCGGCGTCGATTACCTTCACCTGATCCGGAGCAACGCACAGTTCCTCCGCCACCCACTGCGCCACCTCGGCGCGCATGTTTTGGCCGACCTCAGCCTTGCCCACATAGACGCGGATGGCGCCGTCTTCGGCGATGTGAACGAGTGGGCCAATCTGTGTCAGCGGGCGGCTGTCTGGCGGCGGAGCAACGTCGCCAAATTCGGCAGCCGCCACATCCGGATCAGGATAGGCGACAAGCAGACCCTCTTCGAAAGTCTCCGGGGCGGGCGCCAACGGAGGCTCACGCTCCGGCGCCAGCGGTATGAAAGGGGTTGCGCCGGCGCGGAGCCAGTGAGCAGCCTGCTGGACGGCCGCCACAATGCGCGGGTGGGCGCCGCAGCGACAGAGGTTGTCGTGCAGGGCGTGGCGGATCTCGCTCGTGCTCGGTGCGGGATTCTCCGCCAGCAGCGCGGCGGCGGACATGATCATGCCGGGTGTGCAGTAGCCGCACTGGAGCGCGTCGGCTGTCAGGAACGCCGCTTGCAGTGCGTGGAGGCGATCCGGCGCGGCCAGCCCTTCGATAGTGGTGATGCGTCCGCGCGCGGCATCCTGAACGCTAAGGCTGCACGCCTGCACCGACTTGCCGTCCAGGTGTACGGTGCAGGCGCCACATTTGCCGTCGCCGCAGCCATATTTGGCGCCGGTCAGCCCGAGTTCGTCGCGCAAGACACTGAGCAATGTACGATCTGGGTCGACAGTGATCGTATGGATTTCGTCGTTGATGGCAAGGGTCAGCGGAACGCGCATGAAGAGAGCCTTTCCCCAGAGTGTCTTGTTCAACTAGAGCGCCTTGTTCAATCAGTGCGGTTGCAGTCGCCGGCCGTTCCCGATTCAGGCCGCCGATGGCGCCTGGAACTCCAGTACGCCGACGATCTGCATGTAGGGTGGCGTCGGCAGCGGGTTGCGCTGGATCGTCATACCCAGCTTGCGCATCACACTGATGGATGCGGTGTTATCATCATTGGTGTTGGCGACGATGCGTTGCAGATTCAGCTCAGTGAAGGCGTAGCGGATAAGCGCGGCGCCGGCCTCGGTGGCGTAGCCCTGGCGCTGATGGCGCGGTGAAATCTCCCAGTACAGTCCCACCTCACTGGTGTTGCGCGTCGGTTGCGCGGGCGCAGCCACGTCCGGGCGAAAGACGGGAAGCTGGCCGAACGGCAACATCACCGGCGCAAATCCACAGGCGCCGATCACCTCGTCCGTGGCGCGCAGAACAACGGCGCGGTCGCCATAGGGCGGCTGGTGCAGACGCGCCAGCGCCGTATAGTTGAGCACCGACCACGCCAGCCATTCACGCCGCGCAGCCTTTGCCGCCGCGCGTCCGTCCGTGTCATCCGGCGCCACGTCGCCCGACTCCACATCAAGGATCAGGTGAATGGCGTCGAGATCGTCCAGCACGAAGGGGCGAATTCGCAAGCGTGCAGTTTCCAGTGTGGGCATCGTCATGGCATCGATGTTCCTTCTTTGTGCGCAGGTGTGCTGACTTTGCCACTTTTGCGCCCGGTCTCCAGCTTCTTGCGCACCTCGCGGACGATGGCGCTCTGCATGTCAGCGGCGTGAGCATCCAGAAAGGTGCGTACGGCGTCTGGCTGCGTGGCAATCATGCTGCGCAGAACCCAGGAGATCGCTTTGGTGATCATGCGGTCGCGCTCGTGCTGCAGACGCTGTACGTTCGCTAATGCGCGCTGCGTCAGGCGCGGATCAGCGCTGCGGCGCAGTGACGTGACCAGCAGCACCAGGCTGGCGCGGCGCAGGCTCACGCTGGACGATGCGCTGAGTTCCTCCAGAAACGCATCCCATTCCGGCCAGCGCGCCAGCACCTCTTTGTCCGTCCAGGCCGACTGGCACGTCGTATCCACCTCAGCCCAGCCGACTTGCCCGGCGAGCCAGGCGCGCAGCTGCGCCAGTTGCAGCCGATGGCGCAGCAGATGTAGCGCACCGAGCAAGATGCCGGCCAGAGCGCGCTGCTCGAAGATATCGCCGCCATAGAGATGGTCGAGCAAGGTCAACCATTGGGCGTCAGGCCACTGCTTGTATCGCTGCGTCGTCGCCTTTGCCAGCTTGCGCAAATCGTCGGCGCGCACGCCTAACACCGGCCGCGGCGTTCCCAGGTAGCGACGGATGAACGCCTGGTCGGGTGTGCGGGTGGGCAGGGCGTGAAGTTGCGCGGTCAAGCTGGCGAATGATTCCACAACGACAGTCCTTCCGCAAAGCGTCATGTGTGTCAGCCGGGCTGCCGGTCAAGCCGTCCCTGAGATAGCCAGAGCTAATGTGCCTGTGTTGCTTACCGCATTTTACCATTGAAGGTGTGCATTGCGCCACCCAGCTTTCGACACTGTGTTCCGCCAACCTCAAAAGGCACGCGCTGGCGTCGGCGAAATGTCCTTCCGACCACCGCGTTGCCGGGCGCGCAAAGATTTCGGCTCCCCACACGCGTAAGATTTGACCATGCCCCTACCCTCTGCTATACTTTTTATGGTGTTGACCTTCCGGGCCAGTAGCTCAGTTGGGAGAGCGCTACAATCGCACTGTAGAGGTCAGGGGTTCAAGTCCCCTCTGGTCCACACGACGAAATGCAAAAGCGTGGTAAAGAGACCAAAATTTTGACAGAAAGCGTCGGAACCTTATAATCAACTAAGTTGTCACGGGCCTATAGCTCAGCTGGGAGAGCGCTACAATGGCATTGTAGAGGTCAAGGGTTCAAATCCCTTTAGGTCCACACGGCGGCCCTTCCATCATGGAAGGGTCGTTTTATTTCGGTTGCGCAATCGGTGGATGCTTCGACGCCAGCCAGGCTTCCTATCTGCGCCTCGCTCTTTGCGCAGCGCCAACACGTAGAAAGGAACTCCCCATGTCTGCCACCCGTGAACTCGATCAACTGCGTCCGGTGAAGATGGAGCTAGATTACGTCATCTATCCGGAAGGTTCGGTGCTGATCAGCATGGGCAACACGCGTGTATTGTGCAACGCCACGGTCGAGGAGACTGTGCCGCGCTGGCTGCAAAATTCGCGCCAGAAACAAGGGTGGGTGACTGCTGAATACGCAATGCTGCCGCGCGCCACTGAGCAGCGCAACCAGCGGGAAATCCAATATCCCAAAGGGCGCACCCAGGAGATCCAGCGGCTGATAGCGCGCAGTCTGCGCGCTGCAGTGGATTTGACCAAACTGGGCGATCGCCAGATCGTGGTGGACTGCGACGTGATCCAGGCGGATGGCGGCACGCGCACCGCATCGATCACAGGTGGCTATGTAGCGCTGGCGATGGCGATCAAGCGGCTGGAGAAGCGCAAAGCTGTGGGCCCGGGCGTGTTGACGCAGGCAGTGGCGGCGGTGAGCGTCGGCATCGTCAACGGCAAGGCGGTGCTCGATCTGAACTACTCGATGGATCAAAAAGCCGA
>DGFH01000246.1:8010-21799 GCA_002391565.1 Anaerolineales bacterium UBA3905
CCGGGTGTGCTGACGCAAGCCGTGGCCGCCGTGAGCGTCGGCATTGTCAACGGCAAAGCCGTGCTTGATCTCAATTACTCGATGGATCAAAAAGCCGACGTCGATATGAACGTTGTGATGACCTCCGACGGTCGCTTCGTAGAAATTCAGGGAACAGCGGAAGGCGAACCCTTCAGTCGCGGCGCGCTCAACGCCATGCTCCTCCTCGCCGAACATGGCATCCGCCAGCTCTTCGAGATTCAGGCGCAGGCGCTGGCGCAGGCAAAGATTTGACAGAGTTGCGAGTTGCGAGGGGCGATGAGGGTGCGGTCTTGCGTCATACACCCCTTCATCGCCAATGTCCCTGCACTTCAAGCTGAGCGTTGCGCGCACGCTCCATCAATCCTACACGCTCACAGTCGCCATATCTCACTTCATGCGCGCCGTCCGCGCCAGGTGCAACCCTGCAAAAATGACGCCAGCACCGGCGACCTTGAGGGGAGTCAGCGCCTCACCTAAAAAGATCGCTGCGCTGATGGCGCCGATAACCGGGATCAGGTTGTTGTAGAGCGCCGTGCGCGCCCCGCCGATTTTCTTGACCCCGTTGTTCCAGATGATATAGCCGATCACGATAGCAAAGATTGCCGAGTAGAGCAGACCGCTCCATCCCCAGCCATTAACCTGCGCCCATTCATGCGTAGCCACTGCCGGCAACCCCAGCAGAATCAGTGGCGCCGCGCCGAGCGAGGTTGTCAGCGCTGTCACGCGCAGCGGCGTGTAGCGCACCATCAACGGCGCCGCCAACACAGCGTATGACGCCCACAAGAACGAACCGATCAGAATCAACAAGTCGCCCAGCAAGGATTGTGGCGCAAAAGTAAAGCCGTGCCCGCCCTCAACAATCAACGCCACGCCGACAAAAGTCAATGCAATACCGACCCAACCGCGCGCCGACAGGCGTTCGCGCCCCAACAGCCGGTTGAGCAAGGCCACAAACGCTGGCGAAGTTGCAATCAACAACGAAGTGTTCGACGCCGTCGTCAACGCCAGCCCGGTGAGAAAAAGCGGCTGATAAAAGCCAGTGCCGACCATGCCGGCGGTGATGAGCAGCGGCCAATCCTTGCGCGCCACGTGCAGGCTATGCTCGGTGCGCCAGAGCACCGCCAGCAACAGCGCGCCAGCGACCACAAAGCGCGCCGACATAAAGACCAGCGGCGGAATCTGCACGTAGGTCGTCTTGACGATCACGGCGTTCACACCCCAGATCATCGTCATGACAAGCAACGCCAGGTCAATCAGGCCAAACTTGACGGGCGCAGGAATCGGTGTTTCGAGTGCAACAGGCTTGCTGGAAGGCGTCAGAATGATTCCTCCTCAATGCACACTATCGACATGCAGCGGCGTCGCCAATGCTGTTCCCAGATCATCATCGCGGCGAATGCGATACAGGGGGATGCCCGATGCCAGCAACCCTGCCTGCACGCGGTCATAAGTGCGTTGTGAGCCAAAAGTCGTCGCATCGAGCAAGATCGCCACACTGTTGACCCCGCGCCGTTGGAGCATCTGCAAGGCCGCCACCCACCCCGGATCGGCGTCGGCGGTGATGGCAAGCAAGGTGTCGTTGCGGTTCAACCGGATGCCGTCCGTGGCGATCAGGTCGGCAAAGGGCAGCTCACCCACGGCTTCGACGACTGCCAGCGCCTCGAAGAACTTGTGCAACTGCCGCTCGCCGCGATCGGACTGGACAAACTCGCGCGTGCGCCCCCGGCTGTTCATGCCGACGGCGCGGTTGCGCAAGATGAAGTAGCGCGCCAGGCTGGCGGCGATGGTCACGCCGTACTCGGTGGTGGAAGGCGGCAATTCCAGATGAGCGCGGCTGCGTTGACGGACGCTGAAGATCGGCGACTCCGGCTGCGGCGGCGCCCAGGGCAGGGCGGCGGCGGCGCTGCTGCACAAATCAAGATAAATCCATACATCCGCCGTTGGATCAAGCTCGAACTCTTTGACCATCAGCCGGCGCAGTCGCGCGGTCGTCGGCCAATGGATGCGGTTGAAGCCGTCGCCGGTGACATACTCGCGCACGCCGGCCACGCTCGACGTAACCTGGTAGGTGCGACGATGGCGCGCCTCGCCGCCGGAAAGTTCAGAGATAGAAGGCGCAAAGGAGGTGATCTCGACGGTGGGTGGATAGACGATGACGTAGCCACTGCCGGAGAGCGGGCGTTCGCGACGAAAGATGCCCAACGGGTCGCCGCTGCGCAAGGTGACAGGCCCAAGCCGGAAGCGCCCGCGCTGCATACAGAGCGTCTTGACCAGCCAGCGCTGCGTGCCGTGACGTCGCACTGCGCTGACCACACGGCTGGCGCTGTGCCAGGGCAACGTCGAGAAGTCGTCAATCTCTAGCCAGAGCTTGGGCCAGAAGCTCTGGTTGGTGACCTCGAACTGTTCTTCAACGTATTGCCCCACCTGGCTACGCCGCGAGCGTGTACGCCGTCGCGCGGTCACGCCGCGCACGCTGTTCCACGCCCAGAAGTAGCTCACCAAGACGATGCCGGTGAGCAAATACGCCAGGCTGAAAGCCAGCTCGCGTCCGGTGTTGAGGGCAATGATCCAGGCGACGACGACGCCGAGCAACAGAAAAATCAGGCGGGAGTTCATCGAGCGACAATCTCCGAGCTCTCATCTCCAATCCCTCGCGCTGAGCATGGAGATGGGAGATGTCTAGCGCACACGCGCCCGCGCGCCGGGCACAGCCGTATGTTGCAGCGCGTCCTCGATCACCTGACGCGCGCTGACGTTCTTGATGCGCGCCGACGGGTTGATGATCAGGCGATGCGCCAGCGTCGGTTCGGCCAGACGTTTGACGTCGTCGGGCAAGACAAAATCGCGCCCGTTCATCGCTGCCCACGCCCGCGCCGTGTGATAAAGCGCCAGGCTGCCACGTGGGCTGGCGCCCAGGTAGACATCGGGATGATCGCGCGTCGTAGTCACCAGATCGACGATATAACTCTTGACCAGGTCATCGACGTAGACCGTGCGGATCGCGCGCTGCGCCGCCACCAGCTCGTCGGCGGTGATCACCTGGCGCACATCCTGGATCGGGTGGTGGTCGCTCTGGCGGTTGAGCACGTC
The DNA here is from genome assembly GCA_002391565.1 of Anaerolineales bacterium UBA3905. GTDB lineage: Bacteria > Chloroflexota > Anaerolineae > Caldilineales > Caldilineaceae > Caldilinea. The sequence goes on from DGFH01000246.1 coordinate 11,122, forward strand.
GATCTCATTCTGCTTGCTTGGATAGCCAAGATGAATGCGCAGCATGAAACGGTCCACCTGCGCTTCGGGCAACGGAAAGGTGCCTTCATACTCGATCGGGTTCTGCGTCGCCAGCACCAAAAAGGGCGCAGGCGTCGCATAGGTCTTGCCATCTACCGTGACCTGACGCTCTTCCATTGCTTCTAGCAGGGCGGATTGCGTCTTCGGCGTGGCGCGATTAATCTCGTCGGTTAGCACGATCTGTGCAAAGACCGGGCCAGGGCGAAACTCGAACTCCTGCGTCTTTTGGTTGTAGATATTCACGCCGGTGACATCGGTCGGCAGCATGTCGGGCGTGAACTGGATGCGGCGGAAGGTGCAGCCGACGCTGAGCGCCAGTGCGCGCGCCAGCATCGTCTTGCCGACGCCCGGCACATCTTCGATCAGCAAGTGACCTTCGCACAACATCGCCAGCAGCGTCAGGCGCACTTCCTCATCCTTGCCGACGATCACCTGTCGCACATTTTCGGTAACACGATTGACTACGCTCTGCACTAGTTCCATAAAGTTGGTTCCACACGTTTCTCAGGCATACAGCAGTCTCAGGCATACAGCAGCATCTGCGTACAGCGAAAGAGCGCCATCACGCGGCGCTCAGCGTCGTAGACAGTGGCGTCCCAAAGCTGGGTGCGCCTGCCGCCGTGCATCAGGGTGGCTTCACACTCGATGACGCCATGTGTGGCTGTACGCAGAAAATTGGTCTTTAGTTCCACCGTCGTGAAGTTGACAGCGTCGGGCGGTAAATTGACGACGCAGCCAAAGCCACACGCCGTATCCGCCAGCGCCACGATCGTCGCAGCGTGCAGATAGCCGTTAGGCGCCAGATGAAAGGGCTGAATCGTCAGTCGCAGCGTCAACATCCCTGGCGCGGCGTGCACCGGCTCCAGTTGCATGTGCGCCGGCAGACCAATCCGGCTGCGCTCACGCAACCGCTCTAGCACTGCCGCTTCCGAAAAGCTCATCGCGTTGACTCCCCCAGCACGCTTGTCCATCTTGACCACGAACTGCTACGATACCCGATCTCGCGCCAGTCGGCAAACCTTTACCGGGTTGCGCCCGGTTTCCTTACTGCTTGACAGTGCGTTATAATCAATTCAGAATTTTGGTTTGCATGAATCAACTTCCTTCCAGCGCAAATTGATCGTCCCTGATGGAACTCAACGATTATCCGCGACCGGCAAATGATACAGGCATCGGCGTGCACTGGACGGTGGGTTACGCCGCTGCCGTCGGCATGGCAAAGATTCGCGAGTTCTGGCTGCCTGAACTCAAGGCGATGGGCGTCAAGTGGGTCAAAATCTTCAATCATGATGGCGCGCTTGACTTTTGCGAGTTGTTGCTGGCGGAAGGTTTCATGCCGATCGTGCGCCTCTACCGCCCTGCGCCCAATCCTGGCAGGCTGGGCGTCAAGGAACTAGTGCATCTGGATGCGTTGATCCGCATCGGCGTGCGCTATTTCGAGTTCAACAACGAGCCGGACGTGGACGCTGAATGGAAAGGCGGGCGCGTGCCGGTCAATGGGTTGGAGTTGACGGTCGAAAACACCATCGCCGCGCTGGAAGTGATTCTGGAGCGTGGGGGCATGCCGGCGATCCCGGCGGTCTCCAACGGCAGTCGGTGGGACCTGGTCGGGCGCATCGTGGCAGCCGGGCGGCGCGACCTCTTCGACGGCCCGGTCTGGCAGGCGATTCACAACTACTCACAGAACCGTCCGCTGGATTATCCCTACGACGTCGGCAACCAGGAGGGCGGCGCCTTTACGGAACGCTTCTACCGCGCTGTCGCCAGCGAAAACTGGCAGGCCGATGCCTGGCGCGGGCGCACGCTGGCGGAAGTCAACCGGCTGCGCTACGACCGACGCAACCCCGGCGCCACCATCGCCGACGATCACGCCTGCTGGCTGGCGTATGAACATTTCGATGCGCTCAACCGCAAACATCTCGGTCGCAGCATTCCAATTCTCTCCACCGAATGCGGCTACATCGTGGGCGAGGACACCGACCCGCGCTATCCTGCCACTACACCCGATCTGCACATGGCGCAGACGCTCGAAGCCTGCCGTATCATGATGGGCACCAGCCAGCGTTTCAAACATGCGCCGGATTATTATTTCTGCACCGCCTTCTGGCTGCTGGCAAATGAACGCCTGGGCAGCACCAGCTCCTGGTGGGAAGGACACGCCTGGTACAGCGATCGCTGGCCCGGCGGCGCACTGCCGGTGACGCGCGCCCTGCAAGCCGAACCCAAAACCCCGCGCCTGGGCGTTGAGCCGCCGCCGCGCATCACCCTGCGGGGGAGCGTCGCCAATCTCGGCGCCCAGCGCACCTTGATCCTGGCGCGCGATGGCGTGGAGGTGGCGCAACAGACGCTCGACAACACGGGCATTTTTGAGTTCACCGACCTGGCCGACGGCGAATATGTATTGCGCCTGCCCGAAGCCAATTATAGCGAGAGTGTAACACTGCATCGCGACCAGCGCGAGGTCGTCGTCCGGCTGACGCTGCCCGCGCCGGTGGAGCTGGTCGGTCGCAGCGCGGTGGAGGGCTATGTTGCGGGTGGCGCTGGCGCCGTCGTCATGCTGGTGCACACCGACAGCGGCGAGGAGTGGGTGACGCTGGCGCGCGATGACGGCAGCTACCGCTTCGTCGACCTGCCGGCCGGCGAGTACAGTCTGCGCGTGCACCCTGCCGGCAGTCATATCGAGCATCTACGGCTGGACGGGCGCAGCAAAGTAAACGTCGATCTGGTGCAGGCTGGTTGGGGCTACACCATCGGCGTGGCTGCAGCGACGCCGGGCATTGGCGCAGTTGTCGTTTCCGTCCCGGGGCATAAAGGACTGAAGGTGCAGGTGCACGGCGCCGAAGGCGCCAGCCAGGTCGTGGAAACCGGGAGCGCGCCCGAATACGGCGCTGCGGCCTGCCAGATCGGCGGGCTGGATGAGGGGCACTACATCGTCACCGTCGATCATGCACCCGAAGCCGATGGACGCACGACGCAATTGGAGGCGCGCGTCCACATCGACAAGCGCGTGATCCCGTTGGTGGAATTTGTCTACGGTGTGCTGGATACGCCCGCGGTCCCGATGGCGGATTCGGCGATCACAGGCAAGGTGCGCGGGGTGCGGATAGGGCAGCCTCTACGCGTCGCCCTGCTTGACGACCGCGCCGGGCGGCAGGAACAATTCGTTTCCAGCAGTGGCGAGTACGCGTTCGAGGCGCTGGCTGCCGGACTTTACACCGTGCAGATCGTCGGCTATGAAGCCGCCGCCAGCGTCGCCGATATTGCGCTGGATGGACGCAACCGCGTCACCGTTGACCTGGCGCTGCCCGAAGAAGTGCGCTACACCATACGCTCAAGCGGTGAGCAGGGTCTCGGTGTGATCACTGCTGTCGTGCCAGAGGGCGCCGGCCGCACTGCGCGCCTGGTGGATGCGGTGGGCAATGAACGCCGGGAAATCGTCAATGATGACGGCGAGGTGCGCTTCGATGGGCTGGCGGCAGGCGTTTATTCGCTCTTTGTCGAGGGTGGTTTTGCACAGAGCAACCTGGAGCTCGCTGACGACGGCGGGTGGCGGATCATCTTTGCTCCGCTGATTTCCGTCTGGGAGGCGACCGTGACGCAGGCCGGCCCGATGCCCGGTTTCAGCGCCATTCACGTCGAGATCGAGGGCTTGCCCAACCATCCAGTACGCGTCTACCAGGGCGAAGAACAAGAGTTTACGCTTTCCACCCGCAGCCGGGCGGAACAGGGCGCCTACGCTGTGGAGTTCAAACCGCTTGGCCCCGGCGTTTATCGGGTTGAGCCAGACGGGTTAGGCGTGTGGGCAACGGTGGAACTGACCGGGCTGGAGGCGGTGCGCGTTGGCTTCCGCCGCGTCCAGGAGCCGGTTGGCGCCAATCGCGTTGAGCCGATCTTGCCTGCAGCCCAGAGGTCAACGGCGTCCGCTCCCAACTATCTCTACATCGCAGCACCGCCAACATCACTGGAGCAGTGCTTGGCGCTGTTGCGCCTGGCCGCCGCCGAACAGCCCCAGGTTGGCGCCGACCTGACCGCCGCCGCTCATGCTGCCCGCGTGTTTATTGCGCCATCACCCGACGCTGAAGCAATTGCCCAACACCTGCGTCATATGGGCGTGGCCGTAGAGATGATCGCCGACGAGTAAGGCGTCGGGCGTCACCTCTCAGCGTAATCCTGGGCGCTTGCCGCTGCGGTCGGCGTGCGTCGTCAGCAAATCCTTGATTTTGGCGATCGTCTCGTTGGTGGCGGCCTCCAGATCGCGTTGCACGGTCGTCTGGTCGGTCATGTACGCCAGGCGCGTCCAATAGGTGTTGTAGATGATGCCTAACCAGGTGATGAATTGAAGATTCTCCTCCAGCGCCTGCAGCGGCCGCGTCAAGAAGAAGGTCAGGAAGGCGACCGCACCGATGCCGCCAAAGAGCAGGGTGTACATCTCCTTGCCACTCTCAAAGCTGAGTCGCGCCGCCACCACGAAGGCGCTAATCCCCACCACAAAGAGCACGATGTACATGCCCACCGTCACCCAGTAGGGATACATGAAGGCGTTGAGCGTGCGGTCAAACATGCGGTTGTTGTTTTCAAAGCCGCGTTCGATGTGCTTACGCCACGCATCATACAACTCGGCGTCAGCGTCGGCCAGAGGTTGGCCGGAGGGGGCTGTGGGTGCGACGGGTAAAGGCAGTGCGGCGGATGGCCCGCCTGCCAGCGTTTCGAGTGCATCGGACATAACATCCTCCTGTGTAGTGTAGTCTGCAATGAATCGACGATAATTTTATGCGCCACACGCCAGAGATGTGTGAATGATATGGCGCCTGACGCCTTAAGCCTACTCTAACGGCGTAACGCCATGCACGATGCGCAACTCGCGCAGCGACCAGCGGCGGAAGAGGTCCGGCTTGGCGGCGGCGCGCTGCTCCCAGAAGGTCGCCTTTTGCTTGCCGATAGCGCGCGCCTCCTCGAAACTATTGGCGCCGATCATGGTTGTCTCCAGGTAGTCCCACACACCACTGTTTTGTCCTGTCTCCCAGCCGACAAAGGCGTGCCCTGGCACAATCACGATAGCCGGGTTGATGGTGGCGGCTTCAAGCAGGCTGGCAAAGAGCAACGTGCCGTCCATGCAATTGGCCTGATGCTCCTCCAGGCTCTCACGCGGCAGGCGCACCCGTTGCCCACGCGCGCTCTCCTCCGGGTTGAACGCGATGAGCGAGTTGACGTAGGTGATGTCGGCGTCTTGTTTGAGGGCGTCGAAGATAGCCTGCACCTGTAGCAATACGTCGCCCTGATAGCCGGTCAGCCGACCTTCGGGGTGGCGACGGGCGGCCTGGCGCAGAAAGAGCATGATCTCGCGCTGATTCGGCGTCACGAACGCGCCGAAGTAGCGGCTTAGATCGACCCACCCCCCTGTAGCCGGGTCGCGCACGGCCAGCGGCGCAGCGTTGCGCGCCAACAGCCAGACGGGGAGGCTTTCGTGCGTCTCGATCTGGCCGCCGATCTCTTCGACCAGCACAGTTACGCTGGCGCGCGTCAGTTCGCGCACGGCGCGAATGTGTTCGGGAAAGAGCGTGGGCAGTTGCATGACAGAGCGTTTGTCATGGGGCTTGCCGCGTATCTCCAGTTCGATGGTGTCGATGGCGTCGGCGCTGTAGCCTTCCAGCCGCGAGGAGATGCGCAGGCGGCGCGGCTTAAGGTCGCCGTTCTTGACTTCGATCTCGACCAGCGGGCTTTCCTGCGCGTTCAGCAGGTGATAGGTTGCGGTCGGGATGTGCGTCATGCGCAGCTTCACGGTGGCTTCCAACTTTGTGGTTGCCATGCTGCGCGTGACTACGTTGGGGCGTTTGGCGTCGGTCTGCGGCTGCGATGCAGCGCGGGCAGCTTCAGCGGCTTGCACTTTGGCCTCGGCCTCCGCCAACGCGCTTTCCACTTCGCCTGCTGCCTTGAGCAGGTTGTCAAGCCGGACGGGGTCGGTGGTTTGCACCAATGACTCTTGTAAGGCGCTGGCCTGGCGGCGCAAATCATAGACGGCGCCGCGCAAGACGGCGATTTCTGAGGAATCTGGCATCTGTCTACACCTCCTGGCTATCCAGCAAACCGCCAGCCTGTTGCCTGGAATAAGCCGCAGCAGCTGCGCAGTGAGCCTCCTGAGAGCGGTCTGTTGCATCACAGTAGCAACTTATCCCAGAACCTTATAGATAACGCAGTCAAGAGTTGCACATTTCCTATCTTCCCGGAAGCTCTGAGCTTCCGGGAAGATGAGCAAACTCTAGCTGCGCGATCAATTAGCCTGGAAACGGGTACATCTTGCCGATGAACTCTTTGTCGAGCGGTGACAACTCGCTGTTGCTCCATGGAATCTCAAAGCCGCCTTTGGTCAGTTCCTTTGGCACCGGGTAGAGCATAATGGAGTGTGGGTCAAAGGCAGTGAAGGCGTCGGCGCGCGCTTTCGCCAAAACATTCGCACGCGTGTAGTTTTCGTCCCAACCGTTGGTGCGCTTGTAGTAGGCAATCACTTTTTGTTCATCCCAGGGAATTTCGGCATTGGGCTGGAGATGCTCATGCACCAAACCCAACGCATGGCCGAATTCATGCAACACCACGCGGCGATACTCAACTTCTGGCGTCGTCGGCGTGAGCCAACCCAGGTTCATCGTGGGACGCCCAGCCAGTTGCGGCAGGCTACAATCGGTGCCCATATATGACCATGAACCCATGTTTGGCTTAAATGCGATGCGAATTTCGGCGTCAGGGCCAGCGTCGAAGGCGAACTTCAGGTTGGCGTACTGGCACCATTCGCTGGCAATGGTCGCCACTTTCTCCTGTACACTGGGATCACCCTCCAGGAAGTGCACCCGCAATGTCATGCCATTCGGCCAGCGTCGCCGCGTCTCCATCGCTGCTGCGATCAACTGTGGGTCAGCCAGGGCGTCACCTTCCAACTCAAGCGGGTAATTGTCGGGGTTCAGCTCAAGTGCATGTTGGAAGGCAAATTCCTTGAGGCTGGCATCGGGCAGCACGATGGTGCAAAGTCCTTTGAGCGCTTCCATGATGACCTCCTTTGGGTGTGACATGGGTGCATTGACATATGTCAGGATGAAACACTGGGATTATAGCATGTTTCCAGTCGGGTTTGCACCCATGCAATGATGGTTTGCCCAGGCGCACACAGCGTGCTAGCATTTGCACGATCAATTGCCGATGTCCGTCCTCAGCGTGGAAGCGAGTTGACTGCATGACCTTTCGTTTTGAGCTGCATCAGACCGATGGCCTGGCGCGGCGTAGCACATTTCACACCCCGCACGGCCCCATCGAGATGCCCGCATTTGCGCCTGTCGGCACGCAGGCGAATGTCAAGACGCTAGAGCCGCGCGACCTGCATGAAGCTGGCGCACAACTGATTCTGGCGAACACTTATCATCTCTATCTGCGTCCCGGCCACGAGTTGATCAAACGTTTTGGCGGGTTGCACGCCTTTATGGGATGGGAGCGTCCCATCCTCACCGATTCTGGCGGTTACCAGGTCTTCAGCCTGGCCGATAGCCGCAAGCTCAACGAAGATGGCGTGATCTTCCGCAGCCATATCGATGGCTCCTTGCATCACTTCACGCCAGAAAAGGTCATGGAGATCGAGCAGGCGCTGGGGCCGGACATGGCGATGGTGCTCGACGAGTGCCCACCGCCGCTGGACCGCGCCTACAACGAAGAGGCGCTGGCGCGCACCCACCGCTGGGCGGAACGTTGTAAAGCCGCCCATCACCGCTCCGACCAGGCGCTCTTTGGCATCGTGCAGGGCGGCGTTTTTGAGGATTTGCGCCTGCAGAGCGCTGCGTTTCTGCGCCAGCTCGACTTTCCCGGCTACGCCATCGGCGGGCTGGCGGTGGGCGAGACCAAAGAAGCCATGTACGCCACGCTCGACTTCACCTGCCCGGCTTTGCCCATTGACAAACCGCGCTATCTGATGGGCGTCGGCGCGCCGGAGGACATCGTCGAGGCAGTGGCGCGCGGCGTCGACTTTTTCGATTGCGTACTGCCCACTCGCATCGCCCGCAACGGTCAATTGCTTACACCCGATGGTCGCATGAACATGCGCAACGCGCAGTACGCTGAAGATCATCGCCCTGTGCAGGCGGATTGCACCTGCTACACCTGTCGCACTTTTAGTCGCGCCTACCTTCGCCATCTCTACAAAGCGGGCGAGATCAGCGCTTTGCGGCTGGGGACGATCCACAACGTGCATTTCATGCTGGAATTGATGCGCCAGATTCGCGACGCCATTACAGCAGGGCGCTACGCCGCCTTCCGCGCTGAGTTTCTCGCACGCTTCCGCATCACCGACCAGGCGACGCGTCATGCACAGCGCGAATTGCGCGCCGCCGCCAGAATGCAGGGAAATTGAACGCCCTATGCCGCTGCGGTTTGTGCATGCGTTGTTCTTGCTGGGTTTTAGCCTGTTGTTGCTTGCCTGCGAAGGCGCCGCCGTAACAACGCCAACGCCGGTCACCCTGACGATTGCCGGCTCCACATCGATGGCGCCGGTGCTCAAAGCCCTGACCGACGCCTACTCACGTCGGCATCCGAACGTCGTCTTCGACCTGCGCGGCGGTGGCAGCACCCTGGGCGAGGCCGCTATCCGCGCCGGACGCTACGACATCGTCGCCAGCACGCTCTTTCCACCCGATCCTGAAGCCGGACGCCCGGCTCCCCCTGGCGATGAGGCGCTCGTCCGCACGCCGATCGGTCTGGACGGATTGGCGATCATCGTTCACCCCACCAACGAAGTGACCGCGCTTTCACTGGTGCAGTTGCGCGATATCTTCAGTGGCAAGGTGCTGAACTGGCAGGCGCTCGGCAGCAATGCTGGCGAGATCGTGCTTGTCAGTCGCGAGGACGGCAGCGGGGCACGCGATCTCTTCGAGACGCGCGTCATGGGCGAGGAACGCGTCTCCTTGACGGCGGTGGTCATGCCCACCAGCCAGGATGTCGTCGATTACGTCGCAGGCAACCCGGCCGCCATTGGCTACGTCTCGCGTGCACACGCTGCGGCGTGGATGACGGACGCGCAAATGACGACCAATGCTGCACAAGAAGAAGCGCCGATCAAGGTGCTGGAGGTGGAGGGGCGCCGTCCAACGCGCGACGCCATCGCTGCCCAACAGTATGTCTTGACGCAGCCGCTCTATCTCATCACGCGCGGCGCGCCAACCGGGCGTGTGCGTCAGTTCATCGACTTTGTGCTCAGCCCGGCAGGACAGGCGATTGTAGCGCAATACCATGCGCCAATTCGATAAATGATATTCACCAAACGCTACACAAGGAGCTTGCATCATGTTGGAACCCCAAATGTTGCGCAGCGGCGTGGAGTCACTCCGCTTTGTCGGCAAGGTCGCCCTCATCACCGGCGCAGCCGGCGGGATTGGCGGCGCCTGCGCCTTGCGCTTCGCCCAGGAGCAGGCGCGCGTCGCCTGTCTTGACATCGATGGGCCGGGCGCAGAAGCCATGGCAGCGCGTTGCCGCGCGTTCGGCGTGGAAGCCATGTCGCTGGCCTGCGACGTGCGCGCGGCAACGGCAGTCAACGCAGCCTTTGCCGCAGTGGCGGCGCAGTGGGGTGGAATTGACATTGTCGTGGCGGCGGCGGGCGTCTACACCGGCTCGCCGCTGGAGGCAGTGCCGGACGCCGAGTGGCTAGATACACTGGCAACCAACCTGACCGGGGCCTTCTACACCAACCGCGCGGCGGCGCCTTATCTGCGTCAGCGCAACGGGGGCAGCATCATCAACATCTCATCGATGGCGGGCAAAACCAGCTGGCCAGCCTCCGCCGAATACTCTGCCTCCAAGAGCGGGTTGATCGGCCTGACGCGTTCGGTGGCGATGGAACTGGCGCCCCACGGCGTCACCGTCAACGCCATCTGTCCGGGCAATACGCTGACGGGGATGGTGCGCCATGTCGCTGCTATTGTCGGCGGACGCGACGGTCTCGACGCTGACGCGTGGCTGGCGCTGCGCGCGCGCGATTGTCCGATGGGACGCATCGCACAACCGTGGGAGATCGCCGGGGTTGCCGCCTTTCTTGCCTCCGAGGATTCTCGCTACCTCACCGGCCAGGCGCTCGAGGTCGATGGCGGGATGGTGATGTCCTAAAATGTGCGCGGAGCGTGGCAAGTGCAATTCGCTCCGCGCAATGCACTGCAAAGGATTGACGATTCATGTTCTACACCGGGTATCTCAACTTCTGGTTCACCGACCGACCGCTGGTGGAGCGCATTGCGCCGCTGGTGGCCCTGGGTGTACGCCACTTCAACGTCTTTGCCTGGCGCAGCGCACCGATGGCTGAACTGGTCGCCGAGTGCAAGCGCCACGGCGTCGCCTTCTTTTCCACCTTCGACGGCGACATGGGCGCACTGGCCGATCCCGCCGACAACGACAAGACGCTGCGCACCTGGGCCGAATCGCTTGAGATGGCGGAGCAGTACGGGATTGCCGCCCTCTATATTTTCTCTAATCAGATTGACGTGATTGATGGCCGCGAGCTGGTGCGTCCGCTCTCCGGCAATTATAGCCAGGCTGAACAATACGCCAATCTGTTGCGCCAGACCGAACGCATCCTGCGCCTGGTCGAACAGACGAC
>DGFH01000138.1:0-160 GCA_002391565.1 Anaerolineales bacterium UBA3905
TGCGAGCGCAACAAAATCAATCGCGTGGCCGAGATGCTGGCCGACATGAACGGCATCTCTGAAGTGTTTTCGGTGGCGGGCGCCTATGACCTGGTCGCCATTGTGCGTGTGCGCACCAACGATGCACTCGCCAATCTGGTGACAGGCGAGATGTTGCAGG
>DGFH01000138.1:210-1024 GCA_002391565.1 Anaerolineales bacterium UBA3905
TTCGGTGGCGGGCGCCTATGACCTGGTCGCCATTGTGCGTGTGCGCACCAACGATGCACTCGCCAATCTGGTGACAGGCGAGATGTTGCAGGTCGACGGCATCCTGGATTCAGAGACGTTGATTGCGTTTAAAGTCTTCTCGCGGCACGACCTGGAGAGCATGTTCGAGATCGGCTTCGAGCGGGAATAGCTACGGTGTGGGCCGGAGTGGTTGCCGGCTCGCCCACACAAAGATGGCGATGCCCACGACAACGCCGATGCTCAGCGCCGCCAGCTTGAAGAGGCGGTCGTCGATGAGCAATGTGAACGCGCCCAGCGTGGCGCAAAAAAGCCAGTAGCCGACCACCAGCGCGCGCTCGTTCACGCCCATGTCCAGCAGACGAAAGTGCAGGTGATCGCGCCCGCCCTCGCCCGGCGAGACGCCACGCCGCCAGCGCGTGAACATCAGCCAGCCCACCTCCAGTGCAGGCAGGCCAACCACCATCATCACCGTCGCCAGCCGCGCCCCACCGATGATCCCCAGCGCGGCGACCACGAAGCCGAGGAAATAGCTGCCGCTGCTGCCCATGAAGATGCGCCGGCCAAAGTTGAAAGGCAAAAAGCCGAGGGTCACGCCGAGCAACGCCACCGGCAGCAGCGCCACGCTGAGCTGTGGTGGTTCGGCTTTGAAGATCATGTGCAGCGCCAGCACCGTCGAAAGCACCGCCGTCACACCTGCCACCAGCCCGCTGGCGCCGTCGAGGAAGTTGATCGTGTTCATCATCCCCATGAACCAGAAGACCGTCAACAAGAAGACCAGCCACCAGGGAAAACC
>DGFH01000138.1:1168-7551 GCA_002391565.1 Anaerolineales bacterium UBA3905
GACCAGCCACCAGGGAAAACCGTCCGGCCCAAACAGGAAGCCTTCGCCAAACGGATTGTTAACGTGCTTGATGAAGATCAGCCCGGCGAAGCCAATGACAGCGGCCCCAAACTGGATCAGATATTGCGGTCCCGCTTTCAAGCTGAAACGGTCGTCTAGCAAGCCAAAGCCGACGCAATAGATCGAACCAATGATCAGCGCGGTGAGACGGCGTTCCTCGTTGGGATCGTTGCGCATCGGGAACCAGGCGGCCACCGTTGGCGACCACTCCGGCAATACGGTGAGCAACCAGACGGTGATGACGAAACCGCCAAAGAGCGCCAGCCCGCCGGTGCGCGGGACAATCCCCTTGTGTTTGCGCCGCCCGCCTGGAACATCGACCAGCCCCCACCGACGGCCCAGGCTGCCAGCGAACGGCGTGAGCACGAGTGTGAGTAGAAAAGCAAAGGCGAGTGTGGTGAGGAAGATCATAGGAGGCGAGATTGCAGTGTGAATTGTGCAGAGGCGTGCGCTGCATCGGCAACGCGTACTTCACAACTCACACTGCAGGCTTCACAATTCAGCCTTCAGCGGATCACGGACGCATGGTCGTCAACATGCGCGGGAACGCAATTGTCTCGCGGACGTGATCCAGCCCGCAAATCCAGGCGACGGTGCGCTCCACGCCCAGGCCAAAACCGCTGTGCACAACCGATCCGTAGCGGCGCAGATCGACATACCACTGATAAGGCTCCAGCGGCAGATGATGGCGCTCGATCGCCGCCAACAGCTTAGAGGCGTCGCTCATACGCTCGCTGCCGCCGGTGATCTCACCGTAGCCCTCTGGCGCCAGTAGATCGACGCTGCGACAGACCTCCGGGCGATTCGCCTCCGGCTCCATGTAGAAGGCTTTGACTTGCGTTGGGTAGTGATGCACGAAGACCGGCTTGTCGAACTGGGCGGCGATGTAGGTCTCATGTGGGCTGCCAAAGTCGTCGCCCCATTCGATGGCTGGCACCGGGTCAGGGTAACCGGGCACCAGTTCCCCCCTGGCGGCGGCGGCGTTGATCATCTCGACGGCGTCATCGTAATGGATGCGTGGGAAGGGGGCGATGACGCGCTGCAGGGCGGTGGTGTCGCGCTCCAATACCTTCAGTTCGGGTGCACACTCGGTCAGGCAGCGTTGCACGATATAGCTGACAAATTGCTCTTCAATTTCCATTAACTGGTCGAGGTCACAGAAAGCGATCTCCGGCTCCACCATCCAGAATTCCTGGAGATGGCGCCGCGTCTTACTTTTTTCGGCGCGGAAGGTGGGACCAAAGCAGTAGACCTTGCCAAAGGCGAAGATGTTGGCTTCGTTGTAGAGTTGCCCGGTCTGCGCCAGATAGGCTGGCTCGCCGTGATAGTCGATCTCGAAGAGCGTCGTCGTGCCCTCGGCGGCAGCCGGTGTAATGATCGGTGTGTCTACGTTGAGGAAGCCGTGATTGTCCAGCCAATCGCGAATCGAGCGCACAATGGTGGCGCGCACGCGCATCACCGCCCACTGCCGCGACGAGCGTAGCCACAGGTGCCGGTTCTGCATCAAAAACTCGACGCCATGCTCTTTCGGCTGGATCGGGTACGGGTCGGAGATGCCGAGCGCCTCAAGACCGCGCACATCGATCTCATAGCCGCCCGGAATGCCCGGTGCACGCGGGTCGGCTTTGACGATGCCGCGCACAATCAAGCTGCTCTCCTGCGTCACCGCTTTGGCGATGTCGAAATCTTCTTCCGCCACGTTGCCGCGAAAAACGACGGCCTGACATACGCCGGTGCCGTCGCGCACTTGCAGGAAGACCAGTTTGCCTTTGCCGGTTTTTGCATAGCACCAGCCTTGAATAGTCACTTCTTGATCGACGTGTTCGTGTAAGGCGCGAATCGTTACAATCGGCGCTTGCATGGCAGCACTTATTCCTGTTCTTCTTCCCAATCAGTCCAATTGAAATCCGGTCTGGGCAGGCTTTTCAGCACGGGCAGATCGTCGGCGCCGCGTTGATCGGCGGCAAAGAGCGACGAAATGTCGATATGATAATCTTCCAGACGCCGCCCCACGCTGGAAAAATGTTCTGGGCGAAATTCGTAGCTATCGCGCATCTCCGGGTGTGCGCTGTGGGTGTAAATAAAAACTGACCTGGGTGCAACATAAGCCACATCAGCTTCGGCGCTTTGCGCGCGCGTCTCTTCTTGCACACGTTGCCGCGAATGCGCCTTGCGCCGCGCCTTTCGTTGCCGCGCCGAGGCTGGTTTGGTTTCAGGCGGGCGATTGGCTTCGGGCGTCGCCGCCTGTCCTGGAGTTTCTTTTTTGGGGCGGAAGAAGCGGCGTCGGCTCCGGCGCGCGCCGCCCCGGTTTGATTTTTCGTCACTCATCGTACGGACTCCCTGGTCTGTGAAATTGCTGTTTATTATGGCGCAGTCAATTCTGAGACAACCTGTCCTTGCGGATTGACCAGACGCGCAAGGCTGCCGCGTTCCCATAGCGGCGTTGTCTGATTCCAATAGAGCGCAACGCTGGTATCTACGCCTGCACCGGTGTAGAGCACCACCCCGCTGCCCGGAAAGAGAGAGAGACCGCCAAATGTGTAGGCGGGGCCGCCCTCTTTTTCCAGACGCCAGCCTTGCAGGTTGATCACCAGATCGCTGTCGTTGGCGAGCTGCACCGCTTCATTGGGCAGGGCGCCGTTGCTGGTGAAGGAGGCGATGCGTAATCCCTGTCCGGCAACAGCTGGCTCTGCGGCTGTGGGGGATGGCGCCGCCGTTGGTGCAGCATCTGCACGTGGGATGATCAGGCGTTGTCCTGAAAAGACAAAATCGGGATTGGTCAGATTGTTGGCGTCCATGATCGCCTGCATGCTCACGCCGTAGCGTCCGGCAATCGCCAGCAAGCTATCTCCCGCCTGAACGACGTATACTTCCTCGGCGCCAGGGGCCGCAGTGGCGACTGGCGATGCAGCGGCTTCGGCAGGGGCGGGCGTTGCTGCCGCAGGCGTGGGGGTAAAGGTTGGCGCTGCCACTGGCGCCAGGATCGGCGTGGCGAGTGCGGCCAGCGTCTCCGGGTCAGGACGCCGCTGCTCCACCACCCAAACCACGCTGACGGCAATCGCCAGGCTGATCAGGGCGTTGAGAATGATGACGAGCGCAAGTTGGCGACGGTTCATGCTGGGTCACAGGTCGGCAGCGAATAATGTTGCATTGACGCATTGTACCACGATATGTCAGAAACGCTGTCTAGCGCCGCGCCAATGTGATCCCTGTCACCGTTGCCATGAATGATACACCGTAAAATGAATACAGCGATTGGCGCCCTCTACAGGTTCCCAGGTTGCCATTTTTTGGTGCAGTGGCGCATGTTGCGTTGCCGATTTCATCCTGCATCACGTAGTATGCAACATGTAGCACACGCCGCTGGAAATACCGGAATGTTGTCTGACAAACAGCAGGCAAAACAGCAAGCAAATGGTGAAATCACATGTATGATCTGACTCCACCCACCCGCCGCACCAAAGCGCCTTTGCTCCTGATCGGCGGCGTATCGCTCCTCGTGTTTCTCGGCCTATGCGCCACGATGACGTTTGGGGTCGTGAAACTGTTGCAGCCAGACGCCGCGCGCCCGGCGACGGCTAACGCGCAGTTCGTGCGCGCCGTCGCAGCGCCGCCAACCCCGCACCCGCAGATCATCGTCCAGGCGCCGCCCGATGGCGTGGATTATGAGAGCGCCGTGCTGCGCAACATCTACGAGCAAAACAACCGCGCCGTCGTCAACATCACCGTGTGGATGGATCATCCACCGCTGGATAGCGAATCGACGTTGCCGCTTCCGCTGCCCGATAACAACAATGGCGAGCTGCTCCCGCTGGTCAACGGTTCTGGCTTCGTGTGGGATACGGAGGGGCATATTGTCACCAACTTTCATGTCGTGGAAGGTGGACAGCGCTTCCAGGTCACCTTCTATGACGGCGCCGCCGCACTGGCCGAAGTGATTGGGCGCGACGAGGATAGCGATCTGGCCGTGCTACAGATCGACCCGGAAGGATACGACCTGAAGCCGGTGCAGCTCGGCGCGATGGAGGATGTTTACGTGGGCATGCGCGTCGCCGCCATTGGCAACCCCTTCGGTTTGCAAGGCACACTCACCAGCGGCATTGTCAGCGCCATCGGCCGCACGATCCCGTCACGCGGCAGCTTCAGCATTCCCGACTCGATCCAGACGGACGCCGCCATCAATCCTGGCAACTCCGGCGGGCCGCTTTTCAACGAACGCGGTGAGGTGATCGGCGTCAATGCGCAGATACGCTCCGAGGTGCGGGCCAACAGCGGCGTTGGTTTTGCCATTCCTATTGCCATCGTGGCGCGTGTGGTGCCCAGCCTGATCGAGAACGGCAAGTACGAGCACAGCTACATGGGCATCAGCGGCGTCACCTTCAGCCCGCTCTGCAGCGAGGAGCAGGGCATCGATAAGCAACAACGTGGCTTTATCGTGGATCGCGTATTGCCCGGCACGCCCGCCGCACGCGCCGGGTTGCGCGGCAGCACGCGCCCGGTGCAGACTGAGTTTGCCGCCGTCTGCCCGGATGCTAAAGGCGGCGACTTTGTGATCGCCGTCGATGGACAGCCGGTGACGACCTTCGACGATATGTTGGTCTATCTGGCGCGCAACACCAGCCCCGGCACGACGATCACCCTCACACTATTGCGCGACGGCGACCTGCTCGATGTGCCGTTGACGCTGGCGGCGCGTCCTCATTGAGAGGCTGTTTGAATATCGCCAACATCGACGCCAAGGCGCAGAGACGCAGAGAAAACACGACAAGCAATGTAGTTGTTTCTCTGCGTTTTCTTTGCGACTTGGCGTCTCTGCGTCAAAACAGGAATTCCCCAACGAACTCTTAGCGATGGATGATCGGCATGTAGAGCGACAACGAGCTGCTTCCCGGCTGACCACCCACGGTAATCGTCACCACGCCGACGCTTTCTGCACCTTGCCCATCACTGGCGCGGAAGGTGAAACTGTCGGCGCCCACGTAGCCGGTGTCGGGCGTGTAGATCAGGTTGGGCGCAAGACCGGTGAGCACACCGTGCGCGGGCGGCTCTACGATAGTGAAGCTCACCGGTTCGTTATCGATCGCGGTGAGCGTGATAGCGGTGGCCTGGTTCATGGCGACCGTCACGTTCTGCGCATTGGCGAGCGGCGCCGCGTTGACAACCCGCCACACATGGCGCGTCGCTGCACCGCTTTCATTGGCAACATTGCGCCCGCGCACCTGGAAGACGTGCTCCCCGTCGCGTAGCCCGGCGTAACTCTGCGGGCTGGTGCAGGGCTGATAGGCGCTGTCATCGAGCGCACACTCGAACGCCACGACGTCGCCGCTGCCGCTGAAGACGAACGTGGCGCTGCGCGCTGTCGTCGTGTCCGCCGGCTTGTCGGTAAGGGTGACATCGAGCGGGCCGGCGACAACCGTCCAGGCGAAGGTTGCCGGCGACAGGTCGACAAAGCCGCGACTATCGACTGCCCGCACGCGGAAGAGATGGTCGCCCTTGCTCAGGTCGGTGTATGGGTGCGGGCTGGCGCAGGGCTGATAGAGTCCGTCGTCGAGCTGGCACTCGAACACAGCGGCGCCGGCGCTTCCTGCGAAGGTGAAGACGGCGGTGGTGGCGCTGTTAGGAGTCGTTGGCCCGCCGGTGATGGCGGTGTCGGGCGCATCTTCCGCCGAGAGCGCCGTCTCGATGGCTTGTGAAATCTCCGTGATCCGTCCGGCGCGATCGATGGCGCGTACGGTGACGGCCAGTGTGCGGCCTTCGGGGTCAGGCACGTACAGCGCGGTCTGCCACGTCCCGTTGCCAAACGTCGCCTCGGTGAATGCTCCGTCATCCACACGCACCTGCACGGCGGCCAGCCCCACGTTGTCACTGGCCGCACCGTTGAAGCGCAACATGCCGCTCTGCGCCTGCCAGGTGTCCGCCGTGGTCAACGCGCTGGCGTCGATGGTGACCGTCGGCGGGGTCGTGTCCAGCGTGAAGTCAACCGGGAAGAGCATCGTCTGCGTGGCGCCGGCCCAGTCTGTCGCCTGCGCCTCCACGCTGTGCAGCCCCTCACTGGCGATCGGCACGCCTACTGTGCGCTGCGCCTGCGTCAGGGCGTCGCTTTGGGCAAAGCTCAGCGTCTGCGCGACAACGCCATCCACCCGGATGATCACCTCCTTGAGCAGCGCCGCCGCTTCCGCCGCCACCGTGACGCTAACGGTGGCGCCGGCGGCGACGATGGCGCCAGCCGTCGGCGCCACAACGAGTGCGTGTGGTGCAGCGGACACAGTCGGCGAGTCGTCCGTTCTGTTGACCGGCGGTGCACTGGCCTGCGCACAGCGACC
>DGFH01000367.1:0-5735 GCA_002391565.1 Anaerolineales bacterium UBA3905
GGCACGATCTGCTCGACGGTGACTGTTTCGGTCATGTAAACAGTGACCACCTCCGGCGCAAAGGTGGGGGAGGCAGTTGCATCGATGAAGTTCTCTGCTTCATTGGCAACGGAAGTACATGCAGGGTCTTCACTCTCTTCGCAACCTGTCTGTTCAGCGGGCAAGGCGAACGTATTGTCCGCCAACGCCGATGCCGGGGTGAACAACAGGGCGACAACGGTTACAAGGACTACAGCACGCAGCATAAATGTTGACTCCGCCATTGGAGTGACTGATTGGAAAAAGTTGAATTGGCTTGAATCTCAGCATCCGGGTGGTGACTGAAGGTGGGGTGATGGGCAACGATGCGCCACAAACCCGAAAATGATTACGCTTCGCTAGAAAAACTCAATCTTGCGGTGACGCATTGCCACGCTCTCCGCCAGGCCGATGGCGAACAACATGGAGACAAGTGAACTACCGCCATAGCTGATAAAGGGCAAAGTTAGCCCGGTCACCGGCATAACCTTGAGATTCATGCCGACGTTGATGAGCACCTGAAAGAAGATGAGCGCCGCTACACCCGTCGCCAGCAGCCTGCCAAACTGGTCGGGCGCTTGATCGGCGATGCGCAGGACCCGCCATACCACAAAGAGGAGGAGCAGCAGGATCAGCGATGCGCCGATCATGCCAAGTTCTTCGGCGATGACGCTAAAGATAAAGTCGGTGTGCCGGACGCGCAAGAAGTGGAGCTGGTTCTGCGTGCCTTGTGTCCAACCGAGACCGGTCCAGCCGCCATTGCCGACCGCAATCAGCGCCTGCTCCACATTGTAGGAGGCGGCGGTGTTGGCTTCTGGTTGCACGCACTCGTTGGGCAGGCTGTCGAAGGCTGCTCGTAGAAAGTTCAGAATGGGCGCGCTGATCTGACCGGTGGCGTCGTCGGTGGGCAAGAAGATGCAGATACGCGCCAGCATATACCCTTGCAGGGTTGAGGCCAACAGCGGCACCGCCAACAAAGCCAGGGCCGCTAAGATCGCCAGATGACGATAGCGCACGCCTGCAACCATGATCAGAGCGCCCCCCAAAAAGGCATAGGTGATGGTCATGCCAAAGTCGGGCTGAATGTAGACCAGGATCAACGGTGCGAAGAGCAAGAGCAGCGCCATCAGCAGATAGGGGAATTTATGCATGCTATCGCGGAACCAGCTCAAATACCACGACAGGAAGATGATGATCAGAAACTTGCCAGCTTCCGTCGGCTGGACAAGTCTACCGCCGATGCTGATCCAGCTCTGCGAACCAGAGCCTTGCGTATCGCCAAAGAAGAAGACCGCGATGAGCGAGATGATGAAGACGATGAAGCCCGGCACTGCCAGCAACGAAAGCTGACGATAGTCGAACATTGCCACGGCAAAGAGCGCCACTAACCCAATGCCAACAAATTGCACCTGCAACAGCCAGTAGTCCGCCAATGTTGGTGAGTTGTGCGTGGCGCTATAGATCATGGCGACGCTAACGCCGCACAGAATCAGTACATCCACCAGCAGCAGCCAATCGAAGTGGCGCCAGTTGATTCTTGCGAACATTTATCTCCCCAATAACCTTGCCAGCCACCCACGAAAGCCGCCCCGATAGTAGTCGGTGAGCGGGACATTGTTGCCCATCACACGGCGGGCAATATTTTCGTAGGCGCGGCGCACATGCATCCGCCGGTCAAACGCCGCTGGCGTTCCCCGATCCGTCGAGAGCATCAAGCGTTCGTCTTCCGGCACCACACCCATCAGGTCAATGGCAAGAATGTCGAGCACGTCGTCGATGCCGCGCATCTCGCCGCTGTTGACCAGGCGCGGGTTGAAGCGGTTGATCACCAGCCCCGGCTGGCGATGCCAGTCGCGTTCCAGCAGGTAGATCACCTTGTCGGCGTCGCGCAGTGCGCTTACGTCTGACGTGGTGACGATCAACACGCGATCGGCCGGCGCAATCGCTGTGGTGAAGCCGTGCTCGATGCCCGCCGGCGAGTCAATCAACACATAGTCGGCGATGTTGACGAGCTGTTTGCAGATTTTCGCCATTTGCTCCGGCGTGATGTCAGTCTTGTCGCGCGTTTGCGCTGCTGGCAACAGGTAGAGAAACTCGGCGCGTGGGTCGCGCACCAACGCCTGTTGCAGCGTACAGCGCCCCTCCGCCACATCGATTGAATCGTAGACGATACGATTCTCCAATCCCATCACCAGGTCGAGGTTGCGCAGCCCGATGTCGGCGTCGATCGCCACGACGCGTTGCCCCAACTGCGTGAGCGCCGCGCAGAGGTTCGCTGTCGTCGTGGTTTTACCGACCCCGCCCTTGCCGGACGTGACCGTGATCACGGTGCCTGTCATGCTCACCCTGCCCCGCGCCGCAACGACACCAATCCGCCTGGGCGCGCCGCATCCCACTCTTCGAGCACGATCTCGTTCTGCACCAGGCGGGCAATCTCCGGGCGTTTGTGCTGCGATTTCTTCCAGAAGAAACGCCCCGGCTGTCCGGGTTTAGGATCGGGGCCAATCGTTGTCACGTCGGCGATGCGCAGTTGCGTCGGCTCCAGGTCGAGCGCGGCGACGATGGCGCGGCGATTGCCGCCCACGCCCGCGTGCACCACCCCGCGCAGCCGCCCCCACACCAGGATGTCGCCTTCACTGAAGACCTCGGCGCCCGGATTGATGTCGCCAATCACCAGAACGTTCTCCTTGCGCCGCAGCCGATGCCCGGAGCGCAGATAGCCGCGATAGACGAAGTAACTGGCGGCGTCGGTGTTGGTGGCGGCAGGCGCAGCAGTCGCCACCGGCGCGCCTTCGGGCGACTCCAGCGTGGCGGTCATCCCGGTTGCCAGCGCCGCCTGGAACGTTCGTTCCGAACTGGTGCGCACGACGCCCAATTTCATCTCGAATTGGGTCAGGACAGTGGCAAACTGACGCAGTTCATCTTCAACCACCGGACGCGCGCCCACATCCAGCGCTACACTGCCGTCGCGAAAGAACCCTGCTGACTGCTCCAGCCGCTTTGTCAACACACCCAGAATTTCGGGCCAGCTGCCGCGCCCCACTTCGACGGCAATGCCATCGCTGCGTCCCTTGATGTTGACCAGCTGATTGGCGGCGATCGGCTCGGCGCCGCTGGCATCGGCAGACGAAACCGATGTTGGCTCCTCAACAGGCGATGGGCTGGCGGGCATTGGCGACGCCACAGGCGCTGAGGGCGAAGACGCTGCCGGCGGCGCCAAAAATGGCGGCAGGTTGCGCGTAGATGCTGGAACAACCGGGCGGCGTGGCGTGTTCACCAGGCGTTCACCTGGCAAAGGGGCGCCCGGCTCTGGTGCAGGCGGCGGACTGGCTACATCAGGCTGATGTTCTGGCAGCGGCGTAAACAGGCTCACTACGCCGGTCGAGACGGGCGCAGCATTCTCTACGGGCGGCGTCGCGGCAGTGGCAACCTCAACCGACGTCGTCACATCGTCCAACAGATCGGCGAT
Source organism: Anaerolineales bacterium UBA3905 (assembly GCA_002391565.1). GTDB lineage: Bacteria > Chloroflexota > Anaerolineae > Caldilineales > Caldilineaceae > Caldilinea. Next base: position 3,488 of record DGFH01000367.1, read on the forward strand.
GCGCGCGTGGTATGCAGGCAGGCCGTTGGTGGGCGCCGGGTGGGTGGTCTCTTGCGAGAGAGGCGATTCGCTCATGCGTGCTTCCTCACGGCTCCTGCACTGCTGCTGGGCTGACAGCCTGCGGTGAAATCTCGGTAAAATATGCCTGCAAGATTTTCTGTGTCACCGGCACGGCTGCCGCCGAACCTTCACCACCGTTGTAAATAAAGGTCACGATGGCGATCTCAGGGTTGTCATAGGGGGCAAAAGCGGTAAACCAGGCGTGCGTTGGGAGATTATCTTTTTCATCCCGGCGGCAATCCTGCTTTTCCGGGATATACTCGCAGAACTCGGCGGTGCCGGTTTTGCCGGCGATGACTACGCCCGGCACCTGTGCGGCGCGCCCCGTGCCGTAATCGGCGTTCACCACATCCCACATCCCTTTGCGCACAACTTCCAGTTCTTCCGGATCGATGGGCAGTTTGCGCTTGATCTCCGGTTCAAAGTCCTGCTGCACGCCCCCATTGGCGTCCGTCATGTGATGCACGACTTTGGGCACATAGATTGTGCCGCCATTCGCCACCGCCATTGTCTCGACCAGCACCTGCATCGGCGTCGCCAGGACGTAGCCCTGCCCGATCGCCATGTTGTAACTATCACCCGTCGTCCACGGTTCAGCAAACAACTGGCGCTTCCACTGGTCAGTCGGCACCAGCGATGTCACCTCGCCGGGCAGGTCAATGCCGGTGGTCTCACCAAACCCGAATAACTCCGTCCATTTGCTTAGCAACCGCTGCCCCAACCCCTTGAAATCCTCTAAATAGCCGCCGCCAAGATAATAGAAGTAAATATCGTTTGAGAGCGCCAGTGCACTTTCCACCGTCAGACGCCCATGTACAACGCCATTTTTGTGATTCCAGCTCACAAATTTTTGCGCCTGCGACATATCATTGGGAAAGTATTGATTCGGCAAGTAGATCGGGCCAGCGTCCACAATCACCGTCTCCGGCGTGATCACATCCTCGGCCAGACCGGCGGCCGCCGTCACCATCTTGAAGGTGGAGCCTGGTGGGTACAACCCGCCAATGGCGTGATTGATCAATGGGCGGCGCTCGTCGGCTTCCAGCGCCAGGTACCTCTCATCGATGCGTTCGGCAAAGATGTTGTTGTCGTAGGAAGGCAGGCTGACCATGCCCAGCACGGCGCCATTCTGCGGGTTGATCGCCACCGTCACGCCCCAGGGTGCGTCCAGTTCGGTCATCTTTTCCTGGAGTGCATCACGCATCACGGCTTGCAGGCGGCGATCAATATTTAAGTGGAGATTCAACCCGGGCACCGGATCGACCACCGGCCCTACTGTGCGCACATCCACGCCCAGGATGTCCCGTTCGGAATTGCGCACGCCTGGCTTGCCGCGTAGCTCCTCCTGGTAGGTGTACTCCAGACCATTCAACCCCACCTTCTCGTTAGGATTGTTATACCCCGCCGCCTTGTACTCCGCCGCGACAAACGCCGGAATTGGCCCCATGAAGCCCAACACGTGGCTCAGCAAGTCACCATAGATGTATTCGCGCACAGGCACCTGATTGACGCGCACCGCCGGAATACGGAAGCTGTCTTCTGACACTTCGAACGCGCGAATGCGGTCGATGCCATCCAAAATGGGCACCGGGTCGGAGGCGCTGCCCAGGCTCTGAATAGCGACGGCGCGTTTGACCAGCGCGACCAGCCCTTGCAACGGCAGCGGCTGTTCCAGGTCGGGAAAGAAGACTTTGCGCGGCTCCGCCATGGTCAGGCGGCCGTCATCGGTCACAGGCGTCACGAAAGCAGGTTCATCCAGAAAGGTGATCGGCACGCCGGCGCGCTGCACTGTGCGCACAAAATCATCGTAACCGAGCTTATTGAACAGGATTTCGGCCATGCGCAGCGCCACGTCACGATCAACGTCGGCGCGCAGGATGCGCAGCACCTTTTCGATCTCAATCGCCTCTTCATCGACTTCTTCAGTGTCTGGATCGTCGAAGGGCAAGTCTTCAGGCACCAGCGCCACCTCGAAACTGGGACGGTTGCGCACCAGAATCGTGCCATTGCGATCGTAGATCACACCGCGCGGGGCTGGCGTTTCGATGCGCAGTAGCCGGTTGCGATTAGCCAGCGTTTCGTAGCGCTCGTTCTGCAACACCTGCAACTGGAACATCCTGGCAACCATGACCACGAAGGTGATCACGATCCCCAGGCGAAAGGCAAGCATCGCAAAATTGGCAGTGTC
>DGFH01000367.1:5859-16831 GCA_002391565.1 Anaerolineales bacterium UBA3905
CCACGAAGGTGATCACGATCCCCAGGCGAAAGGCAAGCATCGCAAAATTGGCAGTGTCACGACCTGTGCGTTCTTCAAACATAGGCAATCAATCGCAGATGCAGCTCACGGCAATGAGGCGAACTGCACGCAACCGCCTGGCTCACAAATCCTGACTTTCGGGCAGGCGATTCAACCATGGCAGCAACAACAACATTAGCGCCGTATTATACATGGTCACAGGCAACACAATATCGCGCACGGCGTCCAGCAAGGGCAATTGCAAGCTCGATGCGCCCATCACGCCCAGCACCGCCAGAATCGTCAAATAGACGGCGGCATAGACCAGCGTGCCCAACGCAACAGCGGTCAACGGCACCAGGATGTTGAAACGCGAAAAAGGGCGATGCCCCAACCCGGCGACCAGGGCGCTTGCCATCAGCGCCAGGCTTGAGGCGCCCAATGGACCGCCGCTGAAGATATCCAACCCGATGCCAGCAATGAAGCCCCACAACACCGCGGAACGGGCGCCGTAGACCAGCGCACCGACAACGATCAGCAACAGCACCAGGTCTGGCTTAACGCCCGCCAGCTTGAAACGCGCCACTGCTGTTGACTGGAGCAGCGCCAGCAACAACAACAAGGGAATCATCAGGTAATAGAGCATGCCGCGATTCATGGCGTGGCTTCCTCCGTGGGCGCAGCGGCAGGCGCCGGTATAGCTGCATTCGGCTGCGTCAACAGGTTGGGCAGCGACTCGTTCGGCTCGAAGTTGGTGATGACCATCACCAGTTCCAGGCTGCCAAAGTCAACCGCCGGGTGCACGCGCGCTGTCTGGAACACAGCATTCGGCTGCGAGTCGATCGATTCGATGACGCCAATCGCCAGACCACGTGGAAACTGACCACCCAACCCCGAGCTGAGCACCGTCTCTCCAACCGAAAATGTTGGCCCCTGTGGAATAAAGTCCATAATCAGGTCGCCGCTGGTGCTGCCGTGAACGATGCCGTTGAGTCGACTTTCCGCCAACAACGCACTGGCGGAGCTACCCACGTCGTTGAGCAAGAGCACCTTCGAGGTGTTCTCTGTCACTTCGCTGATGCGCCCAACCAGGCCCTGATCGGTGACGACCGGCATGCCGGTGCGAATCCCGTGCACCTGTCCCAGGTCGATCAGAATCGTCTCGCTAAAATTCGTGCTCTCCTCGCCAATCACACGCGCCACGATCTGGGCGCCGCGCAGTTCCAGGCGCGGCCGCGTTTCAGCGAAATTGAGCAGCGCGCGCAACTGTTCATTTTCCTTCTCGACCTCGCGTAGCGTGTTGTTCTCCGCCTCCAGCTGCTCGGCGCGCGTCTGCAGGGCGGCATATTCCTGCTCCAGCGTGCGCAAACGCAGCAGCGCTGTAAAGAAGCCCTCAACGCTGCTGGTGACGCCGGTGGCGCTCAATTGCGCGGGTGCGGTCAACTGGGTAATGAGACTCTGCACGGGGCGCAGGTTGCCGGAAAGTTGCAACGCCATCAACAAGATGGCGGCCAATGCAAGCAGGCCGACGCGCACGCCAATATCGCTGAAACTCCGAGGTCGTCGTTCGGTGCTACGCATGGGATGCGGTTGAATCCGTGAACAATATTATCGAATCGTCGCCTTTCGTTGCATACTAGTCAACGTCTCGCGATAGAATTCGGGCTTTTCCAAAATCATGCCGGTGCCCATGGCTACAGCCGTTAGCGGATTGTCGGCCACATAGACATGCATCCGCGTTTCGTCTTGTAGACGCTGCGCCAGGCCCTGCAACAACGCCCCGCCGCCCGCCAGCACGATGCCATACTCCATCAAATCGGCCACCAATTCGGGCGGCGTCTCGTCCAGCGTCGCCTTGACCGCATCGACAATCACCTGCACTGAGCCGGACAGCGCCTCGCGGATTTCCACCGAACTGACTTCCACCGCTTCAGGCAGGCCGGTGATCAGGTTGCGCCCCCGCAGAATCATGGTGCGTTCGCGCTCCAGCGGATAGGCCGAGCCGATCTCGATCTTGGCGCGTTCGGCCATGCGCTCGCCGATGAGCAAGTTGTACTTCTGCCGGGCGTAGTTGATGATGTCTTCGTTCATCTCGTCGCCCGCCACGCGGATCGAACGCGACACCACGATGCCGCCCAACGAGATCACCGCCACCTCGGTTGTGCCGCCGCCGATATCCACAATCATCGAACCGATCGACTCCGTCACCGGCAAGCCAGCGCCAATCGCCGCCGCCATCGGCTCCTCGACTAGCCCCGCCTCGCGCGCGCCGGCGCTGATCGCCGCATCGCGCACCGCGCGTTTCTCCACCTCGGTCACGCCCGATGGGATGCCAATCACTACACGCGGGCGGGCGGCGCCGAAGCGACCGCCGCGCACCTTGCCGATGAAGTGATGGATCATCTGCTCGGTCACGTCGAAATCGGAAATGACGCCATCTTGCAACGGGCGGATCGCTACGATGTGCGAAGGCGTGCGCCCGACCATCTCTTTGGCCTCGCTGCCGACTGCTTTGACCCGGTTGCGCCGTCGCGAGGAAATGTCGATCGCCACCACCGACGGTTCGTTAATGACAATGCCGCGGTTCTTGACATGGACAAGCGTGTTGGCCGTGCCCAGATCGATCCCGATATCGAGTGAAAACAGCCCTAAGAGCCAGTCGACCGGGTTATTCACACGTACCTTTTCTCCTCATTGCAGCAGATGCACACAACATCTGTGCGTATTGACCTCATCGTTTATCTGTGATGAAACCACAGAAAAATTACACCTGAGTATACCACAGCCAACGCGCCGCCAAAAAAGACTTTGCAACATAGCGCCGATCTGCTTCCCGCCTCACAGCGTGTTTGCATTATAATGCAAGCGTGTTTCCTAAACCATCCGCCCACGCCATGACCACTACACTGCCTGACCCGCTGCTGGAACAGATCGCGCACGTACAGGAGCGCCACACATTGTTTCCGACTACGGCAATACCGCATCCCGTCGTTGTTGCAGTCAGCGGTGGGCTGGACAGCACGGCGCTCCTCCATATTTTGCTGCAATTCGCACCAAAATGGACACTCGATTTGCATATCGCACACGTCGATCACGGGCTGCGCCCTACCTCCGCAGCTGATGCCACCTTTGTGCGTCACCTGGCAGCGCAGGCGGCGCGGCCATTCCATCTGGCGCAACTCGCCGGCGACGCCCTGCGCGCCGAGCCGGCCGGGCTTGAAGCCGCAGCGCGTCATGCCCGCTACCGTGCCCTGTGCACAATCGCCTGTAACGTCACGCCGCCGCGGCTGGTTCCCACGTTGGTGGTGGCGCATCATGCACACGACCAGGCGGAAACGCTGCTGCTGCGACTGGCACAGGGCAGCGGGCTGACCGGTCTTGCCGCAATGCGCCCGGTTACGCTGCTTGACGACCCAGCGCTGACGCCACGCCCAGTGCGCGTCGTGCGTCCCCTGCTGACCGTGACGCGCACCGACCTGACCGACTACGCCCGCCGCCACCGGCTCACCTGGCGCGAGGACGAAAGCAACGCCGACACGACGCGCAGCCGCAACCTGCTCCGGCACACTGTGCTGCCCGTGCTGGCGCAACTCAATCCCCAGGTGGTGGCGACGCTGGCGCGCACTGCGACATTGCTGGCGGATGAGGCCGACCGCCTCGACGCCCACGATCGACAAACCCTGCAGACGCTGACGGTGGCAGAAGATGGCGTGCGCCTCCTGCTCGATCTGACGCGGCTCCAACGTTTGTCTGAAGGCGACCGGCGCGGCGTCCTGCGGCTGGCGCTCCGTGCCCTGAGCGCCGACCTGCGCGCCATCGGCGCTGCGCAGGTTACACTGCTGGCGGCGCAGGTCATGGCCGCGCACACCGGTTCAGGCGCCCATCCACTGGCAGGGGGATTGGCCTGGAGTATCGTGACCGTTAACCAGACAAGGTGTCTGGCGTTGCACCGCCAGGAAGCGCTGCCCATCGCACCTGACGGGCCATGGCTGGACGCCGGGTGGCGAGAACGAGTGGGGCGTGCACCGTTGCCGGTCGCAGGCGAGATCGCAGTCGGTGCGTGGCGCCTGACAAGTGAGCTGAGCGAACGGAGTGCACTGTCCGTCGACTGGCGGCGCAACCCCGACCGCTGGCGAGCCTGTTTCGACGCCGAGGCGGTGCACGCACTGGTGCTGCGGACGCCCCGCCCCGGCGACCGCATCGCCCCGTTGGGGTTGGCAGGCAGACGCAAACTGCTGGGCGATCTCTTCACCGACGCCAGAATTGCGCCTGCGCTGCGTCCTGGCTGGCCGGTAATCGAGGATGACGCCAGTGGCGTGCTGCTTTGGGTGTGTGGGATCAAACAGGCGCACACCGCACGCATCACGGCGCAGACGCGCCGCGTCCTGGTGCTGACGTGGCGCTACACGCAAGAGACCGGGTGAAGATGATGACTCTTGACGCAAAGACGCAGCGCCGCAGAGATGCGCAGAGATAAGCAAGCAGTATCTGGCGGGCTGTGCGCGGCATTCTCTCTGCACTTTTTGCGCCCTTGCGCCACTGCGTCAGGAGCGATGCTCAAAACCATCTGAACTTACTTGAAAGTGAGCTCACAGGAGAAGATCATGCGCGTTGATGTCAAGGCGCTGACGCATTGGATCATCTACAAAGGATATCGGGTGCGATTTACCCTGCGGAGCAGCGCCGCTGTCGCCGGCCAACTGACGACCGCCGACGGCGCCGAATTGACGTTCACCTACGACCCGACGACAAAGACCATCCGCATACCGGGCGAATCCATCCGCATCAACGATTATGGTTGGGAAGTGGAGCACATCCGTGACGAAAAATCTGCCCAGCAGTGAGTATCCGGCGGTCGTCCTCAAGGCAGGACGAGAGAAGCCGGTGCGCCAGCGTCACCCCTGGATTTTCAGCGGCGCCATCAGCGCAATTGCACCTGCCGCCAGCGACGGTGAGGTCGTCGACGTGTGCGATGCGCAGGGGGCGTTTTTGGCGCGCGGCTACCTGAATAGACGCAGCCAGATTCAGGTGCGGCTGCTCACGTGGGATAGCGCCGAACGCATCGACGCCGACTTCTGGCGCCGCCGCGTCCAAGCGGCGTTAGCCATGCGCGCGACGCTGCCAGAAGTGCAAGGCTGCACTGCGCTGCGCCTGATCAATGCCGAAAGCGACTTTCTCCCCGGTTTGACCGTAGATCGCTTTGGCGACTTCCTGGTGCTGCAGGCAGGCACGCTGGCTATCGACCAGCGCAAGCACACACTGGCCGATCTGCTGCTGGCAGAGACCGGCGCCCAGGGCGTGATCGAGCGCAGCGACATGGCTGTGCGGCGGCTGGAGGGACTGGCGCCGGCGAGCGGACTGCTCACCGGCAAAGCAGCCGCCGGCGTGATTGAGGTCGTCGAAGATGGATTGATCTTTCGCGTCGATCTGCTACACGGACAGAAGACCGGCTTCTACAGCGATCAGCGCGCCAATCGCCGCCGTGTGGCCGCCTACTGCGCCGGGCAACGGATTCTGAACGCATTCAGCTACACGGGCGCCTTTGCCGTGCATGCCTTGCGCGCCGGCGGCGCCCACGTTACTAACCTGGACACCAGCATCGAGGCGCTGACGCTGGCGGAGGCGAATCTGCAGCGCAACGGCTTCGACCCCGATGTCGTCGCTGAGAACATCGCCGGCGATGTCTTCACGGTGCTACGCGATTGGGAGAGTGAGCCGGACCGCGTTTACGATGTCGTGATTCTCGACCCACCCAAGTTTGCGCAGAACCAGACGGCGGTGGAGCGCGCGCTGCGTGGCTATAAGGAGATCAACCGGCTGGCGCTACGACGGCTGCGACCGGGCGGCATCCTGGCGACCTTCAGCTGCAGCGGGCTGGTCAGCGCCGAGTTGTTTCAGAAGGTCGTCTTTGGCGCCGCCATCGACGCAGGGCGAGCAGTGCAGGTGCTCGAAGGCCTGCGCCAGAGCGCCGACCATCCGGTTGCCATCACCTTCCCGGAAGGGGAATATCTCAAAGGGTTGATCGTCCGTGTGACGACGTGAGCCGACATGTCAGAAATCTACGAACCGTTCCTGCGCCAATTACGTCGCGATCTAAGCGCGCCGCTGCCGGGGCGGGCCGCCCAATATCGCATGGCGCCGCGCCCGCGTCCTGGCGGTGAGTTCGACGACGCCCCCCGCCCCGACGCCCGGCGCGGCGGCGTGTTGGCGCTGTTTTATCCACATGCGGGACAGATCTTTCTCCCTCTCATCCTGCGCCCGACCTACCCAGGTGTGCACAGCGGTCAGATCGGTTTTCCCGGCGGCGGCTACGAAGCCGTAGATGGTGATTTGACAGCGACTGCCCTACGCGAAACCTACGAAGAGATCGGCGTTCACCCCAGCCAGTATACCGTGCTTGGACAACTCACCCCCCTCTATGTTGCCGCCAGCAACTATCTTGTCCAGCCTGTTGTCGGCTGGATCGACTATCGCCCCACCTTCAACCCTGACCCCTATGAGGTGGCGGCGCTGATCGAAGCGCCCCTGACCACGTTGCTCGACCCGGCCACCCGGCGCGTCGAACCCTGGACGATGCGCGGGCGCGCAATCGAGGTGCCATTCTTTGCGTTGGGCGAGTATGGTGAATATGCGGTCTGGGGCGCCACTGCCATGATGCTGAGCGAACTGCTGGCTTTGCCCGCCATGCAACTGGCGCCGGGCGCACCGCGCAACCCCGCCCACACGCCCGGATGATTTTTGCCGCATACGGGCAGCGTGATACCATCACCATTTGTGAGTACAGAACTGATGCGTGAATCGCTGCAATTTGATTCGACCTTGCCTGCCATCGAAGAGCATCCAGCACACAGGCTCCGTTTGGGCTGGCGCATTCTGATTACACTGATCTTGCTACTGCTGGTGATGGTGCTGGGCATGCTGCTACAATCGCCGCGTGCAGCCAGCGCCGCGCCTGCCAGCCGCCCGTCCGCACAGAGCAGCGCCGACCGGCTGGTGCTGGCCTTCTACTACACCTGGTTCGACGAAACCACCTGGAGCTACGACAAACTGAGCGACCTGCCCGCTGAGAGCTACATTAGCCGCGACCGCGCAGTGATGGGGCGGCACATCGAGCAAGCCCAAAGCGCGGGCATCGATGCGCTGGTCGTGGCCTGGTATGGGCCGAACGGCGCCGGCAACCAGACTGAGCCAAACCTGGCTGCCCTGCTCGATGAAGCGGCGGCGCGTGGCTTCAAGATCGCAGCGCTGTTCGAGACCGATTCGCCGTTTCTGGGCAGCGTCGAGGCGACAACGGGCGCACTGCAACACTTGCTGAGCGTCCACGCCAACCATCCGGCTTATCTGCGCGTGGATGGGCGACCTGTCGTCTTTTTCTGGCGCCCAGGTCTCTATGGTGTAGAGACCTGGGCGGCGATTCGCAACCAGGTCGATCCAAACCATGGCGCCTTCTGGGTGAGCGAAGGTGTAGATACGTCGCTGTTGGCGATCTTCGATGGTCATCATCTCTACAGCAACACCTGGAACCCGCCCTCCGACCTGCTGGCAACGAATCGCAAGTTCGCTGCGCGCACCGATGCAGCAGGCGGCCTATGGGTGGCGACCGTGATGCCCGGCTACAACGATGTCAAGATTCGTCCTGGCAGCGGCTTTGCGCAAGACCGCGAAGGCGGCGCTTATTACGCACGCAGCTGGCAGGCGGCGATCGACAGCGGCGCGGACTGGGTAATCATCAACAGTTTCAACGAGTGGCCTGAAGGCAGCTACATTGAGCCGAGTGTTGCATTTGGCCGTCAATATCTCGATTTGACCGCAAGCTGGAGCAGCCAGTTTAAGGCCGCCAGCGCGCCAGTGGCGAGCGCTCCCGCCGCCGAAATTGCGCCAGACGCACCCACCGCCATTGTGCGCACACCGGTGCTCAATCTGCGCGCCGGGCCGGGCGTCGAGTTCGATCTGCTTGGCTATGTCGTCGAGGGAAATCGCTTGCCGATTATCGGACGCAATGCAGCGATGACGTGGTGGCAGGTCGAAGCGGTTGGCGCCCAGGCTTGGGTCTTTGGCGAGCTGGTGGAAGCCGCCGGCCCCGTTGATCAGACGCCGATCGCTGCGACGCCAGCTACAGGAGATGAACCGGCGCCCATAGAGACGTCGGCTGACGAGCCAGGCTTCAGGCTAACGATTGGCGACCAGGTTTATATACTCCGTCAGGTTCGCACGACGACGCCATAGACACGATCACAGGACTGTACGCCTATGACCACCCAGCCACACCGCCCCGTCTTCGACAAAGTGAGCCTGCATCAGGATATCGCCAAGGTGCTGGTTGACGAAGTCACGATCCGTAAGCGCATCCGTGAACTGGGTGATGTGATCAACCGCGAGTATGCGCGGAAAGATTTGCTGCTTGTTTCGGTGCTCAAAGGCAGCATCATTTTTATGGCTGACCTGATCCGCGCCATCACCATTCCGCATGAGATCGACTTCATGGCGACCAGCAGCTATGGCGCCGGCACCAGCAGCAGCGGCGTCGTGCGCATCTTGAAAGACCTGAACTGCTCGATCGAAGGGCGCAACGTCGTGGTCGTCGAGGATATCATCGATAGCGGGCACACTCTGAGCTATCTCCTGCGCATCCTGCAGGAGCGTCGTCCTGCGTCGCTGCGCATCATGACGTTGCTCGACAAACCCGAACGTCGCGAAGTCGATATTCATGTCGATTGGATCGGCTTCTCGATCCCCAATGAATTCGTCGTCGGCTACGGGCTGGATTACGATGAAATTTATCGCAACCTTCCCTTCATCGGCGTGCTGAAACCAAGCGTCTATGGAGCGCCGGAATAGCCTGGCGGCAGGCCGCTTCCTGATCGCCCTGCTGCTATGTTTGACGCTGGTGCACCCCCTCCATGCTCAGGATGCAGCGGGCGGCTACACTGTCGCTCCTGGCGATACGCTGGGCGCCATTGCGGCGCGCCTCGGTGTGCCACTGGACGCCCTGATCGCCGCCAACGCGATCGAAGACCCCAACCGCATCCGCGTCGGCCAGGTGTTGATCATCCCCAACGCTGATGGTTCGTTGCCTGTGGCAGCGCTTGCGGCGACTACAGCCACCGGGGTCGTGCGCGCCGCCGCCGGCGACACACTGGCAACAGTGGCCGCTCGCTATCGCCTCGACCCTGCCCTCGTCGCCGAATTGAACGGGGCGCCAGACACGCGGCGGCTCTTTCCAGGACAACCCGTGACGGTGCCTGCCGACGTGACGCCTCCAGCTACGGTCAGTCTTGGCGCCATTGCTGCGCTGGAAACGCCCACCGAGATCATCCAGGGGCGCACTGGGCGCGTCTATGTCACCAGCAGCCGCCCACTCAACCTGATCGGGCGCTGGAACGGCCAACCGCTGACCTTTATCCCGCTGAGTGATGATGGTCTGCATCATTTTGCCTTCATTCCCGTCGATGCGCTGCTCGAACCAGGCGTCTATCCACTGGAGATCGGCTACATCACAACGCGCGGGGTTGAGATTGCGCGTGCCTGGCCGGTCACCGTCTCAGCCGGCCCCTACGACTACCAGGAGATTGTCGTCTCACAAGACAAAGCAGATGTTCTGACGCCGGATGTCGTGGTGGCTGAACGCGAGCGGGTCGTGGGAATCTGGTCGCAAATTAGCCCGGAGTTGCAGTGGCGCGACGCCTTCCAACGGCCGATCAGCGTCGATTACCCTACGACCAGCCCTTTCGGGACGCGGCGCACCTATTCCGTCGCCGACATCGGCAACTTCCATGCGGGCCAGGACTTTGGCGCGCCAGAAGGCACGCTGATCTTTGCACCGGCGCCGGGCATCGTAGTGCTGGCCGAACCGCTGGCCGTGCGCGGCAATGCCGTGATCATCGATCACGGGCGGGGCGTTTTTTCCGGCTACTGGCACATGAGCGAGATGAAAGTAACGCCCGGCATGCAAGTGGCGGCAGGCGATGTGCTGGGGCTGGTGGGCAACACGGGGCTGAGCACGGGCGCCCATCTGCACTGGGAATTACGCATTAACGGCGTGGCAGTGGATCCGATGCAGTTTCTGGATGAGGCGCCATTCGAGGATAAAACAAAAGAGTAGAGATTGGAGATCGAGTCGCCATACAAAATCTCCAATCTCCAATCTCCAATTTATTCTTCCTCTTCCGTCTGCTTGCCCTTCTTGACCACTTCTGGCTCGGCGGCAACCTCTTCGGCGACAGTTTCTTCGGCTTCTGCTGCACGCGTCACCATGAGGGTGAAGACAACTTCATCCGGATCATCGACATAAGTGACGCCCTTGATCGCCGGCAGATCGCGCACGTGAATTGGCTTATCCACAGTCAGCGGCGTAACATCAACCTCGATCTCGGCGGGAATGTCGGCAGGCAGCGCCTCGATATGGATCATCTCATGCGCCTGGAAGAACATCAAACCGGCGGCCATGCCCGAGGCCTTGCCGACTGCAACCAGCGGCACTGCCACACGCTGCGCCTCATTCATGTTCACTGCGTAGAAATCGGCGTGGAGCAGGCTATGGAAGACCGGCTCGCGCTGCACGTTCTTGATCAACACATTGTGCACGCTGCCATTGCTCACCGCCACCGTCACCACCTGTGACGCACCACCGGCGTGCAGCGTGCGCTCCAGTTCGCGGTCGGGGACTTGCAGATTGACAGGTTCGGTCTGGGCGCCGTAGACGACGACAGGCACGATGCCCTGACGCCGCAGCTGGTTCACTTTGCGCCCGGTGAGTGTGCGCGGGTCGGCCATCAACTTTAGATCAGACATTTTGGACTCCTGCTACAAAATTTCATTGTCAACGGCCGGCCACGTTTCCAATGGTGGCGACTCCCATGAAGCTGTCGCCAGACTGTCACCGGCGCGAATCTACTAATTGCTCGGTCGCTGGAATCGCCAGGCGCAAACTTGCCTGGCCGCAACGACAGCGCCCGAAAAATGGCGCGTCCTT
>DGFH01000036.1:0-6020 GCA_002391565.1 Anaerolineales bacterium UBA3905
CCATGCGCTCGTAGCCGGCCTGGACAATGCGGTTGCGCACCTTGCGGTCGGCGAGCGTCAGCCCGGCCGCCTGCTCCTCAGCGGTCAGCTCCGATGGGACAATATCCAGCAGCCACGACCGGATGCCGGCATTGGCGAGATGCCCGGCGATGGCTGCTCCCATCGTCCCCGCGCCGATCACGGTGACGGTTTCGATTCCGTATGGCATGACAACTATGCTCCTTGAATATTCAAATGGGATGGCGAGGCAAACGATTCGATTATCTGGGTTTGCTTCGGGGATAGTGTGTCACTGCAATGTTGCGAAGTCGTTTTGAGGGGATTGTTGCGGAAAGGCGCTGGCTGAAGACCGGCGGGTGATGAGCGACGGGTGACTTCACCCGTCGCTCATCACCTGTCAGCATCCGTTACTCAACCGTAATCTGCACGTTCACATCGGCGGCCGGGGCGATGGGCAGAATTTGTTCCTGAATCAACTGCATGACAGCCGGGTCTTCAAGGGGCGTGCCCGCCAGATAGGGCTTTGCCAGTTCAAGCGCCGTTGCCAGCGAGGCAGCGTCATAGTCGATCGACATCAATTCCGCGCCATTCACTTTGATCGACAGGTTATTGGGCGTGTTGACGATATCCACCGTCTTTGCCTTCAGATCGTTCAGAATTTGCATCACATTAGGCGGCAGCGCGGGCAGCGTCACGCCAAGCTGCGCCAGTTGTTCCGCAGAGAGGCCGCCGATGGAAACGATCTGTCCACCCTTGACGCCGATCTTGGCGCGAATCACAGGTGCGGCCATGTCACCCAACTCGGCGGGGGCATAGGTCGCTTCAGCCGGTGCAGCGCTCTGATCGACTTCGCCGCTCAGGGCAATACGCGTGGTGATGCCGTCCTTCAATAACGCGTTCATGCCAGCGTCGAGCAGTGCAGGCGGTAGACCGCTCTGCGCACCTGCAATGCCAGCGATGGTCGCCATGCTGCCCGGTGCAAAACGGATGCGTGGCAGCGCCTTGCCATCGACGGCGATATTGATGGCTTCGGTTGAGGCGTTGATCGCCAGTTGCCCGACGCCCAGGTCGCGCAGCGGCTGCAACGCCTCTGTGGGCAGGGTGACGCCAGGGATCGCCAGCCCCAATACCTGCAGGCTGCCATCGTCGCCGAGCTTCACAGGCAGATCAGAGAGTTTGAGGTCGACCGGCTGACCGCTCAGATCGACATTCAGCCCCAGGTTCATGTTGGGCAACTGGCCGGTGACGCCGCTGACCATTTCTGCCACAGCGCCAACGCCGGGCAGCGACGGCAGCAACCCTGACAGCCGTTCCAGGTAGTTGCCATCGTAGGCAATCCCGGGCATCGGGGCGCCGTTGATGTTGATAGCAATCCCACCGGGCGTCGTCTGAATGCCGAGATTTTCGATGCCGAAGCCCTTGAGTTGCGCCAGCAGACCAGGGTCGAGTTGAAGCGGATTGGCGCCACCGGTTAGCGGGGCCAGCAGGTTGCCCGGAATGCCGCCGATGCTGCCGGCGCCATTTTCATCGAACGAGAGGCCGAGCGACAGCGGCGGCGTCTCGCTTGCCGGCGCCTGCGGTGAGACCGCTGTTTCGCCACGCCACGCCGGGATATTTTTGGCCGCGCCACTGGCAGGCGGCACCGACACAGCTGCTCCCAGCCCGATCCGGCGTAGCCAGGGAATCACAGGGGCGACGGGCGCCGTCGCTGGCGAATTGGCCAGCAATTGTTCCAGATTGCCAGCAGTCTCGCTGTTCCAGTTGATATAGGGCTGATCTTGACCGTCGATATAGACATGAATGCCATTGGCGCCCGCGCGCAATTCGACTTTTTGCCCCAGGGATTGCACCAGCTTCACCTGCTCTGGCGGCAGTTGCGCCACCCCAATGCCATAAACGCTGGCTGCACCATTGGCGTCGATGTCAACGGGCACCGATGGCAGGTTGAACCAGGTCTTGTCCTGACCGCCTGCCCCGGCGCTGCACGCCGCAATCACAAACACGACGAACACCACCACCAGGAGAATCGGCAAGAATGTGCGTTTCGCCTGCATAAGCAGTCTCCTCTTTTGCTCACATCAAGTCGGAAATATCGGTCGGATGGGTAGACGACGGCAGCACGAATACTATCTGGTCGTGTTACCCGTGAGTGTAAGAGCATGATACATCATGTGTGGATAACGCACAAGCGACTATGATGGCGGGTGCATTCCCAACGTGTGCTCATTGCCTGTGGGATCGGAGTGTCGCCACCGAGAACCGGCGGTTGCGAACCGCCGCTACGCAGCAATCCGCCCATGCCGTAGACGCCGCTCGCAGCGGCGTGATCGCGCTATTCAACCACCGCCATCCCACCACCGAGAACCGGCGGTTGCGAACCGCCGCTACGCAGCAATCCGCCCATGCCGTAGACGCCGCTCGCAGCGGCGTGATCGCGCCATCCCACCACCGCCATCCCACCACCGAGAACCGGCGGTTGCGAACCGCCGCTACGCAGCAATCCGCCCATGCCGTAGACGCCGCTCGCAGCGGCGTGATCGCGCCATTTCGGGGAAAGCGACAGACGGCAGAGTATAGATAGAAGATTGGAGTGGCAAAAATGAAGGTCGGAGCAAAGATCTGCTCCGACCCGATGCGATATGTGCTATGCGACGTAAATGGAATGAATCAGCCAGCAGCTTCCTGCGACTTGGCGGCTTTGGCGATGGCGCGTGCTTCGGCGGCGGCCCAATCCTCACCCTCGCGCACAACGGCTACCTGGAAGGACGCAGTCACCTCTGGCATCAAACGGATGCTGATGTTGTGAATGCCCAGGTCGCGCAAGCCATGATCCAACTCGATGCGGCGGCGATCCACCTCAAAGCCGACCACCTCGCTCAGCTTTTCGGCAATATCGCTGCTGGTGATCGAACCGTAGAGCCGATCGTTTTCACCGGCGTTGGCGGCGAAGAGCAACTTCTTGCCCGCGATCATCTGCGCCTGTGCTTCGGCATTGGCGCGTTCGCGCGCCCGACGGCGCGTAGCAGCGGCCTTAATCTCTTCGGCCTGCTTCATGGCGCCACGCGTGGCGAGCACAGCCAGACCGCGCGGCATCAGATAGTTGCGGGCATAGCCGCCAGCGACGGTATAAACCTCGCCAGCATGCCCCAATTCGGGAACATCTTTGGTCAGTAGAACTTTGACACGCGCCATGACGTTTCTCCTTTTGACAAGCGCATCAGTTGATACGTGGTTTGCAGTTCAGTGACTGCTTTGCTGATTGCCACGCCAGAAGGCAGGCAGACCTCTATCATACCGAAAAGCTGGCGTTCACCCAAATCGAGGGGGAGGCGATGGTAGATTGGTTTGCTGCTGTAGTGGATTCAACAGCTAAGCTGACTCATGCTATACTGCGCAACGCATCGATGGCGCCGCTCTGATCGAGGGCAAGGCACACCTGATTTACATTCCATCTTCCGGCGCCGCACGAAAAGGCTTTTGTGGTGATGCAACCTGGCGACACACACACAACCCCTGTTGAATCAAACTTGTCTGACCAGGCGGCGCCTGGCTTGCGTCGGCGCTGGTTGGGATTGGCGGCGTTGCTGTTCTTGCTGAGTATGACGGCAGGTTGCGCGTTTTCCAATCTGCTGGCGCCCCCCACCCCGACGCCTGCGCCAACGCGCACGCTGGCGCCAACCTTCACGCCAACGCCAGAGGCGCTCCAGCCGCTCGTCGTCGTGACGCCCCCGCGCGATGGCACGCCGGGCGTCATCGTGATCCAGCCGACCATCGCCGCCGGTCAAGTCATTATTGCGATTCCGCCTACAGATACGCCCGCACCGCCGCCTACCGAAACACCGGCGCCTACGCCGACTGCACCGCCGTTGCAACAAACCGCCACCGCTGTCGCGCTGATCGCCCAGATGACGGCCGCTGCACAACAGACGCCGTTGCCTGGTTTCCCCACACCCACGCCGACGCTCATCCCTACCGATACGCCCACGCCCGGCCCAACGGCGACGCCTTTCATCATTGTGGACAGTGGCTTTGTGGCATTGCGCACCGGGCCCGGGGTGCAATATCCCCAGGTGGCGCAGCTTGGCCCCGGCATCCCCATCGCCATCATCGGGCGCAACCCGCAGGGCGACTGGTACGAGGTGTGCTGCGTCAACGGCGCCTCCGTTTGGGTGGCGGCGACGCATGTGCGCGTGGTCAATGAAACACGGGAGGTGGCGTTGGTTGTAGCGCAGCCGCCGCCCACCTTTACGCCCACTTTCACCCCTACGGCCACCCCTACCGAAACCTTTACGCCCACGGCGACCCCATACCCTTTCGAGCGCGCCATCGGCCCGCAGTTCTTTCCGACAGAGAATCAGTTCTTGACTATTTGGGCTTATTTCTTTGTCGGCGTCCTCAACGATCCGTTTGCACCGGAGGAGCCAGCCGAAGGCTACTTTCTGGATGTTCGCTTTAAGGGCGTTGAGCGCCCTAGCACTAACCCGGAGCGACCCAGCACCAATGTGATCGAGTATAGCGCTGCTCCAGGCGCTGGCAATCGCGTCAAGTACAACTACAAGTACGAATACCGCCCACCGGCCGAACCGACCCCGGCGCCGGGCGCTGTGGCAACGCCGCGCCCTTGCGAGCTGCTTGGGCAGGGTGTGTGGCAGGTGTGGGTGCGCGACGGCGCCGGCAATCAGCTTTCCGATGTCGTCGAGTTCTCCACCGATTGCAACAACCCAAACCGTGAGGTCTATCTAGGGTTTGTGCGCATGCGCTGACGCGCGCCCAAACCATGAGAGAGTGATTGAGTATGAAGTCAATGCGTTTCATTTTGCTGTTTACCCTGGCAGTGCTCCTGCTGGCCGGTTGTTTTGGCAGCCGTGAGGTCAGCCAGGAAGCGCCCGCGCCGCTGCGCTCGCCATATCCGACCTTTACGCCGACGCCGCCGCAACCGCCGACGCCTACACCGCCCCCTACGATCGAGACCGCAGCCCCGGAGACCGCTATGCTCGCCGCTCCGGTTGCTGCCGCCCCGGTGGAGCAAGCCGCTTCCCCGGCGCAGACAGCGTTGGCCGTCATCAGCGACGATCTGATCAACCTCCGACGTGGCCCAGGCCTGGAATACCCGCCGATCAAGCTCGGCATGCGCGGCGATGAGTTCACCATCATCGGGCGTAGCGCCGATGATCTCTGGTGGCAGATCTGCTGTGTCGAGGAGCTGCCCGCCTGGGTCAGCAAGACCTACGTCGAGACCGACGGTCCGGTGGATGCAATTCCCGTCGCCGATCCCAATGCTGCGGCGCAAGAGGGCGTCATCCTGGCGCCAACTGCCGCCCCAGCGCCGGTGACGCAGAATCCGTCGGAGGCGCCAGCAGAAGCGCCTGCAGCCGAAGCGCCCGCCGAGGCTGCGCCACCAGCGGAAGCCGCACCGCCTGCCGAAGCGCCTGCGCCGGCTTTCCCGTTTGCACTGACCGCACAGGAGTCATTTCCAGAAAACAATGACCTGGTGCGCATCTTCCTGTACGTCTACCAGGGCGAGAGTGCGCTGCCCGGTTACACGTTGCGCGTCACCAAAGATGGCGCCGAGCTGCCGGTCAACGGCGTCTCTGCGGACGCCGCCGGGCTGACCTGGCCGACGGCCAGCCCGCGCCAGCGTTTTCAGAACATGAAGGTCGAATTTGCTGGCGTCAATCCGGGCGGAAGATGGGAAATCCAGCTGGTCGATGGCGGTGGCGCACCCGTTGGCCCTGTGGCAACCTTCACTCTGACCGCCACCGACACGAACCGGGAACTCTACGTTCGCTACGAAAAACAGTAGTTCCGCCATGACGTCGTCGTTGCGCACACCGCGCATCGGTTGGATCATATTGCTGCTGGTCGCAACCGGCGCAGTTGTGCGCGCGCTGCGCCTGACCTGGCAACCCCTGTGGTGGGATGAGGGCTACAGCGTTTACTTTGCCACCGAACCTCTGGCGCGCATGCTTGAGCTCACGGCGGGCGACATTCACCCTGTCTCTTATATTCATCTCCGAGCC
>DGFH01000036.1:6105-14825 GCA_002391565.1 Anaerolineales bacterium UBA3905
TCTAGTACGGTCTGGGGGGCGCGGATATGTGTATAAGAGATGAGGGCTACAGCGTCTATTTCGCCACCGAGCCGCTGGCGCGGATGCTCGATCTCCCCGCCGGTGACATTCCCCCGCCGCTCTACTATGCCTTGCTGCATGGCTGGATCAACGTGTGGGGCGCCGCCGCGCCGGTAGCGCTCCGCACATTCTCGGTGATCGTCGGTGTGGCGGCGCTGCCGTTGCAGGCGTGGCTGGCGTGGCGACTGTTCCCTGGTCGGCGCCGCCTGCTGGTGATCGCGCTGGTGTTGCTGGTGGTCAACCCGCTGCATTTGTTCTACAGCCAGGAAGTGCGCATGTATGGCCTGGGCATGGCGCTCAGCAGCTTGAGCACGGTATTTTTCTGGCGTTGGCAGGCGCCAGCTGAGCGTGACACGCGTGGCCGACGTTGGAACGCCATCGGTTACATCTTGACCACGACAGCCGGCTTGTATACGCTATATTATTTCGTTTTTGTGCCCGCCGCCCACCTGCTATGGGCAATGATTGTCCACCGTCATGCGTTGCGGCGTCTCTGGTCGCTCATCGCCGGGCAGATGCTTGTCGCGCTGCTGTACCTGCCCTGGCTGCTCTATGCTCTCCCACGCCTGGTCGGCTATGTGGGCGCCAAAGTCGCCTCCGACCAGGATGTGGCGCTCGATCCGCTGCGCTACCTGGTGCGCCACTGGTCTGCTTTCACAGGAGGGCATCTGGCGTGGCCGGGGACGACTCTGCCCTGGGCGCTCTTGGTGAGCGGCGCAGCAGTGGCGGTGATCGGTGTGGCGTTGCTCGCCCGGCGGCGACGTGCGACTCTGTCGGCTGACGTGCAGATGCGGGGAGGGAAGAGATCGGCAGGGAGCGGCGCCATGCTCTTGCTGAGCGTACTGATCGGCGTGGCGTTCGTGGGCGGCTGGCTGGTGAGCCTGCGTTTCCCCTTTTTCCCAGAAGGAGGGGAGCGCCTGTTGATCTTTGCCCTCCCCTACGTCACTTTGTTGCTGGCTGTCGGGATCGATGACGCCTGGGAACACCACCGCGCCGGGCTGTGGGCGCTTATCCTGCTGTTGGCGGCGGCTATTGGCGGGGTGATCACTTTCTATACGACGCCGCGTTACATCGACGATGACTATCGACCCCTTCTGCGCCAGATCGTGCAACAGGGGCGCAACGAAGATGCGTTGCTTGCCATCTTTCCGTGGCAGGTGGGCTACTGGCGCGCATATACGCCACAAAATGATCCCACTCTGACCGGGCCGACGCCGCTGTTGCTCTCCAATGGCGCCGTGACCTGGTCGCCCGCTGTGCAGACAGCCATTGATGCAGCGTTGGCAAAGGGAACGCTCTGGTTTCCGGCGCCGCTTACCGTTGGCAGCACATTGCCCGACGCGATCGAGACCTATCTGTCGATGCGCGCCGCCAATCTGGAGAATCGCTGGTATGGTGGCACGCGGCTGACTGCCTGGGCGGCCCTGCCTGCGACGGAGGCGCGCACCACAACCAGTGCTGACTTTGCCGCAGTGCAACTGCTGCAGGCCGCTACGTCGCCAGAGCTGGCAGTGGCAGCCAATCAGCCGGTGGCTGTGACGTTGACGTGGCAAATCACAACACCCGCCGACTACAACATCAGTCTGCGTTTGCTCGACGATGCAGGCTACATCTGGAGCAGCCGCGAATATGCAGCGGCCTGGGTAAACGAAACGCCCGGCGCACAAGTGCTACAACGCGTTGGGCTGATCGTCCCGGTTGGGTTGCCGCCGGGCGTCTATACCGTGGGCGTGAGCGTAGCGCATCAGGACGCACAGGGTCTTAGCGCTGACGCATTGACGCTGGTGGGCAGCGACACAGTGGCGGCTCCTATCGGCCAGTTGACGGTCATGGCGCCGGATGCTCCCCTCCCGGTTGCGCGACTTCCGATCCGCACTGCATTGACGCCGCCGGTGACACAGGCGGATATGACATGGCTTGGCTTTACCGGGCCAGCCGACAACGCGCCGATCCTGGCCGGAACGGAATTGGGCGTTACGCTCTTTCTGCGGGCGGAGACGAACACACCCGCCGCACGCGACCTCTACGTCAGTCTGCTCGACGCACAAGGCGACGGGGTGGCCGGTTACACTGGCTGGCCGTTGCCGGAATATCCCGTCAGCGTGCTGGCGCAAGGGGAACTGTTGCGCGCACCGGTGCGTTTCGACACGCCCGGCGCGTTGACCAGCGGCGACTACCGACTGGTCGCCGGTTTCCATGAGCCGACAACCGACGCCAGGACGCCGCCCGTGACGCTTGGCCTGGTGCGCATTGTGCAGCGACGTGGTGAGTTCACGCGTCCTACGCCCGCCGTCAGCCTGGCGGCGCCAGCGCAACTGGGCACACATGCCCGGCTCTACGGCTACACGCTGACGCCAGCAGACGGAGGAGCCATCACGCTGCATCTATACTGGGAGGTCATGCAGCCATTGTTGCCCCCCCACCATATCTTTGTTCACGCTGATGCGCCGGATGGCGGCACGCTGGTGCAGCAAGATGGTCCGCCTGTCACGGCGACCGGCCCGGCGCCATCTGGCAGCTGGCAGCCTGGCGAGTTCCTGATCACTGAACACACTCTTTCTCTCCCGGCGGGCGCCACGCTCAGAGTAGGGCTATATGACCCCGTCTCGCTGCAACGGTTGCCGGTGACGATTGACGGCGCCGCAGCAGGCGATAGCGTTGCATTGAGGCTGCCGTAGCAACCTTTACGTGTGAACCTCCGTATTGTATGATGGCAGAGGCTACGCTGTTTCGGTTTGGTTTGAACCACCGACGACGTGGCGCAACGTCATCTGCCGAATATTAAGAATGTGATTCAAACGGAGATTGACACATGGACAACCGCGAACAGACGACACCAACCTCTGAACCGACCGAAGCACAAGGTAAGCCTGCCGACGCCAGCAACGCAACACAAGAATTGTTGGACGAACTGGCGGGGTTGGCGAATCGCCTTACCGACCTCGGCAAGTCCTGGTGGAACAGCGACCAACGCAAGCAATTGGAGACTGATCTGCGCGCGGGCGCCGAATCGGTGGTGACCGCGCTGGAGAGCAGCTTCAAACAGGTGGCTGAATCACAGGAGGCCAAAGAACTGCAGGTGAAGGCGGGCGAAGTGACGGAGAAGGTGGCGCACAGCAAGGTCGTCAACGACCTGGCGGCGGCGCTCAAGAGTGGTCTGCAAGCTTTGAGCGCTCAGCTCGACAAAGCTGCACAAGACCTGGAGGCCAGGAGCGCTGCACAGGCGAAACCCGGCGACGAGACAAGCGATCCAGGGACGCAAGATATCCCGATTGATAAAGCCTAGACGCAAGGGGATTGGAGATTAGAGATTCCGGATGAATATTGCGCCCCCTCAATCTCCAATCTCTAATCTCTAATCTCTAATCTCCAATCTCCAATCTCCAATCTCCAATCTCTTGATTCCTTTAGAAGAACCACTTTGCGATTGCCAGCGCGCCTTGTTTCCATGGCACACGGTGTGATACGCCGGATTGCCCCTGAAAATCCTGCAAGTGGTCGATATACCACTGATAATTGCGGATCAGCGCTTGCTTGTTGGAATACTTGGGGCGATACCCCAGCACTCTCTCTGCTTTCTCGATCGAGACGAACGAATCCTCGGTGACGGTCTCGTAGACCCAGCGGTAGAGCGGCGACAGATTCACCTTCTCCAGCGCGCGCAGCGTCCAGATTGCTGGCGCCGCCGGAATGGGGATGATCTTGCCGCCGTGACCGGCGTAATCGAGCACGGCCTGATAGTCCTCTTTGATCGTTGTGAACTCTTTGGCGCCGATATTGAAGACGTCGTTAACCTGTGTGCAGGGGAGCGTGGCAGCGAGATAGATGGCGTCACAAAGATCTTCGACGTCGAGCAACTGATAGCGGTTGTTGCCAGAGCCAAGCACAGGGAAGTTTTTGCCATCCTTTGCCCAATCATAGAAGAGGGCAAAGACGCCCAGTCGTTCCGGGCCAACGAAAGACTTGGGCCGGATGATCGGGATGCACATCCCCTTCTCGCGATAAGCCTGACACATCTCCTCGACCAATACCTTTGCCTCACCGTAGGGCCCGACGCCCTGCAGCTTGTCTGTTTCGTATAGCGGATGATGGTCGGGAATGCCGTAGACGGCTGTCGACGAGATGTGGATGCAGCGTTCAACCTGGTGCTCCAGGGCAGCCTGCAACACATTGCGGCTGCCGTCGATGTCGGTGGTGTAGATGTCCTCCGGCGTGTAGAGGGGCAGCGCCGCCGCTGTATGGATGACGATGTCCACGCCCGCCATTGCCCGGTCGACCATGCTCTTGTCGCGGATGTCGCCTTTGATCTCGGTGATCTGATTGCGCTCCGGGTAGGTGAAATCAGCAATGTCGAGCGAGACAACCTGATGTCCACGCGCCAACAGATGCCGCGTCAAGTTGATTCCCAGAAAACCGGCGCCGCCGGTGATCAGAAAGGTTTTGACCTGAGTGGCGGCTGGGGCAGCGGCTTCTGCGGCAACCCCAGCCGCGGTCTCTGGTACAGTATTCGATGTCATAACGAATCCTTACACCTCATGGTGATTGAACGCGCGCTCGCCAGCGCGCCAACAAACGTTGTGTCGAGTCGAACGCCAATGCCGATGGCGCCTCTGCCGCTGAGAACCAGGCGACAGCCTCAGCGTCATCGTGGGCAATCGGTGCGGCAAGGGGGTCGCGTGGGTGGGCGTGAAATGCCAGGACGATGCCAGGAGTGCGTCCATCCCCGTTGACCATCGGAAAGATCTCCAGCAACTCACCAACGACGATCTCGATGCCAGCTTCCTCTAGCACCTCGCGGCGCAAGGCAGCGTCGGGCAACTCTCCAGCATCCATGTAGCCGCCTGGCAATGCCCATAAACCGCGCCCTGGATTGACCGCGCGGCGAATCAACAGCACGCGGGCATTGGCTTCAACCAGCGCAACAACGGCCACCTTGGGGTCGGGAAAGTAGATAAAGCCACACGCCGGGCATGTACGACGCAACTTCCCCTCGAACGGGCGATCTTCGAGTGCATGTGCACAACGCGGGCAAAACTGGTAGAGATGCTGACTCATCGTTCCTCACGTGCTCAAGGCACGATCCGGCATTATACGGTGCAAGGGGACGCAACGGCAAAGTCAGGGAACAAATGGGCGTCGCGATTCCCCTTGCGTGGCTCTCCTTACTTCCCGTGCACCTGCCGCAACAGTTCGCCGACGATTGCCTCTGCCGGCGCTGGCAGCAGCGCCTCCTGGAAGCCGAGAACGCTCGCCAATGGCGTCTCCAGGATGAAACTCATCATGTTCATGCCGATGTCATCCTCGTCACGGCTGTCGCCACCGCCAAAGGCCTGCCCCATCTGCGCCATCATCTGCTGGAAGAGCGGCTCGAAGACCGGGCGGGCGTGGGGGTCTTCCAGCCACTCGCGCACGGTCGACTCCATATTGAGCAGGCTGGGCAGCGTCTGCGTGGATTGCAGCGTCACCGGCACACTGGCGCGGATGTCCGCCGAAGACGCGCCGATCAAGATGTCGAACTCGCCAGACTCCGCCACCCACTGTTTGTAGCCTGGGTGCCAGAAGGCAAAGGCGCGGAAATCCAACGCCACCGTGACGGTCTTGGTCTCACCAGGCTGCAACTCGACCTTGACAAAGCCCTTCAACTCTTTTGCCGGGCGCGCGAACTTGCAGTGGCGATCATGGACGTAGACCTGGACGATCTCCTTGCCCGCCACTGCACCCGTGTTGGTGACATCCACGCTCACAGAGACGCCCTCCACATCGCGGAAAGTCGCCGCCGATGCGCGCGCGTTGCTGTAAGTGAAGGTCGTGTAGCTGAGACCATGGCCAAAGGGGAAGAGCACCGGCGCCTTCCTGGCATCGTAGTAGCGATAGCCGATGAACAACCCTTCGCCGTAACGCACCTGACCATTTTCGCCGGGGAAATTGATGTGCGCTGGCGTATCTTCCAGCCGTAGCGGAAAGGTTTCCGCCAGCTTGCCCGAAGGATTCGTCGCCCCGTAGAGGATATCAGCCACGGCGCCGCCGCCGGCCTGTCCCATCAGCCACGCTTCCAACACCGCCGCCACGCCGTCGATCCACGCGGTCATCGCCACCGCCGAGCTGTTATGCAGGATGACGACAGTGCGCGGCTGCACTGCACTCACAGCCTGGATTAATGCCACCTGCTGTGCAGTCAGGTCCAGGTCAGTGCGGTCGTAGCCCTCGGATTCTTTGTAAGAGGGCAGCGCCACAAAGATCAACGCAACCTCAGCTGCACGTGCAGCGGCAACCGCCTCGTCGATCAGCGCCTGCTGGAACTCCTCGCCAGCCGGGTAGCCTTCGCTGTAGGTGAGCGTGGCGCCCTTTGCCCGCATTTGTAATTGCTCAAAGGGTGAATCCACACGCGTCGGGTTGATGTGCGAGCTGCCGCCGCCCTGGAAGTGCGGATGCTGCGCCGCCCGCCCGATCACGGCCACGCGTTGTGGGTTTTGCAGCGGCAGGATGCCGTTGTTCTTGAGCAACACCATTCCTTCCGCCGCAATGGTGCGCGCCAGGGCGTGGTGAGCGTCGACATCGAAGGCGCCGCCTTTGGGCGTCTCCGCCGCGCGGAAGACAATCGTCAGGACGCGGCGTACGGCTTCGTCCAGCACCGCTGCGTCAAGCTCGCCGGTGCGCACGGCGTCGATCACCGCCTGGGTGCGGTGCGGTTTAGGGCCAGGCATCTCCAGATCGAGACCCGCGCGCAACGCCTTGACGCGATCGTGCACGGCCCCCCAATCGGAAACAACCAGACCTTCGAAGCCCCATTCCTTTTTCAGAATTTCGGTGAGCAGCGTGTAGTGCTCGGAGCAGTACTCGCCGTTGAGCTTGTTGTACGCACACATCACCGTCCAGGGTTTGGCGCGCTGAACGGCGCGTTCAAAGGCTGGCAGATAAATCTCGCGCAAGGCGCGTTCGTCCACGACGGCGTCGATGCTGAAGCGTTGATATTCCTGATTGTTGGCGGCGAAGTGCTTGAGCGAGGCGCCGACGCCGCCGCGCTGCATGCCTTCGATCAGGCTGGCGGCCAGCTCGCCGGCCAGGTAAGGGTCTTCGGAAAAATACTCAAAATTGCGCCCGCATAGCGGCGTGCGCTTCATGTTGACGCCGGGGCCCAACAGCACGCCCACGCCGATCGCGTTGGCCTCGCTGGCGAGCGCCTGCCCCATCGTGTGCACCAGCTCGGCGTTCCAGGTGGCGGCCAGCAGCGCGGCTGTCGGGAAGCAGGTGGCAGGAATGCTCTGCGCACCCAGCGAGTTGACATCCTCAACGCGACGCACGCCGTGCGGCCCATCGGAGACAAAGAGTTCGGGCACGCCCAGCCGCGCCACCGGCGTTGTCGTCCAGGGCGTGGCGCCGGTGACAAGGGCGGCCTTCTCTTCCAACGTCATCTGCTGCACAATCGAAGCAATGTCTGTCATCATTTGGCTCACTTTCGTTTGATGTGAATGCAGAGGCGAGTCGCGAGGGGCGAAGAAGGATCGCCGCCGACGCATGGCTGCCCCTACGTGATAGGGCATGGGTAGATAATCATCATGCGTTGTCGATCCCAGCAATTATCGCGCCGATTGCGCGGTTCGCCCATTTTCTCCCGCTGTAACCTGCGGCTGCCTCATTCCCCGACTTCAACCTTCAGCCAGATGTTGATCACTGCCTGCATCCCGAATGGGTGGGGTGATCAGGGTGAGCAGCAGGGGTGCAGCCGACGCTGGCTTGGGGCGTCACGGGTTGTACACCTGAATCCGCCGCTCCTGCACACGCTGCGCCAGCCGCGTCATGCTTCGGTTCACCTGGGCGATGATCTCCGCCTTGTCCAGCGTGCGCAGCGTGCGATCTTGCATCACCACCTTGCCATCCACGATGACGGTGCGCACATCGGAGGCCTGCATGCTGTAGACGAGCGCGGCCGGGATGCTGTGCAGCGGCTGGTTGTGGGCGCCGCGCAGGTCGATCAGCACAATGTCGGCCAGGTAGCCGGGCGCCAGCCTGCCCAACGCGCCCGCCATGCCGATGGCCGCCGCGCTGCCTGTGAAGGCGATGTCCAGTGCAGCGTGCAACGGCATCACTTCTGGATCGTTGGCGACGAACTTCTGCGTCAGCGCCATCAGCCGCAGACTCTCCCAGATGTTGAGTGTGTTGTTGCTGGCTGCGCCGTCGCTGCCCAGACCAATGGCGACGCCGGCGCTCTGCAACGACCCGATCGGCGTGAGACCCGACGCCAGCTTGAGATAGGTCTTGGGGCAATGCGCCACGCCCACATGATCCGCGTAGCGGCGCAGCAACTCGACATCCGCCGGCAGGATGCCGCAACCATGTGCGATCAGCGTCGGCCCGTCGAGGATGCCGGTTTGTTCCAATACTTGAATCGGGGTGACGCCGCGCTTTGCCAGGCTGGAAGCCGTCTGCGCCGGGTCTTCGGCGGCGTGGATGTGGATGCCGACGCCCAGCCGCTGCGCGTGGGCGACGGTGGCGCGCAGGAAATCGTCATCGCAGGTGTAGGGCGCGTGCGGCGCCAGCCAGGTGCGGATGCGCCCTCCCGCGCCGCCCTGCCAGCGCTCCACCCAGGCGGCGGTGGCGTCGAGTGCGGCATAGCCCTGGCTGGCAAAGACCGCCCAGCCCAGCAGCGCGCGCGTGCCCGC
>DGFH01000036.1:14994-20934 GCA_002391565.1 Anaerolineales bacterium UBA3905
CCCAGCAGCGCGCGCGTGCCCGCCTCGCTCACGGCGCGCGCCGCCTCGTCCATAAAAAAGTAGTGATCGGCGACGGTGGTCACGCCGGCCTCGATCATCTCGACCAGGCCGAGCAGCATCCCCCAGTAGACATCCTCGGCGGTCAGGTTGCTCTCCACGGGCCAGATGAACTCGTTGAACCAGCGATTCACCGACACATCCTCCGCAATGCCGCGAAAGAGCACCATCGGCGTGTGGGCGTGCGTGTTGATCAGCCCCGGCGTCGCCAGCAGCCCATCCGCCGCCACGATGGCACGCACGTCCAGTCTCTCCGGCGGCTGCGTCGGCCGGATCGCAGTGATGCGATTGCCCTGCACGTGGATGTCGTGATTGGGCAGCGTGGCGTACGCGCCGTCATCGCCGCGCACGAGGACAGAACAGTTGTGGATGAGGAGGTCGATTGGCATCTTGCACTCAGTAACCATGGTTGCAATTGAGTGGTAGACTGTGTTGTCCGAGTTAAAGTATGGTCAAGGTCTGTTTTTCACCAGCGGGATCGATGCGACGTAGTTTGACATGACTGCCGGCCTGAGCAATCACAGTGAAGCCGAAGTCTTCGAGGATGGCGATGACTGTCGCGCCCGAGAGTCGGCGCAGTTTAGGCATAAACCGGCTCCATTGCCAGTGTCACGACCAGCGGAGCATGAGCGGCTAATCCCAATTCGCGCAAATCTTCCCCGGCAAGATGCAGCTGGATTGCCTCGCGCAGATTTTGCACGGTTTCGTCGAGCGTTTGCCCCTGGGTGACGATTGCCAGATTTAGGCACTCGGCGACGTAGCCCGATGTATCGGCCGGATAGATGACTGCCTGGATTGTGTAGCGTTGCACCATGGTTGCCTCCTGATTAGAACAGGTTTTCATTCTATCACAGACCGCCGTCCCCCCATACTCTGTGGCCCATTCCGCCGATCTTGACTTTGCAGCCTACTTGTTGGTATATTGTTAATAATCCAGGTTTCTGGAGGTGGAAGGCTTACGCCTTCGGGCCCTTCGGGGCCTTTCTTTTTTAGGGCAACCATTTCCGCCCCCAACCGTCAATCTGCCCCCTGTCGCTGCGATGGTACTTTCTATCTTCGAGAATCCCTGCGATCTGACCCCCAAAATTGCCCGGTAGCGCCTGGCGCTCATGGCGAGCCAACGTTGCCCGGAAACTGGGGTGCGCCAACAAATCGGCAATCTGCAGACCGGCAATGTTGTTGCTTTTGCTCTTGACCTTGAGTTGACGACTGGTCAGGCGTTGCGCAAACTGCTCTGGTTTGATGTAATCAGAGCCTTTTTCATAAACCCGCTCGAACGAGTCTTTCAAGCGGCGATCCTCTTTTCCGCCACGCGATTCGGCCAGAACATCACCGCTTGCGTTACGCGCATTGAGCCATAGCACAAAACGTTCCACAATCACCGTCAGGCAATAATGATAAGGATCAAAGCGCCACGTTGCGTAGCGCCGCTGATGTTCAAGTTTGTCGATCACGGCTGTAATGACCGTGTATTCCAACTCGACCAGCATTGCCAGCAGATCACGGTTGAAGGCTTGTTCGGTCGCCGGATCGTTCAGGGCAGAGAATGGTGGTTTCTTGTTGACCAGTTCTTTGCGATGGAGAATTACAGGATCATCCGGGTGTGATGCGAAGTAGCGCGCCTTGAGCGTTTCGACGGCTGGAAACACGACCTGGCCGACATAGTCGAGATCGAAAATGACGCCGGTGAGACTCAAATAGCGATGGTTTGGGTCAGCGGACGCATTCAAATCGGAGTTGCCTACTTCATCGATATACATCCGATATTTCATCTTCGCTCACCGTTTACTGTGTAGCACGCACTCTGCACATCAATGACCAGATTCTCTTGCGATGGCATGATCGCAAGCCAACGCGATCCAATGGATCAACCAAAGCAACGGATCAGACGCCAGCCCCTGCCGCCGCGCCCAGCCAATCCGCCCATTCCGTCAATCCGTGTTCTCCTCCTCTCCATCCTCCGCCCCCAGCCGAACCTTGATGTCGTCGTTGAGGATGGAGTCCAGCTCGTCCCAAGAGCACGGATTCAGAGAATCAACGGATCGGACAGCCGCCACCCGCCGCGCACAGCCCCACGCCGGCGACGTGACCCTGCCTAGATAGATAACGGCCGGTCTGGGACTGTTTTGTGGGATGCGTTGTTACAATTCGAGCAGTCAGCTGCAGCCGATGCAGTGAATTCACAAAAAATTCGCAACGTTGCCTACTACTCCACAATACCTAAAATGTGTGATATACTAATGTAAGATGCCATCAAACCCGAAAACCGTAATGATGTTACGGAAACCCGGTCAGGGTACCCGCAAGGGTGTAGGGCTTGAGGCATTTTTCTTTGTTTTCACACCTGCTGCCCCCATCACTCTAGCCACGGGTGTTGCGAAAGTGAAAATGCCAGACGGAAAAGTGCCTTTGGCGGCGCGGCGTAGGCTGCTGCAAATTGATGATACCGACAGATTGTGCAATGTGTTCAGCCAAGTGTACTTTGGCGCGCTTGGCATTTGTACGCGTGTGCGCCCCGTTCATTTCGTAGCCGATGGCGCCCATAAGCACATCAGCGATCTGGATGAGATCGTTGCCTTTTGAGTCGACAGCCTGAACATTCCGAATCGGCCTACCTTCGAGATGGTATTTTTTGCGCAAACCGTTATTTAGGATGGCGCAGAGCGTCGAGAGTTTATAGTGTTTGGTCGTGCGCTGATCGAGATGAACGGTGCATCGATCCCCTGGCTGAAGTTCTTGCCCGAAACTATGGAGCAAGAATTGATACATCAACTTGTAGAATCCAAGTTCCGGGTTGTTTTTGTTGTACCGATTGTGGTCGATCTCGCTAGTGTCCACGACGATCGCTTTAAAGTACATGATGCTGCTCAGGCTGAAAAACAGATCCACAAGGCGTTGATACTCGGTTAGCTTCTGGTCCGACACTTTCGTCCACTTCAATTCAGCATACATTTGATTGTCAATTCGATAGGAGTGTATTGCCTGTTGGACACGTACTTCATGCTCACGCGACACGATGAGGCCTCCGATTACCATGTAGCGATCGGCAGTCTGGCGGCTTTCGTCACAGTAGATATGCAGATAACGCCCAGTCGTCATACAATCATCTTGCTTGCGTGCTTACTTACGGGTAATCGAAAATGTAGCGTGCACACGAATCTCCGCGCCCATTCCGCCGATCTGTGTTCTACTCCTCATCCTCCGCCCCCAGCCGGTACTTGACGTCGTCGTTGCGGATGGAGTCCAGCTCGTCCCAAGAGCACGGATTCAGAGAATCAACGGATCGGACAGCCGTCCCCATCGCCACGCACCCAATCCGCTCCATTCTCTTGATCCGCGCTCTCCCGCCTACGCATCCTCGCCGTCCGCCCCCTCCGCCCCCAGCCGAACCTTGATGTCGTAGTTGACGACCATGATTGAGCCGAACCTCTGAGTGTCTATAATGAGTGAGGCACGGCCGACACCCAAGTTCAACAGTGGATGGAGAGCCTGCCCTAGCGTCTACTAACCATTCCTTACGAAGATCGTCGAATAGAGGTCAGCAGATGCTGCAATTATCCATGACGCTCAGTCTTCTAACGATCAAGTCAACTGCGGATAGTCTTGGCATGGATACTCACCTTACTCCAAATGACCCTGGTTAAGTCACCAAGCTGGCGCGCTTGAGACGCACTTTTGCCCTGGCACAGGATTGCCATCTCGGTTGCTGTGGTCTCCAGATCACTGGGTGCCATCTCACTTAAGAGGTGTTTCTGGTGTTTAGCCTTGAGAATTCGATCTCGCAGCTTGGCCAACTGAGCAGCGCGCCCATCCCACGTAGCGGCGGCCTCACGGAAATGTTGATAGCGACTTGCAGCCAGCCTCACTTTCAGTCGATCAAGTTGTTGGTCATCGGCATAGATAGCAGCCAGTTCAATCACCGAGTTGGCAGCATCAGATTTGTCACGATCAGCAGCATCGAGACAATAGTTCAATTCGCGCAGAACCAGGTCCGGTTTATCGTCAACTAGTGTCAGCCACCAGAATAGCGTGGCTGTGCGGCGCAACGCACTTGCCAAGATCAACGACAGCTCATCTTCTGTCAACGTGTCCTTCAATTCCGCCCGATGAATGAAAAATTCGAGCAAGTCGCCTCGCGACAACACATAACTTGGTTTGACGATGCGCTGTTTCGCAGCATATTCCAACCTTCTCTGCGGCGTGTCGAGTGCCGGTACGGCAGATGGCTGTACGATCTGAATCTCTGCCCCGTCAGGGATGTCAATCACTTTGGTAATGCGGCTCAGCACCGCCTCGCGCTCTGAGCGCTTCGCTTTCTCAATCCAATCGCGGATGTCACCATACGTCGCCCGCTCGGTCTTGCTGCTATGACGGGTCCAGATGTCACCTTTTTGGAAAACGTGCTGGTTCTTCCTCGACGCCTTGTCCATATAATTGCCAATGTCGGCCATGACTATCGGATATTCGGCGGCGGCAATGCGAACGGTGCGCACGATGCGCCCGTTTTCAAGGGAGTAGTCTTCATGCGAGATATTGAGATTCACGGGTTTCGCGAAGTTGCCTGCTAGATCAGCAACCTTTGCGCTGTCTAGCGCCTTTGCGACTTCTATATCGATGCCTCGAATTTCAGTCTCGTTCCGTCCAAATATGATCTCACCACCGCCAGCGTTGGCCATGGCGATCACATCCTTCACGAGATTCAACTTGGCTTCTGAATCTTCAAAGTCAAAAGTCAGCTTGTAATCCTGGTGGGAGCCTTCGCCATCCATCATGCTGCTCCGTATCATCACCTTCCCCGTCGACCAGGACATCACCCAGCCGATACTTGATGTCGTAATTGATGATGTAGTCCAACTCTTCGTCGGTGAAGCCGTAGTGCCGGGCGAGGACGCCGTCGATCTCGTCGATGTGAGGGGAGCAATTGAACCCGCCATTGAATTTCCATCCGGTTGAGCCGGTCTACGTGTCACTCGCCAGCCGCGGCCAGCACCGCATCCGTGACCGCTTGACTGACGCTAAAGCCTTGGCGCCGTAGGCGTTCAATGTCCGGGCGGATGGTTGCAAGGAGGCCAGCTTGCCTGGCTTTGAGCAAAACACCGAGTGTGCCGATCTTGGGCATTCCCATTTGCTCTAGCTTGCGCCGTCCCTTTTTCTCGTCCATCAGCACCCAGTCGGCATGCAGTTCGCCTGCCAGTACGATCGTCTCGGCTTCTCCCAAATCCATCTCGTCGAGCAAGACCTCCACAGCCAGCCGACTACGAACAGCCACCGTCTTGATCCAGGTGGCATTGGTGATTTCGCGCTTGGCGCCGCCTTCTTCCCTGCCCGCGAGCACGGCTTCATCGTAGACGGCTTGTGGGATGGTAATTACGCCGAAGATCTGGCGCAGCACATCAAAGCGCTCAATCGAAGCCAGCCCAATCAACGGCGTAGTGTTGGAAACGACGATCATGCGCCTGGTTTCACCGTCAGTGTTGCGACTGCCGCCAGTTCTTCAGCGATTTCCGCCGGCGAATAGTCGATATACGCCACACCGCGACGGCGCAGCAAGGCGAGGAATTCGATGCGGGTCAGATCGAGCAGTCGCGCCGCTTTGCCGGACGAAATGTGTTCGTCCTTGAACAAAGAGAGCACCAGCCACTCCAGCACCTGGCGCTGGATATCGTCCGCTTGTACGCCGTACTCCAACAGTTCGGTTGGCACCCGAATTTCCAATGTAGTCTCTGCCATCCCTCGCCCCCCTATAGGATCGCTAGCCACCATAGACGCCATCCCTGCGACAAGACTCGACTGGACGTCAAGTGCATGAATTCTATCACGAACCGCCGCCTACTCCTCCTCCCCGTTCACATCCTCCGCCCCCAGCCGATACTTGATGTCGTA
>DGFH01000036.1:21111-37216 GCA_002391565.1 Anaerolineales bacterium UBA3905
GTCGTAATTGATGATGTAGTCCAGCTCTTCGTCGGTGAAGCCGTAGTGCCGGGCGAGGACGCGGTCGATCTCGTCGATGATCGGCTTGCTGAACTTGGGAATGATCCACTGAACGGTCAACGTATCGTGGGCAAACCTCATCGTGCGCTCAAGAGAATTTCGTTGAAGGTCACTCATCAGTTGCCTTGACAACACCCCAAGCATATCGCCGATCTCGGTTGTGGAGAGATAGCGAACATCCAGAGGAAATGCTTCAACTTCGCGCCGATTCAAGTGCCGGCAATCGGACCATACGGTGATGAACCAGAAGAACAAACTGGAGTTCAGGGTGGCCAACGCGACTTGCGCCTCTCGCTCAGAAGAAAAGTATAGCGGTTTGAATTCAGAAGGGGGCCTCAGTCTTCCTTGCCCATCCAGCACGCGAGGCTGAAAATCGGTCACTTGTAGAAAGTAACCTACTTTTCTGGAGTAATAGATGAATTTGTCGGAATTCTTGAGCAGTGAGTCCCGCAATGGGCGGCCACCTTGTTCAAGCCTACGAACAATGTCGTGCTCAATCTCAGCCGATAATTTCGGCAGGCTGCCATTCACAAATGAGCGTCTGGCACTGGAATAGCGAAGAATCTGAAACAGATCTGGCCGCTGTACTGCGCTCCACTTATTGTATCTTGTGGAATACATCTTTGGTTCTTGTACTTGAGCACCTAGCAAGTGAATAGTCAGTCGGATGTGCTCAAGGCCATCAAACAATCGCGATGGCCTGTCATCAAATGAACTATAGTGCAATTCTCGGCTCTCAACGAGGTTTTGCAGGGGAAGATAACGTTCTGTAGAGACTGAAGATACTGGCACGATGTAACCCTGTCTTCCGAACGGGACACCGATAGACGAACATCTCTCCATAATGACTGCGTACAGATTCCCTGCCGTTGTGCATGTGTATCCACGGAGTTGATAGTCGGTCAGGACAGACAATTCCAAATACGGCGGATTCCCCACAATCGCATCAAACCCGCCCCTTTGCAGCACGCCGTAAAACTCCACAAACCAATGAAACGGCTTGTGACTCGCCAGCCAGCGCCGGTAGTCGGCCTCCCGCTCCACCTTCACGCCGTAGGTGCGCGCCAGCAGCCGGTTCAGTTCCTCCTCCAGCGTGCGCAGCTGCGCCTTGAGCCTGGCTTTGGCCTCGCCCACCGCGTCGGCCGGTGTGTCCATCTGCGTCTGCAGGGCGCGGAAGCTGGCAAAGGCGCGGTCGATCTCCTACGCCTTCTGCTCGATGCGCTCCAGCGCGCTCTGCTCCTCGCCAAAGATCAGCTTGCCCTGCGCCGCGCCGCCGCCGGTCTGCTCCAGTTCCAGCGCCGCGCGCACATCCTCGCGGCTGACAAAGCCCACCAGCGTGTTGCCGGCGCGGATGTTGAAGTCGATGTCGGGCAGCGGCTCGATCTGGTCAGCGCGGTCGATCTGCGCCACCAGCTTGAGGAAAAGGCGCAGCTTGCAGATCTCCACTGCCTCTTCCATGATGTCCACGGCGTAGAGGTTGTGGACGATGATCGACTTGAGGATGAAGTAGCGCCGGTTGGGATGGCGCGCCACCTCCGCCAGCGTGGCGCGAAAATCGTGCAGCCGGGTGTCATCGCGCTGCGCATCCACAAACCACTCCATGCGATCCAGACAGGCGTCGTAGAGGTCTTCCAGGATCGTCAGCGCCGCAAAGAGAAACGCGCCCGAACCGCCCGTGGGGTCGAGCACGGCAATCGTCAGCAGCGCCTGCCAGAACGCGCGCAGCAGCGCTGGCTCCTCGCACGTGTCGATCACGTCACGCGCAAACTGGCGGATGTTGAGGTTGAGCGTGATCAGGTCGTCGCTGTGCGTCACCGCGCCGCTGGCCAGTTTGGCGCCCACCTCGGCGTAGCGCTGGCGCCGCGCCACGACCTCGCGCCAGATCTCGGTGGGCAGCGCAAATTCCGGCGGCGCGCTGCGGTTCCACTGCGTGCGCTGGCTCACATCGTCGATGCCTGCCGCGATCGCATCGGGCAAGGGCAGGCTCACGCCATGTTGCAGCGCCGGGTAGATATAGCGATCCGGGTCCTCAGCCAGCAGCCGCCACACCGTCGCGTTGTCAGCCACTTGACGCAAAGGCGCGGAGGCGGGGAGATGCGCAGAGGAATCATCTTCGCCCTGCGCCCCCTTGCGCCCTTGTGTCTCAGCGTCGAAACTCCCCTCTTCCTCGCTCAGCGCACCCTTGCGCCCTGGCGCCGCTGCGTCAAAATTCCCCAGCTTACCCTCGGCGCGGAGCTGCGCCAGCATCACATCGAGGTCGGCGCTGGCGTCGAACGCGGCTGGCTGCGCGCGGCGCACGGCGTCGAGCAGATAGGGGATGATCACATTCTTGCAGATGTAGTCGGTGATGTCTTCTTTGGTGTAGTACGCCCCCATCTGCTTCTGATTGATGTACTTCTCGAAGATATAGCCCAGCACATCGGGGTTGATCTCGTTGTCGTTGCGCAGCGGGCGCTCGTCCAGGTGCCAGTTGTAGTCGTCGAAGAAGGCGAAAAGTCGGGCGAACGCTGCGTTCTCAATCTCAATCGAGTCGCCGTAGGCTTCCTCCACAGCATGCACGGCGAACAGACCACCGTTGAGATAGGGCACGTTGCCCAGCCGCCGGTTGATCTCCGCGCTGCGCTCTGTCTCGCGCACGGCAAAGCCCTGGAAGAAAAGCACGCGCAGAAAGTCGCGGTAATAGTTGCGCCCTGCCCGCTCAGCCTCAGCCAGCCGCGTGCCCAGATAGTGGCGGTCGCCATTCATGAAGCCCTTGCGCTGCACGAAGTAGATGAACATCAGCCGGTTGAGCATCACCGAGGCGTACCAGCGCTGAAAGCCGTCGTCGGGGATGCCGTGAATGAAGGCGAGAAAGGTTGTGTGCTCTTTCTTGAAACGCTCGAAGAACTTTTTGGTGACGCGATCCACGTCGAAGGCGGCTTTGACGCGGCTGACGCTGCCAAAGAGCGTCAGTTCCTCTTCTTCCTCCAGGCTGAAGCTGATTTGCGCCAGCGTCTGCGCCACACGTTCGCCGGTCTCGCCGCGGTGATAGTGGCGTTCGCGGCTGGCGGTCGGTTTGCCCGGCTCGCGGCGCACCCACAGCCACACCTGCGCCGACTTGTCCGCTGCGGCAAAGACGATCAGATGTTCGCGATGAATCTTCGTCACCTCCTGGTCGATGCGGCGGCGCATGGCGTAGGGCGGCAGCGCATCGCACTGCAGAAGCGTCAGTCCGCGCTTTTCCGCCACCCCGCGCAGCGTGAAGCTCTGTCCGTCCACCGTCACTGTCAACGGCGCGCTGCGCAGGTCTTCCCAGCCCAGCTCCTCGACAAAGAGCGGTTTAAACTTGAACTCGGTGATGTAGCGGCGGATGCGGGTGAGGTCTGGGGTCATGGGTTTGCCCTATGCTTATATCGTAGAAAAAGCGATTGATCGCTCACTGCCAGAACGCCTCCACCCAACGCGAAGCATGCATGAGTGGATCGTTGGAGATTACCGGCATACCAACTGAGACGCCCGTGGCGGCAATCAAACGGTCATGCAGTTCAGGGATATCAGTAATACGCGCTCTTGTGTTGGCAAACGCCGTTTCTCTAGCCAGAGGACGACTGCCATTGTATCAGCGACGAAACTAGTCCCGGGGGAACTGCTGGTCATAGTCCGCAAATTCCTCTTCAAGATGAACGAGTGAATCCTTGCGCCCGCTACGCAGTGCGTATTCAAGCACTGCGTGCTGAACTTCAGCGGCATAGATATCCGGCAAGGTCACTTTGCGCTGCAGAAAATAGATATAGTCGGTAATCTCTGCCAACATGCAATGCGCGGTCTCGAATTCCTGCATTTGCGCCGCCAGATTGTCTGCTTCGGCTTGCAGACGAATGAACGACTGGCTTTGCCGAGCAAGTCCTTCACTGACTGCTGATGCCTCCGGTATGCACGACCTTGAGTCCAAGATGGCGCTCATACCCGTCGAAATCCCCGTCGTTGTGTCGAACCATACAGTCGAATCAACCATCAACATGACGACTGCTCCGATATGCGTGCCAGGCGCGCCGCGTCGATGTCGCCTTCCCAACGCAACTGCCCGCGCAACGCGCGCACTTCCGCCTGTTCGTACACCTGAATGAGCATGCGGAGCGCCTCATCGACGACAGCGCGTTTGGTTTTGAGACCGGTCAGTTCCTGTGCTTTCTCAATGAGCGCTTCGTCGAGAACAATGTTGGTTCGCATAGGTCTCTCCATTGTGTATGATTCCCACGGTCTATGTGTATTGAATCTTCATTTGGAGAGATGGTCAAATCCTACACCATTCCCAAGCTGCACACGATGCGCACACCTTCCGCCTCGCTGTCGTCGCTGACGATGCACAGCCGATCCTCGGCGCGCAGGTCAAGCACCAGGTCGGCAAGCTGTTCGTCGCTGATGCCCGATTTGAGTTGGCGGTTGAGCGTGTCGATCGCGGTCGGGCGCAGCGGATAGCGGTAGATCTCCTCGATGGCGCGGTAGAGGCCGCGCTCCTCGTATCTCTCGCCCCACAGCATGGTGCGCTGGCGGTCGGCAAAGGCTTTGAGCCGTTCGTAGGTGCGGAAGCGCGCGCCGCTGGGCCGC
The DNA here is from genome assembly GCA_002391565.1 of Anaerolineales bacterium UBA3905. Lineage (GTDB taxonomy): Bacteria > Chloroflexota > Anaerolineae > Caldilineales > Caldilineaceae > Caldilinea. Next base: position 25,759 of record DGFH01000036.1, read on the forward strand.
CCCAGTTGCCCGCCGGTCGGGTTCTGCCGCTGCGCCTCCACCAGCGTCGTGATCGCCTGGCGCACCGCGTCGTGGTGATAGGGCGCACGTTCCAGCGCCGGCTCATCCGCCGTGCAGCGCGCCGCATTCAAGATGGCAAAGTGCGACTCGCTGACGATCCTGCCCGTGGGATCGACCCACGCCAGCACGTCGTTGCCCAGTTGCGTCTGCAAATAGACGATCACGCCTTCCGGCGCATCGGGCAGCGGGATGTGCCGCCGCGCCGCAAAGCTGACATTGGGCAGCGCCGGAATCTTGCGCTCCAGCGTCGGGTCCTGCGCCACCGCATTCTGCCAGATCTGGAAGGCGTACGACGCCAGGTCCACGTCGTTGTCTTCCTCGTCGTCGAGGATGCCGGCATCCTCGTTGTAGAGGTTCAAGATGACACGGTCGCTGCCTTCGTCCTCGAAGAAGAGTTCGTCGGTGCCCACCACTTCGGCGTTTTCTTGCAGGCGTTGGCGCACGCGCGCACGCAGCTTGATAATCTTCTCGACGCCCTCGGCGGGCAAAAAGGTATAGCACAGAATCTCGTCCGCCAGCTGACCGATGCGGTCGACACGCCCGGCGCGCTGGATCAGGCGAATGATCGCCCACGCCAGGTCGTAGTTCACCACGATGTGGCAATCCTGCAGGTTCTGCCCTTCGGAGAGCACGTCGGTCGCCACCAGCACGCGGATCTCTTCTTCGGGCGCAACGTGTTTGTGGTTGCTGCGCGGGCTGAAGCGATGCGCCAGCGCGGCCGGGTCAGCCGACTCGCCGGTCACGCCCGCCAGTTTCTGCACCCCGCGGGCATGTAGTTGCTCGGTCAGGTAGGTCACGGTGTCGGCGAACTGGGTGAAGATCAGCACCTTGTCGTGCGGGTGGCGCTCCTGAAGGAGTTGCAGCAGCACCGCCAGCTTTTCATCCTCGTTGGCGCGCCACGCTCCGCACTGCATCAGCACCGCCAGCAGCGCGTCGGCGTCGGCGCGCAGGTGCTCCGCCAGCCTGGGTGTGAAGAAGTGCGCCGGCAGCCACTTAAAGCGCCGCACGCCCTTGCTGCGATAGAGATTGTAGACCTCCTTCGCCTGCGCCCTCAGCCCATCGCTGCGCCCCTCAATCCCCCAATCTCCAATCTCCAATCTCCCATTCTCTCGCTCTTCCTCCTCCGTCTCCTCGTCATCATCAAACAACGGAGCATCTGCCTCCGGCGCCTCTACATCCACATCGTTCGTCCGCGTGTCGAGCAGCGCGGCGTCCTGCGTACCGATCGGCAGCGGCAGCCCCTGCTCTAGCGCATAGAGATAGATGAAATTGCGCAGGATGTGGCGCTCCAGCGACCATAGAAAGACCTGTCCGCTGCTCTCCAGCCGTTTGTAGAGATTGGTGCGGCAGAAGCCCATGAGTCGTCGCCCTGCACGCGATAGATTTGCCAGCAATGCGCGCTCAGCCGGCGTTGCCTGCCCGTCAGCGCCCTTTGCCAGATACCCTGCCAGGCCGTAGCGCGGCAGATGCAGGTGGTTGATCACATCGACCACCGCCTCGTCGTAGAGATAGGCGTACTGGCTGGTTTCACCGTCGAGGTCAAAGCTCACGGTGCGCGGGCGTCGCGTCGGAAAGTAGCTGCGCGTGCCGTCGCTCATGGGCAGGTACTTGCGCCCATCCTCGACGGTGCGTGCATAGTGGTTCTGGATGAAGCTGCGCGTGCGCCGCACCATGAAGAGACGCATCAACTCGCGCCAGTCGTCGGCATGGGGACTCTTCTCAAACGCCGCCAGCGTATTGATCCCGGCCTGATACCGTCGCACAAACTCGGCCTCGCCGATCTCGCGCAGCAACTGCTCCGGCCGGATACCGAGATTGTGATCCTCCTCAATAAACAACCCCAACTGGCTGGACAGGTCCAGGTAGGTCTTGTTGTAGGGCGTCGCCGAGAGCAGCACCACCATGCTGTCGTTTATCTGCAAATACTCGCGGATCGCCCGGTAGGTCTTGCCCTCACGGTTGCGCAGATTGTGCGACTCGTCGATGATGACCAGGCGATAGCGTTTGAGTTCCGGCAGGACGCGCGGCGCCCGCGACGTCGGCAGCACCTTGGCGCGCAGCCGGTAGCGTTCCACGTAGTCGCGCTGCCACATCGATTGCAGATTGGGAGGACAGAGGATCAGCGTGTCCACGCCGAAGTCCTCCTCCATGATGCGCGCCACCGCCGTCGCCATCAGCGTCTTGCCCAACCCCACCACATCGCCGATCAGCACGCCGCCGCGCTTGTTCAGGTGATGCGCCGCCACCTTCACCGCATTCTTCTGGAAATCGAAAAGCACCTCGTCCAGTTCGGGCGGAATGCGAAACTCGGCCTGTCCCGTGCGCGCCTCTTGTGACAGGTGGTAAGCCATCTTCAGATAGATATGATAGGGCGGGATCAGTTCGGGTCGCGCCCAGCTCTCTTCGATGATTGCGGCCAATTCATCGGTGATGTCAAGGCAGAAACGGTCGTTCCAGCGCCCCTCGAACCAGCGCACCAGCTTCTGCGCGGCGTCCTGCTCCAGCACGTCGATGTTGAGTTCGCCCTGCGCTGATAGTCCGGCAAAGGTCAGGTTGCTGCTGCCCAGGTAGCCGATCAGCGGCGTAAAGTTGTCGTGGCGGTGAAAAAGATAGAGTTTGGCGTGCAGCCGGTGACGCAAGTAGAGCTTGACGACCACCTTGCCTGCCCGCAGTTGCCGCGCCAGTTGCTGCAAGGCAGCCTGATCCTGATTGGTCGGCGCGCCGTAGGTGAGCTGGTCGCGCAGGCTCAGCGCGTGCTGCTTGCGCAGGCGCACCGCCGTGGCGTTGTCCATCATCGGCGCCTCGCCAAACAGAGTAAGCTCGCTGCGCAACTCGTCTTCGGGCCGCCCCTGCATGCCGATCAGCACCCGACAGCACGCATTCTCGCCCCCTGCCCACCGCTCGATCCCGTCAGCAATCGCCTTCCACCCGCGCAGGTTGAAATAGCCGACGCAGAAATCGGCGCGATAGGCATCCTGCACAGCACGCTGAATCGCCTCGATGAAATGGCCATGCTCCTCAATGTTGTCAAAAATGCGTGGCATGTGGGTTTTCGCTCCGGGTTAAACGGTTGGTTCACTGCTTGTCTGCCGTGCGATACGCCTCATCCGGCAACGCATAGCGCCAGGTCGTCGCCAGCGCGCCACCGTACTTCCCTTGTTCTAGCGCCGCCGTCAGGTCGCGGCTACGCCAGTATTCCGCCAGGAAGTAGCTGATGAAGGCGTCGCCGCAGCCGTTGGTGCTGCCGGTGATGGGAACTGCCTGCACCCGCTCCAGGCGCGGCGGCACGCCCGGTTCGCACAGCAGCAAGCCGCGTTCGCCCAATGTGAAGAGCGTCAGCGTCCTCGTCGCTGCCGCCGCCTGCGCCAGCGTCTGTAAACGCGGATCATCGATGGCGCCCTGCCAACCGACAAAGGCGACATCGACATAACGTAGCGTTTCGGTAAAAGAAATTGTATCAAAATCGTACAGCGCCAAAAAATCTGCTGAAACCAGTGTGTCGGCAAAAGCGCCCTGGGCGCCCAACCGCGTGAACTCGGCGATGACGGGGGCTGTGAGCACAACGTGGAGATGGCGCGCTGTGGTCAGCGTCTGCTCCTCATGGGGCTTCAGGTGGTAATTGCTCCACACACCGGGATCAAAGCCAAAGACGCGTGCGGCGCCGGTCGCTGCCACTGCCACCTCGATGCGCGCGCAGGCGCCAGGCGCCAGCAGGTCAGCGGTTACGACGGCAATTTGATGTGTGGCGAGGAAATGCATGACGATTTCAGCGTCGTCGCTGCCCAGGCGGGTCAGGAGCAAGGGCGCCGCACCAAGCTGCTGCAGGTGATAGACGTTGTGCAGGATGCCGCAGCCGGGCAAAAGTTCGTCAGTAGATGTGTAGTGGTCGAGGCAGACGACGCCCCACAGAACGTTGCTCACGCGTCGTGTTCGAGACCTGTCAGGGGATGGTTGCGCCCTGCGCCCAGCGCCAGAAAGCGATCGTAGCGCACGACGACGACCTTGCTCATCTGCCAGAAGGCCTCGACAGAGAGGTGCTGACAGCCTTCCTGTTGCCACCAGCCGCGCATCTGCGGATGGGTGGTGATCAGCGCCGGGTCGTGCACCGGCACCACGGCCGGGCTGAGGAAAAAACCGGGCGACTCCGGCGTGCGAATTTGCAGCAAGTAGCGCCCGCGCATTCCGCGTGCGCGCGGCATCGAATGGATGCTGCCATCGCTGAGGTCGAGCAAATCACATATTTCGTCCGGCGTTTCTGTCACGCGCGGCCAGTGCGGATCATCCACCAGTTCGGCAATGACGCGGCGGACAGCGATATCTTGATAGTGATTCTGGCGTGTGTGCGGCTGAAAGTAGGCGTCGTCGTAGACATTGCTGCGATTGTCGTCATACACATTGCCACACCAGGTGACCAACCAATCCACCAGCTCCGGGCTGTTGCGCAAATGCACCCGGTAGCTTTGCTCGTATTCCAGGATCGCCTGATGGAAGGGCACAATTTGGCCGCGTACATAGTGATCGATGCGCCAGCCATCCTCGCCATAGAGGGCGTCGAGCTGCGCCTGCCAGGCGTGTTTGTGCGCGCCGGCAAAGCCGGGCAACCCCACCGGCACGAGCATACCGACCAGCGCCGCACGCGCCGCCGGTTCGATGGTCTGCCACCAGTGAGTGTAGTCTGGCGTCATGGGCGCGCAGCCTCTGCCTGCTCCTGGAAACGCCGCGCCGCAGCATTGATGCGCGCGCGGCGACGGATGTTGTAGATCACCAGTGCGGCAATGGTCACCACAGGTGGGATCATCTCCACAAACTGTGGCGGGATCGCCATCGTGCCCAGGCGCGTGCCCAGCGCCGACGCCGTGCCAAAGATCAGCGCGGCGATCAAGGTGCCGATGGGGTTGCGGTTGCCCAGGTAGACGACGGCCAGCGCAATGAAGCCGCGGCCGGCGGTCATGTTCGCCTGGAAGATGCTCAGGTAGCCCATGCTCAGGTAGAGGCCCCCCAGCGCCGCGCAGAAGCCACTGGCGACCAGCGCCCAGTAGCGCGTACGGCGAATATCGATGCCGACTGACTGCGCCGCCTCCGGCATTTCGCCCGTGGCGCGCAGATGGACGCCAGACGGCATCCGATACAGGAAGACCCAGATCACGGCGACGAGCACGAAGGCGATGTAGCTCATGATGTTATAGCCGGCGCCATTTTCGCCGTTGAGCAGCGTGCCCAGGATCGGGATGGTGTTCACGAAGGGGATTTGCACTGCCGGCAGTTGCGCACTGTCGAGTGTGGAAGTGCTGCCTTTGTCGCCTGTCAGGGAAAACATCAGAAAGACGGTGCCACCTGCCGCCAGGATGTTCATCGCCAGTCCAGTGAGGATGATGTCTGTTTTTAACTCCAGGTGAAAGAAAGCGATCATCCACCCCATCGCCATGCCGACCAGCACGCCCGCCACGCCGCCTGTCAGTGCGTAGACCCACTCCGGCGCACCCGGGAACCACTGCGGGGCAAAGCCGCTAACGATGACGCCAGTGAAGGCTGCGGCTAGCATGACGCCTTCCAACGCAATGTTGATGGCGCCGCCCAATTCGGAGATTAAGCCGCCCATCGCCGGCAGGATCAGCGGCGTCGAGACGCGGATGACGGTGGCAATGAAAGCCGCCGAAAAAATGCTTTGCAGGACGACCTCAAATGACATCGGAGTTCCTTGACTTCTTCAGAAATAGAACGCTGATGACGCGGATCAGGCGGATTTATGCAGATTTTCAACCAACTGTTGATCCGCAGAGCACCCGGATTTGCGCGGTGCTTTTCTGCGCAATCTTCAGACCGAACCAATCCGCGCGGATCCGCGCACTCCGCGTCATCCGCGTTCCATTGCCGCTTCATTGTTGCGCCGCGCCCCCCACCATTGCTGGAAGCGCGGGAAGAGTTGCTCGGCGGTGATGAGTAAGATGATGATCGCCTGGATGATCAACACGACCTCGCGCGTCACGTCAGACGAACGTTCCATGATCTGTGCGCCGGTGCGCAAGTAGCCGTAGAAGAGACCGGCGACGAGCACCCAGCGTGGGTCGTTGCGTGCCAGCAACGCCACGACGATGCCTTCGAAGCCTAGCCCTGGCGACAGGTTGATCGTCAGGCGTTTGAGCAGCCCCATGCTCAGGTGTGCGCCGGCCAGCCCGGCCAGGATGCCACTGACCGCCATGCTCAGGGCGATGACGCGCTTCGTGTTGATGCCGCCATATTCGGCGAATTTGCGGTTGGCGCCGAGCATCTTCAGCTCAAAGCCGAAGGGCGTGCGCTCCATCAAGAACCACACGATGACGACTGCCGCCAGCATGATGAAGATCATCCACGAAACGCGTGTGCCGGAAATTGCCAGCGGCAGCACTGCCGAGTCGGGAAAGGGCACCGTGCCGACAAAGCCGGCCGTCGGGTCGCGTAGCCAGTTGAAGAGCAGCAGATCGAACAACTGGAGCGCGATCACGTTGAACATCAGCGTGCTCACGATCTCATCGACAGCAAGATAGGCTTTGAGCAAACCGGGCAGCAGACCCCACAAGAAGCCAATCGCCATTGCCGCCGCCAGCGCCAGGATCATGTGCCAGGGAAACGGGAGTGCAAGCTTGAGGGCAATCACCGCCGTCGCCAGCGCGCCCAACAGCATCTGCCCTTCGGCGCCCAGGCTAAACTGCCGCGCCTTGAAGACAATCGCCACTGCCAGACCGAGCAAGATCAGCGTCGTGCTCTCTTCCATCCAGTTGCCAAAGCGGTTGATATTGGTGATCGCAAAGCCATTTTCGAAGGAGATTTTGGGCAGCGGTCCGGTCAGCAGCGCCGTGTACGCCGCCACTGGCTCCTTGCTCACGAGCGCCGTGATGACGAAGCCGATGGCAAGTGCAATCAGCACCACCACCACGATACGGATCGCCTCAATCAGTGTCTTGTTTTGGGTCATCGATGCTGTGACCTTCTCTGCATTATCTTCCGGGAAGGCTGGAACTTCCTGGAAGGTCGAGACAACTCTCTACGCCCCTCGCCCCTCGCCCCTCGCCCCTCGCCCCTCGCCCCTTCATCGCGCTTGAGGCCGAGCATGTACAGCCCGATCTCTTCCTCGGTGAGATGCGGCCCGTTTTCCAGAATGCCGACAATCTCGCCTTTGTACATCACGGCGATGCGGTCGGCCAGGCTCATCACCTCGGCCAGGTCGGCGGAGACGAGCAGCACCGCTTTGCCTTCGTTGCGCTTGGCGACAAGCTGCGTGTGTACGAACTCGGTGGCGCCGATGTCCACCCCGCGCGTAGGCTGCGCAGCGATGAGCAGCGCTGGCTCCGCCGAAAACTCGCGCGCCACGATCACCTTCTGCATGTTGCCGCCAGAAAGCGAGCGCATGGGCGCGGCAGAGCCAGCCGCGCGGATGTCGAACTGTTGCATTAGCGCCACTGCCTGTGTCTGGATCGCGCGCGGAGAAAGGATTCCCTGGCGGGTGAAGGGCGGGCGATTGTAACGATCCACTGCCAGGTTCTCGGCAATCGACGCGTCGAGCGCCACGCCGTTGGTCAGCCGGTCTTCCGGGATGTGGGCGACGCCGCTCAGTCGGATGCGCCGTGCGCTTTGTCCCTGCACCGGCTTGCCATCGATGCGGATTTCGCCGGTCGTGGCCGGACGCAACCCGGTCATCACCTCAACCAGTTCAGTCTGGCCGTTGCCTTCAACGCCGGCGACGCCCAGAATCTCACCGGCGTAGACATCAAAGCTGACGTTGCGTACCATTGGTCGTCCTGTCTCAGCGACATAGCCCAGGTTGCGCACCTCAGCAACGACGCGCCCACGCCGCACCGGCGGTTTGTCGATCTGCAGAAAGACGGCGCGCCCCACCATCATGCGCGCAATGTCGGCTTCGCTCACGTCGGCGGTGGCGACGCGGCCAGTCACCTCGCCGTGCCGCATCACCGTGACGCGGTCAGAAATTTCCTTGACTTCGACCAGCTTGTGCGTGATAAAGATCACAGTCTTGCCCTGGTCGACCAGCTTGCGCACGGCCAGGAACAGTTCATCAGTCTCCTGCGGGGTGAGCACAGCAGTCGGTTCGTCGAGGATGAGCAGGTCGGCGCCGCGGTAAAGCGTCTTGAGGATTTCGACGCGCTGGCGCATCCCTACCGGCGTAGACTCGATGCGCGCCGCAGGATCGACCTGCAGGCCGTAGCTCTTGCTCAGCGTCTCGGTGATGGCGATCGCCTGGGCGCGGTCGAGGAAGCGTCCCTTACGCGGCTCGCTGCCCAACACAATGTTCTCGGCGATGGTGAAAGAGGGCACGAGCATGAAGTTCTGATGCACCATGCCGATGCCCAGGTCGATGGCGCGGTGTGGATTGGCGATCTCGACGCGTTGCCCTCTGAGCCAGATCTCGCCGTGCGTCGGCTGCTCCAGCCCATAGAGGATTTTCATGAGTGTGCTTTTGCCGGCGCCGTTTTCACCGACCAGCGCGTGGATTTCGCCCTTCTCGACCGCAAAGTCTACATGCTTGTTGGCAACGACGCCATTCGGGTAGACCTTGCTGATCTGTTTCATCTCGACGAACGCAGACATGAGCAAGCCTTGTGTGAAATGGAGATTAGGAGATTAGGAGATTGGAGATTAGGAGATTGGAGATTAGGAGATTGGAGATTGGAGATTAGGGAATTGGAGGTTAGAGATTGGCGTGTGACGGGTTTGCGTCTCTGTCAATCTCCAGTCTCCAATCTCTAGTTTCCAATCTCTCAATCTCTTAATCTCTTAATCTCTCAACTTTTACTGAAACGCCGTCGCAACTGTAATCTCGCCGTTGATGATCTTCTGCTCGGCGGCGTCGACAAGCGCCTTGACCTCGTCGGGCGTGCTGGCTTCATAGAACTTGTTGCGCGCCAGCCCAACGCCGCCCTCGGCGATGCCCAGCGATTCCGCTGTGCCGTAGGGCAGCGTGCCATCGAGATGCTTCTGGACACCGCGGAAGATCGAGTTGTCGACGTTCTTCATCATCGACGTAAGAATGCGCGCCGCCTGATCCGGGTTGGCTTCTTCGATAATCAGCGCCTGGTCGGAATCGACGCCAATAGCATATTTGCCATCTTCCGCCGCCGCCTCAAAGACGCCCTGCCCGGTGCCGCCTGCAATCTGGAAAACGATGTCGGCGCCCTGGCTATATTGCGCCTTAGCCAATTCTTTGCCCTTGGCCGGATCATTCCAGCCGCCGGCAAACTGGCGAATCACCTGGATATCTGGATTGGTGTCTTTGGCGCCCTGCTCATAACCAACCATGAAATCGAGAATGACGGGAATCTCTTGCCCACCAATCGAACCGATGATTGGTTCTGGGTTCATGCCATCCATCGCCTGGGTGGTCATCGCTGCGGCATAGACGCCCGCCAGGTAGGAGCCTTCGTTCTGCTTGTAGAGGATTGAATAGACATTGGCGCACTTGTTCGGAGCGCATGCTTCGCCTTCATAGTTCACCGGCGCATCGTAAAGGAAGAACTTTTTGTCGGGATACTGCGGTGCAACCTTTTCCAGATATTCGATCATCTGGAAGGTGCCAACAATCAGGATGTCGAACTCTTCATTGGCAGCGGCATCGACGAGTGCAGCTTCCCAACCGGTGGGATCAATGCCCGCCTCGATCGTCTTGATCTCGGCGCCCAGCTCATCGGCGGCGCGTTGTACACCGCGCTGCGCCGAATCAAAGAAGGACTTGTCGCCGAGTACGCCGTTGACAAAGTGCAGGATGCGTAGCGGTTTGGCGCCCGCGGCCGCACCCGCATCACTCGACGCGGCCGGCGCCTGTGGTGCAGCCGCAGGCGCGGTGCATGCCACAAACACCAGGGCAATGATAGTCAGCAATGACATCAGGAATAGTCGTGTACGCTGCATGGTGATCCCTCCGCAGGATAGTGAAAGAGTTTGGTTGTAAAGAATTGCCATGTCATGGCGCTTGCTGTTGCGAGGTGCGAGGAATCCTCATGGGGAATCGTAGCGATTTTTTTTGCTTCCGTCAAACGCGTTGTGAGAAAAGGAATCACTCAACAGGTTTCAGCGTAGTTTGATCCCTGTTTGTGACATCGTGTACAATTGACGCCACGAACGGCGGCAACCCTTTTTCCTCATTTAACTTCCGTCCGCTTCGCCAGATTGCGTGAGGTCGCGCGGCGCTGCGCGCAGACGCCTCTCCTTCACACTGCTCCGTGAACGCAACAATCGTTTGTCCGTTCATTGCCCATGTAGCATGGGCCTCGTTTGCATGAAGGAGTCGTGAATTGAACAGCGAATCTGACCAGCGCAATGCACTGCCAGCGATGCTTCCCAGCGGATTCCCCCCGCAGCAAGGCCTCTACGATCCAACGTTTGAGAAAGACGCCTGCGGCGTTGGCTTTGTCGTCAATATCAAGGGGCGGCGTTCGCACACGATCGTGCGGCACGCCATGCAGGTGCTCGTCAACCTGAACCATCGCGGCGCGTGCGGCTGCGAGGCGAACACGGGCGACGGCGCCGGCATCAACATGCAGTTGCCCGATAAATTCCTGCGCAAAGTGGCGGCAGCGTGCGGCTGCGAGCTGCCGCCGATGGGCGAGTACGGCGTCGGTATGGTCTTTCTACCCAAAGATGCCGAGTTACGCGCTGCCTTCGAGGCAGAATTCGAGCAGATCGCGCGCGAGGAGGGACAGGTCGTCCTCGGCTGGCGCACCGTGCCGACCGACAACAGTTCGCTCGGCGCGACCGCGATTGCGGGCGAACCCTTTGTGCGCCAGGTTTTCATCAAACGCAACGCCGACGCGCTGATCGGCAACGACCCGCTGGCGTTCGAGCGCAAGCTGTACGTGATCCGCAAGCGCGCCGAGCGCGCCATCCGCTATAACGGGCATGAGCAGGGCAACCGCTTCTACATCGCCAGCCTCTCCAGCCGCACCATCGTCTACAAGGGCATGTTGTTGGCGGAGCAGGTGGACGCCTACTATCCTGACCTGCTCGACCCAGACATGGAGGCGGCGATTGCAGTCGTCCATTCGCGCTTCAGCACCAACACCTTCCCTTCGTGGGAGCGCGCCCATCCCTACCGCTACCTGATCCACAATGGCGAGATCAACACGATCCGCGGCAATGTCAACTGGATGTACGCACGGCAGTCGGTGCTGAAGTCTGAGCTATTCGGCGCTGACCTGGAGAAGTTCAAGCAGCAGATCATCGACCCCGACGGCTCCGACAGCGCGCAGTTCGACAACGCGCTGGAGTTTCTGCACCTGGCTGGGCGTCCGCTCCATCACGTGGCGCTGATGATGATCCCCGAACCGTGGAGCAATCACGAGAGCATGTCGTCGGAGCGCAAAGCCTTCTACGAATACCACGCCACCATGATGGAGCCGTGGGACGGCCC
>DGFH01000063.1 GCA_002391565.1 Anaerolineales bacterium UBA3905
GCACATAGTCGATTGTCTCCTCGACAATGCGGCGGAACAGGGGGCGCTGCGTCACCTGCCAGGCGTGTAAATACGTGCGCAGCAGTTGCGCATTGTCGTAGAGCATCTTCTCGAAGTGGGGGACGAGCCAGATTGCATCGACGCTGTAGCGATGAAAGCCGCCGCCAAGCTGGTCGTAGATGCCGCCATGCGCTATCTTTTCCAGCGTCAGCTCGGCCATGTAGAGCGCGTCCAGGTCGCCAGTGCGTCGATACTGCATCAGCGCAAAATCGAGCGTCATCGGCTGGGGAAACTTGGGCTGGTTGCCAAAGCCGCCGTCTTCGTCGTCGAAGTACTGACGCATCTGGCCAAGCGCTTCCTCCAAGATGTCGGCGCCCAGCTCGCCGCCATCCGCCTGCAGGGAAGCGCTGCGGCGCAACATTGCCGCCAATCGCTCCGCCTGCCCATCCACCTGCTGGCGGCGGTTGCGGTACGCATCGGCGACGGCGCGCAACACCTGTTGGAAACCTGGCATCCCGTAGCGCGGTTCTTTCGGATAGTAGGTGCCGCCGTGAAACGGTTTGCCGTCGGGCGTCAACCAGACGCTCATTGGCCAGCCGCCTTGCCCGGTCATTGCCTGCACCGCATCCATGTAGATGGCGTCGAGGTCGGGACGCTCTTCACGATCGACTTTGATGTTGATAAAGAGGTCATTCATCAATGCCGCCGTCTCCGGGTCTTCGAAGCTTTCGTGCTCCATCACATGACACCAATGACACGCGCTGTAGCCGATGGAAAGAAAGATCGGTTTGTCCTCGGCGCGCGCACGGCGCAGCGCCTCCTCGCCCCACGCGTACCAATCCACCGGGTTGTGGGCGTGTTGGAGCAGATACGGTGAAGTCTCATAGATCAGGCGGTTGGTGTAGGGATGATCGCTCATGGTCGTCCTTTGCTGTGTCATTGCGCCGATTGGTTGGACGCTATCGTAACACGCAACAGCGGCTCTGCCTGTAAGCGATCTTCGCTGCATCTACCGGATTGGTCGGACAGTCTTGTCATGCCGGACGAGACGACTTTAGTGACGGAGCGCCCGGCGTGGCGCCGGAGTACGCCCGCCGCCCAGCCACCATCGCCCACCCCGCCAGCGCCAGAAAGCCCGCCGCCGCCAGCCAGCCGAACGCATCACCGATCACCGGGTAGAGTGTCCAGACGCCGGTGGAGGGGATCGACGCCGTCAGCAGGCGTCTTTCATCCGTGAAGTGATTCATGCTGGCCAGCGTGCGTCCAAAGGGATCGGTCACGACCGACCAACCCTGATCCGCCTGGCGGATGACGGTGACGCCGTTCTCAATAGCGCGAAAGGCTGACATCTGCCCGTGCAGCGGCGATATTTCTTGCCAGTCATGAGCAGGCGAGAGCAGGATGTCCACCCCGGCGCGCCCTAATTGCTGCAGCACCGCCGGGAAGTCGGTGTCCCAGCAGATGACGCCGCTGAGCACGCCGTAGGGCGTCGTCGCCATCTGCAGGACGCCGTCGCCGCGCAGCGTCCCTTCGATCTCATTGCCGCCGAACTTGATGTGGTTGATCACGATCTCGCCGTCCGGCGCGGCGACCAGCAGCCGGTTCTCCGGTGCGCGCTCCTGGCCTGGGAAGAAGGTAAAGGTTGGCATCGCCAGGTAGACGCCTTCACGTTGCGCCAACGCCTGGCCGGCGGCCACGAGCGCAGCCACATCTTCAGCTATACCAATACCGACGCCCTCCGGCCACAGGAGGATGCGCGCGCCTGCCTGCGCCTGCGTCTCGCTCTCCGCCAGATACGCAGCATGGATGGCCTGTGTCTTTTGGCGGAAGGCAGGCAGGTCTGCTGCATAGAGCGGCATAATTTCTTCCAGCATGAGCGGCTCGGCGGTGAAGCCGGCAATCGGCGTCGTGGCGGCAGACGTGGGCGCAGTGGCCAGCCGCGCAATCCCGAAGATCGCCGCCAACGACATCGCAATGCCGTAGATTGCCAGACCACGTCGCACAGCGGGCCACGAAAAGTTCTGTGTCCAGACCCAGTTCACCACTGCCGCAAACCAGTGAATGACGAAAGTCACTGGCCACATCCCGCCCACTGCCAGCAGCTGCAGCAGGATCAGATTGCCATATTGTGAGTACGCAGTGGCGCCGAAGCTGCCGAGCGGACTGCTCGTCATGCTGACGAACTCGATGGCTGTCACCGCCAGCGGAAAGATCAGCGTGCCGATGAAAGCCGGTCGTCCGTCGCGCGTGCGCAGACGGGGCGCCAACAAGCGATCGAAGAGATACGGCAGCGCGCCGATCGGGGCAGTCACGGCGAACATGCCGAGAAAGATGGGCAGCGGCAGTGGTTGCAACCCCCACCAGGTGATGACCAGCACCAGGTAGCCGCTCAGGGCGGCCAGCAGATAGCCGGGCAATGGACGTTGGAGCCGGGTGAAGCGCAGCAAGAAGAGCGGCGCCAGCCATGCCGCCGCCGCTATCGTCCAACGCCCTGTTGAGAAGAGACCGAAGGCGATAGACAAAAGCAGCCAGAACCAGGCATTATCGTTTAAGCGTTGCAGCAAATCGGTAAAACGAGTCATACTCAATGTGTCCTTTCGGTAACGGTCAGATCGTACAGTTCGATCTTCGCGCCTCGAAAGTCACATCGTCATGTGCCAGAGGTCATGTGCAGAATGAGGTGAGGTAAGCAGCGTCGAGTGGACGCCTGACGAGCGACGCTGAACAGGGGCGAGCCGCTAGAGCGCTTCACTCCTCGCAACTCGCTCCTCGCAACTCGCTCCTCGCAACTCGCTCCTCGCAACTCAAAAATCTATCGGCTTGCCTTCGTAGACATACTCGAACATCTGCGCCAGTTCTTCGGATTCGGGGATACGGGGGGCGGTGAAGAACTGCGTATCTTGCTCAGCATACTCGATCAGTTTGGGCAGCAGTCTGTGGAAGTCGGCGCGGTCGATGCCGAAGGCAGCAATGCTCATCGGCTGCGCGACGCTCTGCTCCAGTTCGCGCACCTTCGCCGCCAGCAGACGCGCCCCTTCCTCTTCCTCGCGGCTGTCGGTGAGGCCAACAAAGCGTGCGATATCGCTGTAGCGGCCCAGACCGGCATTGGCAGTGTAATCGATGGTGTACGGAAGGTACAGGGCGACGGCGCGTCCATGCGGCTGCTTGAAGAGAGCGCCAAAGCTGTGCCCCATGGCATGAGCCAGCCCCAGGTTGGCATTGCCAAACCCCAGCCCGGCGATGGTGGCGGCGTTGCCCATGTGCTCACGCGCTTCCAGATCGTTGCCGTCGGCTACGGCGCGGGCCAGATAGTCGAAGACAAGCTGACTTGCTTTCAGGCACAGCCCATCACTGAAGTCATTGTGCCAGGTCGTGACGTAGCCTTCGATGGCGTGCGTCAGCGCATCCAAACCGGTGTCGGCGGTGATGCGCGGCGGCAGCGCCTGCGTCAGCGTCGGGTCGACGATGGCGAGGGTCGGCACCAGTTCGCGGCTGCCGGTGCTGAATTTGCGCTGTTCCGCCGTATCGGTGAGCACCAGCGCCCATGTCGCTTCGCTGCCCGTCCCACTGGTGGTCGGGATGGCGATCAGCTTCGCCTTGTTCAGCCCTAGCGTGACCATCGGATTGATCTCGGTCGGGTCGAGTTCGGGGTGCTCATACATCGCCCAGATCGCCTTCGACGCGTCCATCGGGCTGCCGCCGCCCAGCCCGACGATCCAGTCCGGCGCAAAGTCGGCGGCGACCTGAGCGCCGCGCCGCGTGGTTTGCAGGCTCGGCTCCGGCTCCACCTCGGCGAAGACGCGCGTTGCGATGCCAGCTTTATGCAACGCCGCTTCGATGCGTGCGGCGATGCCCAGCTTTGCCAGCGTCGGGTCGGTGACGATCAGCGCACGCTCACCCTGTAATTGTTCGAGGTGGCTCAGCGCTTCCTCCCCAAAGACGACAAAGGGCGATGAGAAGTACCACATACACTATCCTTTGACTGAAAGTGATTGACTTGCGCTTATTCGTAGACAGTCGGCACTTTGGTGGCGCAACGCACCAGTTCCTGGGCGGCCTTGACATTTTTCATGATCTTGACCAGGTTGCCATCCAGCTTGATTTGTCGCGTGACCATGCCTTGCACCGGATCAAGCTTGCCGGCGAGCACCTTTTTCCACTTTTCCATGTCGGCTGTGATTTTGAACTCGGGCGACTTGGCATGTGGGTCGGTCAGATACTCGGCAGCGCGACACTTGCCGTGCCAGAGGTCGAGATAGATGCCGGGGCCGCCTTCGATGATGAGTGTGATATCACCTTCCCAGCTCTTGGCGGCGTTGGCATATGCGTCGCTGCTGTTGATCTGTTCGTAAAAATTGGCGACCCATTCCGGGCTGGGGAACTTGTAGCTCATTGGAAATCTTGCCTCCGTGTTTGATCTGAAGTCTGATGGAATCTTATTGTGTGGAAACGCTGTGTTGGCGGTGTTGTCATTGTGTCCCTTCATGCCCCCGGTTGTCAATGCCGCGTTTGCGGCGAATGCGCTCCAGCCGACGGCGCAGATCGGTGAGTTGACCAGGCGCGCGCTGGTGCGCCGGTGCGGCTTCGACGGTGTGCAACCCCCACGCCGCCCACATCTCCGCCTCGGCCAGGTCTCCTGTGCGCCACTCATGATATTTTGCCAGTTCAATGAAGGGGAGGGCATTGCTCCCCGGCACGGAGGTCAGCCAGAGCTGCCAGAGATCGGCGGCTTCGTCCCAGCGTTCTTGCCGCTTCAGCAGTTGCGCCCATTGTGCAAAGATTTCAGCGCGCAAATGATCACTTTCCGCCATGTCCGCCGCACTGCGATAGGCGCGTTCGGCCAGCGGCGCCTGACCCTGCCGCAGATAGCAAGCCGCCAGCGAGAGCAGGTCTTCGGCGTAAATCCCTTCCAGTTCACGGAAGGAATCGGTGTAGGCGTGCACTAATGCGTGGCTCAGCGCCGCCATCGAAACGATGTCTTCCCGGTTGTGATAGAAGATGCGACGCAATTCACCCGCCTGCTGGGTGCGCAAGAAGTCGAGGTACATACGCGGGATCTCCGCCCCTGGCACATCCTCCTCGCTGCGCAGCGTCTCCAAAATATGGCGCTCCAGGTTGATCAGCCGACAGCTTTGCAGCCGACGTCGCCACAACCGCCGCGCCGGCGGCAACAAGTCGAGATGCGGGCTGCCTTCCTCAAACAGGGCGACGCGACGCGCCGCGCTGGGGAGGAGCAGTCGGTTTTGCCGATAGCGGGCGCGCAACAGCGGCAGATCAAAGCTGCGCCCGTTGAAGGTGACCACCAGGCGCCGCTCGCGCACCGTCTCTGCCACTGCGGCAAGCACGGATGCTTCTTCGCCTGGATGACGCATAAAAAATTGACGAACGACAAAGTGTGTAGGCGCGATAGGCGAGGGGTGAGCGGTGGCGTCACTTGACCACATCTCGAAGGTTCCCACGCCAATGAGAAAGGCGTAGACGCCTGCGCCTGTCCCCAGTCCGGTCGTCTCGGTGTCAATGAAGACGGCGTCAGCAAAGCTATTTGCTTCCTCTAGCCGGAAGTCGGGGTGAAAAGGCGCCAGTACAGCGGGTGAAGTGGCGAGGACTGTCGCCAATGCTGCGCCGCCGCGAGTCTCTTCCAATGGTACAGCAGTGGTCGTCATATAGCAGGCGCCAGCGACATTCTCGATCACCTTACCGGGCAGAAGCTCTTCCAGGCGGCCGTGCGCAGGGAGCGGGCGCGACATAGCCAGGAGATCGTCAGCTTCGTCAAGCGGCGTGTAGGTCAGTTCTGGCCGGTGTTTGCGCGGGCGTAGATCATGCAGCCGTCGCATTCGATCGAGCATGTCGGACATAGAAAGATTCTACTGCTTTCTGGCAACAAAACAACCTGCGTCTTTGGGAACGCGCAGGCGGCCCTCGCTGTCCACTTTATCTTGTAATTGTATACGCATCGCCGGCAGCAATCGCTGCACATGACTTCCCCCAGGGGATGCACCTTCGATCAGATCGATGATCCCGCTGGCGTAGTAGCGCAGCGCAGCGTCGAGGGTGGGAAAGAGAAAGGCGTCATGGTAGACGTGCACCTGGGCGTCTGGGAAATACTCTTGCACCAGCGACAGGTGACCAAGGTGAAAGCGGCTGGTCACGCGCGGCGCCGGCGTGTAACCCAGCGTCTGTGCAGCGGTGCAGTGCGCCAGGTACAGCACGTCGCCGGCGTCTGGCGCGTTTGTCGCCAGCAACACTTTGCCACCAGGTTTGAGCGCGCGGTGCATCTCGGCTAAGGCCGCCGCCTGATTGCTGACATGATAGAGCATGTGGTTGGCAAGCAGGCGATCCAGGCTGGCGCTGCGCAGCGGCAAGGCTTCAGCGCGCGCCTGAATGGCATGCACGTCGAGTTGTCTTTGCCGCGCCTGATGCTGCGTCTCGTCCGTCATGCCCGGCGAGGCGTCCAACGCAATGGTGCGACAGCCAGCGGCATGTAGCAACGGATGATACGCCCCAGGCCCGCAACCGACATCCGCCACGACTTGCCCGGCGCTGAGATCAAGCAGGGCAAGCGCCCAGGCAAAGAAATCCTCGGTGCGTTCGCTGTAGCGGGCGTGCGCCTCCTGGCGAATGCGCAATTTTTCGGCTGTGCTGTACTGGTCGGCAAGATAAATGGCGTCGGTGGCGAGTGAAACAGAGTCGGCCATCATGAGTTTTTCTCGTGTAACGATTGGGGCAAGGTTCGTGCATCGGTATAATCATAACATGCCACACCGTCAAGCTCATTGGTCGATCAAACCTGTTGCGCCGGAAGCGTTTTTGCGCGCCGTGCCGGAGCATCCACTGCTGGCGCAGGTGCTCTACAATCGCGGCGTCGATACGCCTGCCGCAGTGCGCGCCTTCCTGGATGATGTCCATGCTACAGTCGACAACCCCTATAAGCTGCGCGATATGCCCCAGGCGGTGAGGCGCATCATCAAGGCGCTAGAAAAGCAGGAAACGATCTGCGTCTACGGCGACTTCGATGTAGATGGCGTTGCCTCCACGGCGTTGCTAGTGACTGCGCTGCAGGCGTTGGGGGGACGCGTTGGACCGTACATCCCGGATCGGGTGGACGAGGGATATGGACTGAACGCCGACGCCATCGTGCGGATCGCCGAGCAGGCGCAATTGTTAATCACGGTGGATTGCGGCATCCGGTCGCTGAGCGAAGTTGCGTGCGCTGTGGAGCATAAACTGGATGTGATTGTCACCGACCATCATTCTGTTGGCAAGGAATTGCCGCCAGCGCTGGCCGTCATTAACCCGCGCCGCCCAGATTGCCCTAGCAAATTTGACCGGCTTGCGGGTGTGGGCGTGACCTATCGGCTGGCGCAGGCGGTGTTGCGCGCGGCGACGCAGGAGCGCTGGTGCAGGCTCAAGCCGGATCAGGTCGCCGAGATCGAGGAAAGCTTGCTCGATCTGGTGGCGCTGGGCACGGTGGCGGACATGATGCCGTTGCTAGGGGACAATCGCAGCCTGGTGCGTCGCGGGCTGAAGGTAATCAACCGTGCGCCACGCGTCGGGATCGAAGCGCTGATGTTGCAATCGGATTTGCGTATTGGTATGGTGGATGCAACGGCGATTTCTTTTCGTCTTGCCCCGCGCCTCAATGCTGCGGGGCGGCTGGGCGACGCCAAATTGGCGTATCGCCTGTTGCGCACCTATGACGCCACCGAAGCGCACCTGTTGGCGACCGCCCTCAACAGCCTGAATGAGCGGCGACGGTCGCTCACCGAAGCCGCGCAGCGCGAGGCGGAGTCCCAGCTTGCTGCTATCATGGCGGATGACCCGGCGATCTTCATTGTGGGGAGTGAGCACTTTGAGCACGGGATCGTCGGGCTGGTGGCCGGCCGGCTGACCGACCGCTACTATCGCCCGGCGGTGGTGATGCGGCATGATACCGATGAGGCGCGCGGCAGTGCGCGCAGCATCCCAGAGTTTAATATCAGTCATGCACTCGATGAAGTCGGACATTTGTTGGTGCGACATGGCGGACATCAGCGCGCTGCCGGTTTTACCGTGCGGCGGACGCAGCTGCCAGCCTTCCAGGAAGCATTATCGGCGTTGGCCGATCAGACATTAGCTGAGCGCGCAACGTTGCGCCCGACCATCGAAGTGGATGCGGTGACGCCGCTGGCGGCAGTCAACTGGGGCGTTGTCGAACAATTTGCCCGCCTGGAGCCAACCGGTCAAGAGAATCCGCCTCCGACATTGTTGGTGCGCAACGCGCGCGTGCGCGGGGTGCGCACCGTGGGCGGCGGCAAACATCTTCGGCTGGTGGTCGATGAAGGCGCCAGCGGGCCGGTCTATGATGCCGTCGCCTTCCAACAAGGCGCCTGGGCAGCCGAATTGCGCGAGGGCGCGCGGATTGACATGGTTTTTCAAGTTGAGATCAACGAGTGGCAGGGAGATCGGCGGCTGCAGCTTAACATCCAGGATCTTCGACACAGCCCGCCATGAACGCGGATTAACCTGAGCATAAACCTGCGCACAAAAAAGGCTCACCCTGACCGGTGATTCAGGGTGAGCCTTTTTTGTGCACGACAACGGGCGTAGCAGGCGACGAATTGACCGCCATCCCCTCTAATTCCCAACCATCAAATGTACTATCCACCAATCTGACGCGTTCTGCCAATCGACCGATGGCATTTCAAGAGAAGACTTGTACCATGTTTACTAGAAAGAAGGCTAGTGATTCGAGAGCTAAGAAGCCAATCTCACCTCGGTGATGAGACTCCAGAACGAACCAACGGCGCATACAACGACGCTGGAGCACCGCAACAGAAGAATGTACACGCCTCACGGAAAAAGGCGTTTACAGGATATAGTCAGTCAGTTGGTAGAGGCAGTCAATCCGATTCAATGCTCAACAGGAGGAGCACCATGCTTACGTATTACTACCTGGTTCTGAAGGCGTATCTCAACAAGGAAGAAGGGCAGGACTTGATTGAATATGCCCTGATCGCCGGTCTGTTGGCGCTCGCTGCGGTGGCCGCACTGACGATGATGAGCGGCTCGCTGGAGACGCTGTGGAACAACCTGAGCGCTGCGCTGGGAGATGCGGCCGGTTGATCCGTCGCCCACGACGCACACACTATAGTTGTCTGACCTGGTAGCGCCGGCGCTTGCGAAGAAGGCGCCGGCCAGTATAGGCCACGAGGGGGCACTATGAAACCTCGCTACGGCCAGGAAAGAGGACAGGATTTGGTCGAGTATGCCCTAGTCCTGCCCCTCTTTCTTTTTCTGGCGCTCAGTATCATCGAATTAAGTCTGCTATTCTTTGACTATGTCACGGTCTCGAATGCAGCACGCGAAGGGGCACGCGCAGGGATTGTGGCGACATCGGACGCCTGCAACCGGGCATGTGTGGATGCCTTGGCGGAGACGGCAGCACGTCAATTGACCACTGGTTTGCTTAATGAACGCCTCCAGGTCATCGTGACGCACCCGGACGTGGATGTGGTGCAGGTGGAGGTGCAGTATCGTGCGCCGCTGCTCACACGCATGATTGTGGAGGCGGTAGGCGGGGTTGGGTCGGTGGACATTTCGTCTGTTGCAACCATGATGAGTGAAGGCTGAGCAGGGGGCTGAGTCTGAAAGGGTCAAGCCATGTCACGCATGAAGGGACTAATCTGGTTTGTCGCAGGGATCATATTGGCGTTGCTCGCCGGTTTCGTCGCCTACTCGACCCTGACGCGTGTTGCGGAGACGCCAGTTCAGCCGGGGGATGCCGGCCCAGTGGTGAAGATCGTCGTAGCAAATCGCAACATCCCGGCGCGGACTTTATTAACGTTGGAAGATCTGGTGGAAGCGGATTTTCCGGCGGACGCCGTGCCCGACGGCCAGATCAACGGCATCAATGACGCGGTTGGTAAACTCACATTAGTGCCGATTTACAGTGGCGAGCCGGTGACTGCACAAAAGTTGGTCGATCCCAATGTGGTTGGCGCAGATAGCCGCACCTCGGTTTTCCTCAATACAGATCAAGTATTAATGGCGGTGCCGGCTCAGGATCTCATGAGCCGAGTTGGCGTTCTGAAGCCTGGAGATCGCATCGACCTGCTGTACTCGCTGCCGTTTCCTGAGAATCGTGGCATTGGAGGCGCCGAGGCTGCAGACCAAAGTGAACAGAGCACCTTTGTTTTGTTGCAGAATATTACGATCGTTGGCATGACGGGGAGCATCCAGCCGGTGCAGGTGGAGACAACTGCACCGGAGGATGTGGCTGCCTCCACTACGCTTCGGCCAGATGCATTACTGGTGACGTTGCCGCCGCAAGACGCCTTGACCCTCAAATATCTGATTGACGCAGGGGGCATCCTTGACATTGTGTTGCGTGCGCCCGGCGTTGAGCGCCCATTTGAAACGAATCCGGTGGATATTGATTACCTGATCAATCGATACAGCATACCGACCGGTCCTGGTCGATAAACACGTAGTATTGTTGATACAAGAAATTTTTCCGTCCATGATGGGATGAAGGGGCTGGAAAAACCAGCCCCGAAGGTGTGACATGAT
>DGFH01000221.1:0-5898 GCA_002391565.1 Anaerolineales bacterium UBA3905
AGCCCTACGGGAGCCACGCTGTCACGCCGGAGGCGATGACCTACGGGAGCCACGCTGTCACGCCGGAGGCGATGACCTACGGGAGCCACGCTGTCACGCCGGAGGCGATGACCTACGGGAGAGGCTATTGCGTGCATTGAAGGCGACAACATCGCTTGCCGAAGCATTTTGTTAATCTTCATGAACCGACTTCAGCTTTCAACCTCGATTGGAATCGAAGGCTGTACGCCTGAAATACACCCTCGGCGTCCCCTGCTTTTGACGCAGAGACGCAATGGCGGCATTTTCATCTGTTATTGGCGTCGCCAGGCCTGCCGTCTTCTCGGAAGGCGACGACAGGTGAACATGCCGTTATTTTTGGATAAACTCAGCGCGTTCTGGCAGTTCACTACGTCCGCCGCTGGCCTGCGCCTGGCGTTGCGCCGCCCGGCGATCCGCCAGCTGGTGCAGCGCCTCACGACTGGCGACGATCACCAGGACAAGCACGCCCTGCAGCACCAGTGCGATTTCGCTGGGCACGTTGGTGATCAACTCCATGCCCAGCGCGCCGGTCTGAATAGCGCTGAAAAAGAGCGCGTAGAAGAGCACGCCGGGCAGGTTGTTGTTGGCGACGATGGCGATCATCACGCCATCCCAGGCGTAGTTGGCGCCCAACCCGCGCAGGAAGCGATGTGGCCCGCCCATGATCAACAACCCACCCGCCAACCCAGCCAGCGCGCCGGTGAGCAGCATCACCGTCACAAAGTTGCGGTCAACCGGACAGCCGCCCAGCCGCGCAAAGAGCGCGTTCTGCCCGCCGATGCGCCATTCGTAGCCTGGGCGCGTGCGGTGAAAGAGAAACCACATCAGCGCTACGGCTGCCAACATCCACAAGACGGCGCTGTTCCAGTCGCCAAACTCCGGCAGCCACCCGTTGGTCGAGATGGCCGGCGTCATCGGCGAGTAGGCTGTTGCATCCTTGAATGGATAGGTGATCGCCCACAGCGTGAAGTAGTCGGCCACGATGTTGAGCATCAGCGTCACGATGAACTCGCTCATGCCGAACGCCTGGCGTAGCAGTGCGGCCAGACCCGCCCACAACGCGCCGCCGAGCATGGCCAGCAACGCCAGCGTCGGGATCAGCAGCGCCGGCGGCAGGTCGAGATAGAGACCGCCGATCGTGGCGGCCAGGGCGCCGATCAGCAACTGCCCCGGCTGTCCGAGGTTGACCGGCCCCGAGGCAAAAGCAATCGCCGCAGAAAGCCCGGTGAGTACGAGCGGCACGGCGTTCTTGAAGGTTGTCGCCAACGCATAGGGGCTGCCGAGCGAGAACTCGAAGAGGGCGGCATAACTCGCCAGTGGGTTGTAACCTTGCGCCAGCATGATCACGGCGCCGATCAACAGCGCAATGACGATGCCGAGCGCGGCGTTGAGGATTCTACGCATTGGTGGACGCCTCCCCTTCCAGCATATAGCGCCCCACCAGCTCGACCGTCGCTTCCTCCACCGGCAGATCGGCGACGACTGCACCGCGATGCAGGACGATGATGCGGTCAGCCAGCAGGAAGATTTCCTCCAGGTTGGCGGAGATCAGCAAGAGCGCCCGCCCGGCGCGGCGCATTGCCAGCATCTGGTCGTGAACGTACTCGATGGAGCCAACGTCCAGCCCGCGCGTCGGCTGGTCGAGGAGGATGAAGGGGCTGTCGAGCAGCAACTCGCGGCCCAGAATCACCTTCTGTTGGTTGCCGCCGGAGAGCGCCCGCAGCGGCGCTGAACGTCCGGGCATCACCACGTTGAAGGTCTCCGCCAACCGATTGGTGAAGCGTTGCGCTGCGCCGCCGTCCAGCAGCAGCCCACGCCAGCGCGTCAGGTCGCGGTTAAGCCGATGGTGCGTCATGATCGCATTTTCCGTCACCGACGCTGTCAGGCTGCCGCCCATCCGCCCGCGATCCTGCGGCACGTAGGCGATGGCGCGACGACGTTCCAGGATTGGCGCATGTGTGATCTCTTCACCCGCAATGCGGATCGTCCCTGCCGTTGGTTGCAGCAGGCCAGTGATGGCGTGAAC
The DNA here is from genome assembly GCA_002391565.1 of Anaerolineales bacterium UBA3905. GTDB lineage: Bacteria > Chloroflexota > Anaerolineae > Caldilineales > Caldilineaceae > Caldilinea. The sequence goes on from DGFH01000221.1 coordinate 2,048, forward strand.
CAGTTCAAGCTGGCCGTTGCCCTCGACGCCAGCGACGCCGACCAGTTCCCCCGCGCGCACCTGCAAACTGACATCTTTGAGCCGCACGCGGCCGTGCGCATCTTCGTAGCGCAGCCTGTCGATGGCGAAGATCACGTCGCCGGGCGGCTGCGGCGTGCGCCGCGAGGTGAAGAGCACCTCGCGCCCAACCATCAGCGCGGCCAGTTCGGGGCGCGTCGTCCCGGCGGCGGGCAGCGTGGCGACGACGCGCCCCTTGCGCAGCACCGTCACACGGTCGGAAAGTTCGAGCACTTCTTCCAGCCGGTGCGAGATAAAAATAATCGTGTGCCCCTGGTCGCGTAGCTGGCGCAGCTCGGCGAAGAGCTGCGGAATCTCCTGCGGCGTCAGCACAGCGGTCGGTTCGTCGAGGATCAACACGGAGACCTTCCGATAGAGCAGCTTGAGGATTTCCACCTTCTGCCGCGCCGCTACGGAAATGTCGGCAACCTGGGCGTCGGGGTCGAGCGCAAAATGGAAGCGATCGATGATAGCCTGGACTGCCTGCCGGGCGCGGCTCCGGTCGATGCGTCCGAGCCAGTCCACCGGTTCGGCGCCGAGCACGATGTTCTCCCACACCGTATACTCGTTGACGAGCACGATCTCCTGGTGCACCATGCCGATGCCGGCGGCAATGGCTTCGCCGGGCGAGCGCAGGCGCACATTGCGTCCCTGATAGATGATCTCGCCGCGATCGTGGTGGAGCAGGCCATACAGCACCTTCATCAACGTGCTCTTGCCCGCGCCGTTTTCGCCGACCAGCGCGTGAATCTCGCCATCGGCGAAGCTCACCGTCACATCATCCAGCGCCAGCACGTTGGGTGGGTAGACCTTGACAATGCCGCGCATGATGATGAGTGGAGAGGCGAGCGGCGAAGAGAGAGCCGTCACAAACGATCCTTTCTTGACGGAAAGATTACGCCTATCCGTAGATACGCCCCGCAGGCGCAGGTCTCCGGTCGTCAAATTGATGTTGGCTAAATCTATCGGCGTCTAGCCTCAGCCGAGCGGTCCCGCAGGCGCAGGTTCCTGGTCGCCAAATTGATGTTGGGGATGCGACGACGCCACGCCGCTGCGAGCGGCGTCTACATACAACAGCGATGTCGTAGCTGCGGTCTGCGTCCACATGTTCTGACGACAATGAGACCCTGCGGTTGTGACCCGCTGCTACTGCCAGACGTCGCTGCCGTCGTAGAGGTCAATCTTGAGCGTTCCGTCGATGATCTGCTGGCGCAACTCGGCCACTTTGGCCTCGATAGCATCGGGCAACACCTTGACCTGCGCCGCGGTGACGAGATCGACGCCGCCGCTGGCCAGACCGTATTGCAGCACGGCGCCAGGCTGGTAGCTGCCGTCGACGATGCTCTTGTAAACCTCCTGGATTGCCTTGCCCACATCCTTGATGTCGCTGGCAACCACAAAGCCCGGCTCCAGATCGTTCTGGTTCGTATCCACGCCGATGGCGTAGAGGCCGCGTTCGGCTGCTGCCTGCAGCACGCCAATGCCCGCCGCCGCCGCCACCTGGAAGACGACATCCGCCTTCTGGTCATAGAGTTGCAGTGCGGCCTGTTTACCCTTTGCCGCGTCGTCCCACGCGCCGCCCAGCGATTTCTTTTCCACGCGCATCTCCGGATCGACCGACTGCGCGCCCTTCTCGTAGGCATAAATGAAGGCGTTAACGACTGGATCAACATCGCCGCCGACCACGCCCACGATCTTGTCCGGGTTGATGTTGGGCACGCTGGCGTCGGTGGTCAACATGCCTGCGACGACGCCGGCCAGATAGGCGCTCTCTTCCTCGATGAAATCAACCGAGGTGATGGTGTTGGCGTCGTTCTGCACAACGGTGTCGATGTTGACGAAAATCTTGTCAGGGTTTTTGTCGGCGATCGCCTTCAGCTGATCCTCAAAGCCGTAGGAGATGACAAAGATGACGTCGGCATAGTTCACGGCGGCCTGTAACGACGGCTCGTACTTGCCTGCGTCGAAGTTGGCTTCGATGGTGCGCGTCTCAACGCCGTATTCTGCGGCCAGGGCGTCGATGCCCGCCTGACCGGAATCGTAGAAGGCGTTATCGCCCAACGCGCCGTTGATGAGATAGACCACGCGCTTGGGACCGGCAGCTTCGGGCTGACCGCTCTGAGGCAGGGCGCCCTGCGGCGTCGTACAGCCGGTCAGCATCATCCCCAGCACGCCGATCAGCAGCATCAGTGCAATTGCACGCTTCATATTGCTCCCTCCATTGGATCGGTAATCGGGTTGGCATTGGTTGGTCGCATCGTTGCGATCATACCGCCGATCGGCGCCTTTCACCAAGCTCTGTTGACCGCAACCCGACGCCTGTGTATGATACGGGCAGCAAATGGGCGCCCGGTGCGACATAAGAAAGCCGGTATGATCTGCTGCGGGCGCAGGAATAAGCGAGGAACCACTATGGCGGACACCAGGACGCTGGCGCCGGTGGACGACGAAGCGTTCGTCATCCCGGCCCCCGATGTCTCTCATCTCATCACCGAGGATGATGCACCTGTGGACAACATCTTTTCTGAACGGCAGATGGCGCTGTTGCGCGAGACGCTCTACACTTCCTGGGCGGGGCCGGGAGAGGGTCGCACCTTCGTGGCGATGGGCAACGTGGCGATCTACGCCACCAACTTTACCCCTCCGCTGGTGCCCGACTTTTTGATCAGCCTGGACGTGCAGATTCCCGACGATCCGCTGCTGAAGGAACATCGCTGCTACTTCCTCTGGCTCTACGGTAAGCCGCCGGAAGTGGTCGTCGAAATCGTCTCTAACCAGAAAGGCAATGAATTGGGCGATAAACTGCTCGATTACGCACGGTTAGGAGTGGCGTACTATATCGTGTACGATCCCTTCCGTGAAATCAGCAATGAACCGTTGCGCATCTTTGCCCGTCAGGCAACGCGCTTTGTCGAAACGACAGAGCGGTGGCTGGCAGAGATCGAGTTAGGATTGACGCTGTGGGCGGGCGATTATGATGGCTTCAACGACGTCTGGCTGCGCTGGGTGGATCGCAACGGCATATTGCTGGCGACAGGTGCGGAGGCAAAACGCGAGGAACAAATGCGTACAGAGCAAGAGCGCCAGAGAGCGGAGCAAGAGCGCCAGAGAGCGGAGCAAGAGCGCCAGAGAGCGGAGCAAGAGCGCCAGAGAGCGGAGCAAGAGCGCCAGAGAGCGGAGCTGTTCGCTGCCAGGCTGCGAGAGTTGGGCATCGACCCCGACGCCATCACGGCGAGCATGTGAGGGTGAGCTGCACATGAGGGGCAGGCGCCACCTGCGACCTTGCCCCTCCCCGTCTTACGCCGCTGTGATCTCCAGGGCGACGTGACCCACCTTGTTGCGTGAAAAGCGATTCATCAAATTGAACAAGTGGAACTGCCAGCCATATTTGGCGGCCAGGCGTTGCTGTTGAGCGCGGTCGTCGTCCGGCGTGTCGAGGACGCGGGCGCGCGCCTCCACCCATGCGCTCTTGGGGTTGCCGCGCGCATCGCTGACGGCAATGCGCACACGGCCATTGTTGCGGATGCGCTTGGCCTTGCCGCTGTCGCCCACCGTCCACACATATAGTTTGTCACCCTCCGCCGTCACCCACACCGGCGTGATGACCCCTTCACCGTTCTTGCGGAAGGTCTCCAGCGCAATATAAGTTGGATTGCCGATCTCATGAAACTGCATAGGAATCTCCCTCATCAGATCTGCCTGGATTCAGTCTCACCTGATTGATTTCTACTGATTTCTAGGTTGACATTTTATGAGCGCAGTGTTGCGTATTACGTGTTGCGTGAGGGGTTCCG
>DGFH01000221.1:5967-13946 GCA_002391565.1 Anaerolineales bacterium UBA3905
TTTCTAGGTTGACATTTTATGAGCGCGGTGTTGCGTATTACGTATTGCGTGAGGGGTTCCGACACGTAGCACGCAACACGCAACACGCAACACGTAACACTGAAAATATAAAAACTCTGCCTAGCAATCAGTAAGTTGGCACGTCATATCGCTCACACTCTTCTCGGAAGCCTCAAAACTTCCAGGAAGATGAACAGCTAACCCGCATATCCGTAATCTAGCAGTGTGCAAGGCGATCGTCTGTTAGATAGCCACCACAGCAGGGTGCATCTGCTGCGCAGCGCTGAAGTTGCGTCACTGCTTCAGAATCGCAACTTGTGGCGATCAACAGGTATACTATGGCGGCGTCACGATGGCGCGCCCATCGCAACCGGCGCTTCTACATAAGAACTTCTACACAAGAAAACGGTGCACCAAACCAACTTGGCAACGCAAACGACCACCTCCACTACGTCCAGGCCACGCACGCTTTCCGCAACGCATCTCTGGTTGCTGACGGCCGGCGGCTTCTACGCCTTCTTCATTTTCGGCTTCATCGATAACTTAAAGGGGGCAACTCTGTCGGCGCTGCTGCCTGATCTGGGTTTCAGCTACGGTCAAGGCGGCGTCATGCTCTTTGGCGCCTATCTTGGCTTCATGGTGGCGACGTTGCTCACCGGTGTGCTGGCCGACGCCGCTGGCATCAAGGTTGTGTTGCTGCTGGCCGGTCTCAGCCTGACGATTGGTCTGGCTGCCTTCAGCGTGAGTAGCGCACTCTGGCTACTGACGGCGGCGCTCTTTGTGGTAGGGCTGGGATTGGGGTCGATTGAAGTGGGCGGCAACGCGCTGATTGTCGATCTACATCCGCGTAACCGGGGACGCTATTTGAACTTGCTGGCGGTTTTTCATGGCGTCGGTGCGCTCGTGGTGCCGCTCTTTGCAGCATTACTCCTTCGCTATACTTTCTCCTGGCGGCAAATCTATCAGATTTCGCTGGTGCTGGCGGTTGTCCTGGCGCTCATTTTTGGCGCAGCGCGTTACCCACGGGCGCCCAAAACCGGCGAGACGCTAAGCCTGCGCACGCTCTTCGCCACCGGCTTTACGCGCCGCATGACCTGGTATTATCTACTTATCGCCGTCTATGTTGCGGCGGAGATCGGTCTGGCTGCCTGGCTCAGCGAATATCTCCAGCGCGTCAAAGGCTTTAGCAACGAGACCGGTTCGCTCTATTTGTCGCTCTTTTTTGCCGCGATCATGGCAGGACGGCTGGTGGGCAGTTTCTTTGTAGAGCGGATCGGCTACCTCGCCATCATGTTGCTCGCCACGCTCGCCGCCATCGTATCGCTAAGCCTCGGCGTCTTCGGCCCACCCTGGCTGACGATCTTGATCCCGCTGACCGGCTTCTTCTTCTCGATCATGTTTCCGACGACGACGGCTTCCGTCTCGACGCTCCAGGTTGCGAACATGGGGGCGATCCTGGGGGTGCTCTTTACCTTTGGCGGCCTCGGCGGCGCGCTAGGGCCGTGGTTGATCGGCGTGGCAGCAGACCTGGTGGGGCTTGAGCGCGCCTTTGCGTTGATCATCGGCTTCTGCCTGGTGATGCTGGTTTCGCTCTTGATGTTGCGTCGCACTGCACCCAGGCAGTAGCCAGGAAAGGCTTTTCCATCTGCATGCCCGACGCCATGCATCAGGCATTGGCGTCGGCGATCGCCTCCAGGATGACGGGTTGCCATGTCACACCATAGGCGATAGCTTACGCGACAAACGCTTGCGCCGCCCTCGCAGTAGACCTGGAAAAGAAACTGCCCCTTGACATGCGTAGCACTTCGCGCCACAATCAAAGCATTGCTTCCATCTTCACGCACAGCGAGGTGCACCCCATGTTGGATGAAGTAGACCTGTCGCAGACACTAAAGAAGAAGGTGTATAAGCCGATCCGCAAAGCGCAGATTGCGCGCATCTTCGAACTATCCGAACTGGTGTATGAGCGGAAGCGCCCCGTGATTATCGTCTTCGAGGGGTGGGACGCCGCCGGCAAAGGCACGACGATCCGCCAGCTCACCGCGCCGCTCGATGCGCGCGGCTTCAAGGTGCTCGCCACCCAGGCGCCGCGCACGCACGAAAAACGTAAGCCCTGGCTCTGGCGTTTCTGGATGAATCTCCCGCGCTATGGCCAGATCGCCATCTTTGACCGCAGCTGGTACGGGCGCGTCTTGATCGAACGCGTCAATGGCTTGACGCCGATGCCGCAGTGGATCGCCGCATACGAAGAGATCAACAACTTCGAACGCACGCTGGCCGACGACGGCGCCATCTTCATTAAATTCTGGCTGCACATCAGCAAAGATGAGCAACTGCGCCGCTTCCTACAACTGGCGACTGAGCCGGAAAACGCCTGGCGCGTCACGGCAGAAGACTGGGAAAACCATCGCAAATACGACGAATATCTGGCGGCGGTGCGCGACATGCTTACCAAGACCAGCACGCCGATTGCGCCGTGGACAGTCGTGCCGTCTACGGACAGCGAGGTGCGGCTCTTCCACGTCTTCAACACGATTATCAGAAGGCTGGAGACGGCGCTTGATCTGCCGCCGACGACGTGGCCGACGCTCGCCGAACTGGGCAATGGCGACAAAAACGAGACAAAATCTGGTGACAAACCCAAGAAAAAAGACAAGGATGGCAAGCAAAAGAAGGCTGTCAAAACCGACGCTGAGGCGCTCGCCCTCACCGATGGTCATGCATCCAAGAAGGCGAAAAAGGCCAGGCATAAGGCAAAACACAAAGTTGACGATGGCGTCGGTGACGGCGCAGCGTCCGAGGTTGCTCAACCGGGCGCCATCCCTGTCACTGCGCCCGAGCTCAACCCAGCCAAACCGGCGAAGAATCGGAAAGCAGCGCAGCAAATCGCCGCGTCCACCGACGAACCAGCAGCTACCGTCATGGAGGCGCCCAATGCTTGAGATCATCGACCTCACTCAAAAGCTCGACAAGGACGAGTATGAACGTCAACTTGATCTCTATCAGACGCAGGTGCGTTTACTCGGCTACCATCTCTACCACCAACAGCGCCCGTGCGTGATCGTCTTCGAGGGCTGGGACGCAGCGGGCAAGGGCGGCGCCATCAACCGTCTGACCGAACGACTTGATCCGCGCGGCTTCGTTGTGCACCCGATCGCAGCGCCACGCGGTGACGACGCCGAGAAGCACTATCTGTGGCGCTTCTGGCGACGCCTGCCCGATCGGGGGAACATTGCAATTTTTGACCGTAGCTGGTACGGGCGCGTGCTGGTGGAGCGCGTCGAAGGCTTTGCCAAACCAGCCGAGTGGCAGCGCGCTTACCAGGAGATCAAGGACTTCGAGGCGCAACTCGTCGACTTTGGCGCCATTATCATCAAATTCTGGATGCACATCAGCAAGGATGAGCAGTTGCGACGCTTTGAGGATCGTCAGAATCGGCCCAACAAGGCGTGGAAATTGACTGATGAAGATTGGCGCAACCGGGCGAAGTGGGACGAATATCAGCAGGCAGTGGAAGATATGTTGATCAAGACCACCACTGCCCAGGCGCCCTGGACAATCGTGCCTGCTAACGATAAATACTTTGAACGGGTGCATGTCTTGCGCACCGTCGTCGAGACATTGAGCGCCGCCATGCACATAGACATGACTTCCGACGCCGCACTGCGCGTCCCGTCGCACGCTGCACCGGCGCCTGTTCCCGACTGGGCCATCAAAGAAGCCCAACGCCTCGGCATCCGCGTGCCAGCGTAGGGTGCGGGGAGAATAGTCCCGATGCCGTCAGCTATCGCGCAGGCCAGGCCGGATCACAGAAGCGCTGAATCTCCAGCAGATAGCCGTTCGGGTCGCGCAAAAAGCAATGGTAGATGTTGTACTCTGGGTTAAAAGCAGGCGCCTTCTCAAAGACCACCCCCTGCGCGCGCAGGCGGTCGCACCAGGCGTCGACATCGGGCGTCACCAGGGTGACAATCACGCCGGATGGTTGCGCCCCGCTGCGAGCACAAAAACCGAGAAAGCCGTCGGCGCTGACGCGATAAATGCGACACTGCCCCTGATCAAGGACGAGCGGCAGCCCAAGCACCATCTCATAAAAGCGCGCAGTCTCCCCCAAATCAGCGGTGTAGAGAAAGGTGACGCACTGCGCAAAAGGGGCGCTCATGCCGCTGATGCCTGCATTGCCTGGTGCGCAGTCATGGCTGCGCCGATGATGCCCGCCTCGTTCAACAACTGCGCTGGCACGATTTTGGCTTTGCGGCGCAGGCATGGCGCAAATTTGTCAAACTTCTTGCTGACGCCGCCGCCGATGATGAAGACATCCGGCGAGAAGAGCAGTTCCATGAGAGCCAGGAAGTGATCGACGCGCTTGGCCCATTCCGGCCATTTCAGATCCTCGTCCTTACGCACCTTGTCTGAGCAGTAGTGTTCGGAGTGAATACCCTTCATCGGCATAGGCACATGACCGAATTCAGTGTTAGGCAACAACTTGCCATCGTGAAAGATTGCGCTGCCAATGCCGGTGCCAAAGGTCAGCAAAATGACGACGCCCTGCTGATGCTGGCGCCCGACGCCAAAGGTCATCTCGGCGACGCCGGCGGCATCGGCGTCGTTGAGCACGAAGACAGGCAGCCCAGTCGCCGCACGGAAAATCTCCTGCGCCGGCGCGCCGATCCATGATTTATCGACATTGGCGGCGGAAAGGGTGACGCCGTGCTGGACAATGGCCGGAAAGGTCACACCGACCGGCCCGCTGTAGTCGAAGTGGCGCACGATAGCGGTGACGACCTCGGCGACAGCCGCCGGCGTGGAAGGTTGCGGGGTGGCAATGCGATGTCGTTCGCCGATCAACGCGCCGTTTTCGGCATCCACCAGGCCGCCCTTGATCCCGCTCCCACCGATGTCGATGCCCAGGACTTGCATACTTTGCCTCCAGGAAGTTCCAGCAAGAGGATGATTTCACCGATAGTCTACACGCTTGCCTGTCTCTCGACAAGTACTGGGGAATTGCATGACCTGCTTTGATGTTCGAGGTCAGCGTTTGTGGGGTGGGTCATTACCTGCGGCGCAACATCGTAGCCACCGGCCGCTTCCGCCTGGAAGCCGAACCTGCGGTTGCCAACCCGATTGGTAAAACGCCTTGAGCCGACTTCAGCGCCCTTCGCCCCTATGTTCAGGACAGCAACCTTTCCGTGAGGCCGGTGTAGCGCTCCGCCACCGCATTATTGTTGATGGCCAGCGCAATGGCGCGCGGCTGCCCGACCAGCACGACCAGCCGCTGGGCGCGCGTCACCGCCGTGTAGAGGAGGTTGCGCTGCAACATCATGTAGTGTGTGGTGAGAATGGGCAGCACGACGGCAGGAAACTCACTGCCCTGGCTCTTGTGTACGCTGATCGCATAGGCGTGGATCAGCTCGTCCATCTCCAGAAATTCATAGCTGACCGGGCGCCCGTCGAAGGCAACAGTCACAGTGTGCATAATCGGGTCGAGCGCAGTGATGCACCCAATATCGCCGTTGTAGACATCCTTGTCGTAATTGTTGCGAATCTGCATCACCTTGTCGCCGACGCGGTAGAGCCGGCTGCCGATGATGCGTTCGGCGCGGTGGGGAGCGGCAGGATTCAGCGCCTGCTGCAGCGCCGTGTTGAGCGCAGCCACGCCGGCGACGCCGCGGTGCATCGGCGCCAACACCTGGATTGCTTCCGGCGGAAGGCCAAAGCGGCGTGGAATCCGTTCCGCCACCAGCTCAACGCACAATTCGGCGGCGCGCTCCGGCTCCTCGGTGCGAAAGAGGAAGAAATCCGTGGCAGCGTTGTTGTCGATCTCCGGCATTTGCCCGGCATTGATGCGATGGGCGTTGGCGATGATGAACGACCCGGCCGCCTGGCGGAAAATCGTGTGCAGGCGGATGACGGACGCTGAGGAGACTGGAGATTGGAGATTCGAGATTGGAGATTGGACGGATGGACAATTGGCAATCAAGGATGCCGGTGGAGCTTCAGTCTCCAATCTCCCATCTCCTGATCGCTCATTCTCTGCATCTTTCAACGCCGCAATCACATCCTTCAGCACATTCCCCGCCCCCACGCTCGGCAGTTGATCGACATCGCCGACGAGCAGCAGGTGCATGCCCGGGGACACGGCTTTGAGCAGGTGGTGGGCCAGCGGCAGGTCGAGCATCGATGCCTCGTCCACGATCAGCAGGTCGCCTTCCAGCGGGTTCTCTTCGTTGCGTTGAAAGGCCATGCCCTCGGCGGGTTTGAATTCAAGCAGACGATGAATCGTTTTGGCCTCTTCACCGGTGGTCTCGGCCAGGCGTTTGGCAGCGCGTCCGGTGGGCGCCGCCAGCAGCACGCGCCGCTCCTCCCGCCGGCACAGTTCCAGAATTGTGCGGATGGTGGTCGTCTTGCCAGTGCCGGGGCCGCCGGTCAGCACCGTCACGCGGTGGGTCAGGGTTGCCTGCACGGCCTGGCGTTGTTGCACAGCCAGGCGCAAGCCGGCGCGCACTTCGGCGGCGGCCAGCGCCTCCTCCCATGCCGAGGGGCTGTAACGGGCGAAGGGCGCCAGCCGATCTTCGCCTGCGCGCAGCAAGCGTTGCAGCCGCCGCGCCACGCCCACTTCACTAAAATAGAGCGGCGTCAGATAGATGGCGTGCTCTTCGGCCAGCAGGCGCTGCGCTTCGTCGACGGTGTGCACGGCGTACAACTGACCCTGCTCCGCCACCAGCCTCGGTTCGGCGACAAAGGTTGGCCGGGGTTCGATGGCTTCCCCACCCGGCGTCGGCGCAATTTTGACGTGCCCTTCGTTCCACATGCGCGCCAGCCCGATGGCGATCGCAGTGGGCGGCGCCTTGAGCAGGTCAGCCGTCAGTTTGACCAGTTCCGACGTGGGCAAGAAGACGTGCCCCTCTTCGCTCGCGGTGTTGAGCGCGTAGGCGACGCCTGCCGCCACCCGTTCGGGCGCATCTTCCGGCATTCCCATGGCGCGGGCAATTTTATCCGCAGTGAGAAAGCCGATGCCGAAGATATCGCGCGCCAGTCGGTACGGGTCGCGGCGCACCTGATTGATGGCGTCGTCGCCGTAGAATTTGTAGATTTTGGTTGCCAGGCTGGTGCCGACGCCATTGCTCTGCAAAAAGAGCATCACTTCCTTGATAGCGCGCTGCTCGGCCCAGGCTTTGCTGATGAGCTCCACACGCTTCGGCCCGACGCCCGGCGTTTCAGCCAGCCGTTCCGGGCTTTTCTCGATCACGGTAAGCGTGTCAAGACCAAAGTGCTTGACGATGCGGTGCGCCGTGACCGGCCCGACGCCCTTGATCAGCCCGCTACCCAGATATTTCTCCAGCCCGGTGATGGTGGCGGGCAACACCGGACGAAAGGTCTCGACCTGAAACTGGCGGCCATACTCGCCGTGCACGGTCCAACGCCCGGTCAGTTCGACCGATTCACCTACATTCAACCCCAGCATGTTGCCAACGATCGCCACCTCGCGCGCGGCGCCAAAGAGGGTGCGCCCGGTGGATTCCGGCGTCAGTTTCGCGACGGTGTAACCGTTCTCCTCGTTGTGATAGGTGATGCGTTCGACGACGCCGCGTAGAGTGTCCATAACCTCAACGAACTTCCACCCAATATCGATACCCCGCCGCCTCCGTCGTGACCGGCGTCAGGCCGCTGATCGCGACGACAGCGGTGCGCCGCCCTCCCAAACCGGCAATCTCGATCTGGGCGCGGCCATCCGCTGCAACGGGCACGCGCCGCACGCTGGTAAGCCGGTCGCCGTCGAATTCCAGTATTTGCACCAGCCAGCGCTGTGGCAAGTAGTTGTCGGTGATCAGCCAGCCTTCGCTCTGCCAGCCAGCAGCGTCTGTGAAATCTTCGGTGTATCCTAGCGCCGGGATCGCCACGTTGTCGATGAACCAGCCTGCGGTGTTCACCGCGTCGTCGGTGACATAGCTGAATTGCAGCCAGAGCGGGCCGCCGGCAAA
>DGFH01000067.1 GCA_002391565.1 Anaerolineales bacterium UBA3905
GCGCTGGCGCTGCCCGCCCGAAAGCTGCGATGGCTTGCGCGTCGCGTAGCCCGGCAACTGCACCAGCTCGAGCATCTCCGCAACGCGGCGCTGACGTTCGGCCTTATCCACCTTGCGCACCTTGAGACCGTAGGCGATGTTGTCGCCCACTGTCATGTGTGGGAAGAGCGCGTAATCCTGGAAGACGGTGTTGACGTCGCGTTCGTAGGGCGGCAGATGGGTGACGTTGGCGCCGTGCAGATAGACCACGCCTGCAGTCGGCCGGTCGAAGCCGGCGATCATGCGCAAACAGGTCGTCTTGCCGGAGCCGGACGGCCCCAGCATCGTGAAGAACTCGCCGGCGCGGATTTTCAGATCGACGGCGTCCACAGCCTTGACTTCACCAAAGGCGCGGGTCACTTGCTCAAAAACGACGGCGTATTCGTAGGTGGGTGTGTTCATGGATTGACGTGGTAATCGATTTATGCTGTCATTTCCCACTTCTCGATCGTCACATTGTCCAGGAAATCCTCATCAACGACGGCGCCGTGTCCGACGCCGGTCGGCACGGTCAGGGTGCTGTCGGCGTTGAGCGTGAATGGATTCTTGACGATGTCGCGCGTGAAGTAGCGGTCGTTGGCGCTGATGTCGCCAGGGAGCGTGAAGTTGGGCAGGCTGGCCAGCGCCACGTTGATAGCGCGCCCGATGCCCGTCTCCAACATGCCGCCGTGCCAGACCGGCATCCCGGCTGCCTGCGCCATGTCGTGGATGCGCTTGGCGTCGCCCAACCCACCAATGCGGCTTGGTTTGATGTTGATGATGTCGCAGGCGTTTAGTTCGATGGCCCAACGGGCGTGTTCGGGTGAGACGATGCTCTCGTCCAGGCAAAGGGGGGACTTGAGCGACTTCTTGAGTTTGGCGTGATCGAAGATGTCGTCGTGCGCAAGCGGCTGCTCAATTAGCAGCAGGTTGAAGGGGTCAAGCTCTGCCAAATGCGCGGCGTCCTCCAGCCGGTAGATGCTGTTGGCGTCCACCTGCAGACGCAGCTGCGGCCACGTCTCGCGCACCGCGCGCGTTGGCTCAATGTCCCACCCCGGCTTGATCTTGAGCTTGATGCGCGTATACCCCTCAGCCAGATAGCCGCCGACAACTTTGAGCAGTGTGGGGATGTCCTTCTGAATGCCGACGCTGACGCCGACTTCGACGCGGTCGCGCGTGCCGCCGAGCAAGCTGGCGAGGCTGCGCCCCTCCCGCCGCGCAAAGAGGTCCCAGACGGTGAATTCCAGCCCGGCTTTCGCAATGCGATTGCCGCGCACACGCGCCAGCACCGGCGTGACATCCCAGGGACTGGTCAGATCGGCCTGCATCAGCATGGGCGCCAGATAATCTTGCATGATCACCCAGCCAGTCTTCTGGTTTTCCTCGTTATAGAAGGGGCTTTGCCCGGTGGGCGCTTCGCCCCAGGCCACGATGCCCTCTGCCTCCATGCGGACAATGATGGCGTGGCTGCCGGATTCGCGCCAGCCGCTGGTTTCGAAGACGGTGACATACGGGAGCAGGATTTTGCGAAGCTCGATTCGTTCGATGCGCATGAGATGACCTGTCTGTTGTGTGCGTCAGCCTGGTTTTGGTGGAGAACGTCAAAATGATGTTCCGCATTCTCGCATGATCGGCAAAGGTATGTCAACGTCAACCGCCCAACATGACAGAATCACCCTGCAAGCACTATAATATCAAGAATTCCATTTGTTTTTTCGCTGTCTCGCATCAAGAGACCCAAACCACCACGTCATAAGGAGCGTTTCCCATGACCATGCGCGCTGATTATATCTGGATGAACGGTAAGATCATCCCCTGGGACGAAGCGCGAGTGCACGTCTTCACCCATGCGCTGCACTATGGCAGCAGCGTCTTCGAAGGCATCCGCGTCTACGCGACGACCAAAGGGCCGGCCATCTTTCGTGGCCGCGAGCATTACGAGCGGCTGCTGTTCAGCGCCAAGGTCGCCCACATCCCATCACCCTACACCGTAGATGAATACATGCAGGCGACGATCGATGTCGTGCGCGCCAATCAGCAGGGCAGTGCTTATGTCCGTCCCCTTGTCTTTCGCGGCTACAACACGTTAGGCGTGGACGGTCGCGGTTGCCCGGTGGAGGTGATCGTCGCCTCGGTGCCATGGGGCGCGTACCTGGGTAAGGAAGGGTTGGAGCAGGGCGTCGACGTGCAGGTTAGTTCATGGCGACGCATGGCGCCCGACACCACCAGCGCGCTGGCAAAGATCGGCGGACAATATGTCAACAGCCAGAACGTGGTGATGGAGGCGCGCGACAACGGCTTTGCCGAGGGCATTGCCCTCGATGTACACGGCTACGTCTCCGAAGGCAGCGGCGAGAACATTTTTGTGATCATCAAAGGCAAGCTTTACACCCCGCCGCTCTCCAACAGCATTCTCGGCGGCATCACGCGCGATTGCGCTATGCAGATCGCTCAGGAGTTAGGCTACACCATCGTCGAGACAGCGATCCCGCGCGAGATGCTTTACATGGCCGACGAAATCTTCTTCACCGGCACTGCCGCCGAGATCACACCCGTGCGCTCAGTGGATCGCATGCCGGTCGGCGCGGGCAAGCGCGGTCCGATCACAGAACAGATTCAGGCGCGCTTCTTTGGCATTGTCGAAGGCGAACTGCCGGACACCCACAACTGGCTCACACCGGTCGAATAACTGCTCGTCAAGGTGACAGTCATTGCCGTCTGTGGCTGTCACCTCTTCCCCGGAACTCCCTCAATCACTCTCTGCGTTGGATCGTAGGAACGATTACGCGTGACGCCAAGGAGAGCAATGCCATGACGCACCTGGAACGCATTCGCACTGCCCAGACCAACCCCGAAGCCCTGGAGCAGATTTATCGCAACGCGCTGGAAAGCGGTGAACGTGCAGCTTTCACTGCCGCCATCGAAGAGGCCTATATTGCTACGCCGGACAATTTGCTGTTTGGCGCCTGGCACTATCGATTGACTTACGAGCTGGTTCGTCCTGTGCGCCGTGCGATTCCCTGGCTGGCTGCCATCATGTTGGCTGCCAGCAATGGGATAATCTTCTGGTGGCTTTCCGCCGATCAGTACATGATCCAGGTCGATGGTCAAGATCATCTGCCTCTGCTGCTGATCCTGTGGGCGCCGATCAGCGCGCTCTTTGTGCTGACGCTGCTGGTTATTGGCGGGGATCGTCGGTCGCGCTGGGCTGCGCTGCTGGCGGCAGTCACCCTGGCGCTGGCGCTGTATCCATTATGGGCGCACACGCTGATCGACGCCCAGACGCTGGAACGACACTATCTGGAGCAGATGATTCCGCATCTTGCGCTGCTGGCGTGGGCGACGGTGGGCATCTTTGTGCTGCGCGGGCGCGCCGACGCATCCAACCGCTTTGCCTTTCTGATCAAGTCGCTGGAAATTTTCATCATGGCGGGGCTGTTTGCTATCGCTGGCGGCATCTTCACGGGGATCACGGCCGGGCTGTTCGAGGCGCTGGCGATCACCCTGCCCGACGTGGTGATGCGCTTCCTCATCTTTGGCGGCGCCGGTTTGATCTCGGTGCTGGCTGTCACGGTGATCTACGACGCGACTGCCACGCCCGCGGCGCAATCCTTCGACGACGGGTTGAGCAAGGTCATCGCCACGCTGATGCGCGTGCTGCTGCCACTGACGCTGGGGGTGCTGGTTGTTTATCTCGGCTTTATCCCCTTCCGCTTCTGGGAGCCGTTCCAGAACCGCGACGTGCTGATCATCTACAACGCCATGCTTTTCGCCGTGATCGCGCTGCTGGTGGGAGCGACGCCGATCCAGCCGATGACGCTGGCGCCGACTCTGCGCATCTGGCTGCGCCGGGGTTTGGTCGCAGTGGCGCTGCTGGCAGTCGTGGTCAGCCTTTATGCGCTGGCGGCTATCGGCTATCGCACCTGGGCAGGCGGCGTCACACTCAACCGGCTAACGATCATCGGCTGGAATGTGATCAACATTGCGATCCTGGCGCTGGTGTTGGTTCGCCAACGCCGCGCCGATGACCGCACCTGGGTGCACAGGATGCAGGCTGCGTTCGGCGTAGGAATGCCGCTTTATGTGGCGTGGGCGCTGTTCGTCGTGTTGGCGATGCCGTGGATCTTCCGGTGAGCACCCCAACCGCCGCCGCCCGGTGTTTCGATGCGCAGTCGTTCGCCAGGGCGCAGCCGCCGCGTAAACTTGGAGGGCAATGTCTCCTCGGCGCCGTCGGCGTGAATGAGCGTGTTGCGGCCAGGTTGAGCCGCGTCGCCGCCGGCAATTCCCCATGGCGCCACGGCGCGGCGTTCGCTGATCATCGTGACGGTGGCCTCCGCCAATAGCTCGTACTCGCGTACGATGCCGTCGCCGCCACGCTGCAAACCATCACCGCCACTCCCGGCGCGTAGTCCATACCGCCGCACGCGGAAGGGGAAGGCGATCTCCAGCGCCTCGATGGGCGTGTTGAGCGTGTTGGTCATGTGCACCTGCACGCCGCTCAACCCATCACCTGCCGCGCTGGCGCCCATGCCGCCGCCGATCGTCTCGTAGTACGCAAAAGGCCGGCCATCGCTGCGCAGCCCGCCGATGGTCAGGTTGTTCATTGTGCCCTGGCTGGCGGCGGGAATCCGGTCGGGCAACGCCTGCGCCAGGGCGCCGAGCACTACGTCGGTGATGCGCTGCGAGGTCTCGACATTGCCCGCCGCCACGGCGGCAGGAGGGCCAGCGTTGACCAGTGAGTTTTCCGGCGCCACCACGTGTACAGGCGCAAAACAGCCTGCGTTCATCGGTGCATCCTCTTCGATCAGGCAGCGAATGACATAATAGCACGCCGACTGGGTGATGGCGATGACAGCGTTGAGCGAGCCGTGCACGACCGGCGCCGTGCCCGTAAAGTCGAAGGTGATTTCGTCGCCGGCAATGATGGCCGCCACCCGAATCGGCGTCAACGTCAGGCGGTCGTCCTCAATCAACTCAATCACGTCTTCGAAGGTGTACACGCCGTCGGGCCAGTGCGCGATGGCGGCGCGGGTGATGCGTTCGCTGTACGTCTGTAAATGGCCGCAGTAGGCGAGTACTTCCTCTTGGCCATAAGCGGCGACGAGTTCGCGCAGCCGGCGTATCCCAACTGCAGCCGCTGCGCGCTGCGCCGCCAGGTCGCCACGGCGCTCCTCAGGCGTGCGCACGTTGCGCAAGATCAGGCTGAGCACATCTTCGTTCAGCACGCCGGCGCGATAGAGCTTGAGCGGCGGGATGATGATTCCTTCCTGGAAGATCTCCGTAGAGAGCGGCAGCGAGCCGGGCGTCATGCCGCCGACGTCTGCGTGGTGGGCGCGGCTGGCGACGAAGAAAGCTGGCGTGGCGCCGCCCACAAAGACAGGCGCAATCATCGTGATGTCAGGCAGATGGTTGCCGCCCGCAAAAGGATCGTTGACGATGACGACATCCCCTTCTGCCCAGGTGGGAAAGTGATCGAGGATCGTATAGACGCTGGCGGGCATGGCGCCGAGATGAGCGGGAATGTGCGCCGCCTGCGCCACCAACCTCCCCTGCCCGTCAAAGAGCGCGCACGAAAAGTCGAGGCGTTCCTTGATATTGGGGGAGTACGCTGTGCGCCGCAGCGTTACGCCCATTTCTTCGGCGATGCCTGCAAAGCGATGGCGATAGAGTTGAAGGGTGATCGGATCCATGATGGGCATGAGTGTGCGACCAGGCGATTCATTACGGCTTATCGATTTCTAGGTTGTCACGTGATATTGCTCGCAATCTTCCCGGAAGCTTTGGCGCTTCCAGGAAGATAAACAGCCAAACTAGCGGTCAGTAAGCCGTTGTTGTATCTGCATCAGGCTGTACAGCCTCGTTGTTCTCCCTGACGACAAGATGTTTGACCATCTCTGCCCGATCGTACAATGGCTCTTGCAGCACTTCAGTGGCCGGCAATGCGCCCGCTTCTGCGAGCAATCGATTGTGCGCTGCACAGCAATACGCATGGTTATTGTCGATCAAGATACAATTGCGTTCCGCAACCAGTGCAGCGATCCCTGTCGTGCCGCTGCCGCCAAACGGATCGACGACCAGACCATTCGGCGGTGAGAGCAGCTTGATAAAAAACATCGGCAAATCGACAGGGAAAACGGCCGGATGCCCCTTGTTCTTGCCGACTAATGCAAGCGACAGTACATTGGATGGCAGCACTGTATTCTTGCCAACCCACTTTGAGATGTTCCGACCAAAGCCACTGGCGTTGGCCGAATTGTGTCGGCTCAGGTCGTTGTCGCCCAGGTTCTTAAGTCTTGACTCCACCCAGTCTCCCACCGGTTTGCGCACTGCGTCGGCGTTGAAGAAAGGACGCTTCGATTTTGCGAGATGGAAGCAATACTCCCACCCGTCTCTGAGGCGCGTCGGCCAATAGCCTGGCATCGGATTTGGTTTGTGCCAGATGTAATCGTCGATGCAGAACCAGCCGCTGTCGCTTAGCCGTTCGATCATGCGCCATACATAGCGATGCCTTACACCGTCAACAACCTTGTCTTTGATATTGATGACCAGGCTGCCCGTGGGTTTAAGTGCGTCAAAGAACGGTTCGTGAAAGGTCATAAACCAATCTGCAAAGTTGTCTGGGTGAACACTATCGTAATGGCGGCTGCGTGCATCCGCATACGGTGGGGAGGTCACGATCAGGTCAACCTGTCCACGGAATTGCTGCAGTTCCTCGCGACTATCACCCTCGATGATCTCGCAAACCGCACCGGAAGGCGCCATATAAATTCCCAAAAATCTGGAATCAGGCATTCTGCTCTTCCCCGATCACCTTCCGCCCCTTCATTCGCTCACGCCATTGAGCGCGGAAGCTGCGTTTGGCGAGCGGCGGGAAGTCGCGGCTGCTCGTCCACGCGGCGAGCGGGCCGGGCAGCGATTTGATGACACCGCCGCTCAGCCCGGCAAGCAGGTTGCTGCCCAGACTGCCCAGCCCCCCCGCCGCCTCGTAGCTGGCGCGGCTTTGCATCATGCGGCTGAACGCCTGCATCCCGGCGCGATCGAAGACGGTCGTGTCGCCCGCCTCGACGACGTCACGGCGTAACTCGACCAACATGCGCGGCAGGTCGATCTTGACCGGGCAGGCATCGCGACACGCGCCGCACAGACTGCTGGCGTAGGGCAGTTTGTCGACGTCAGTTACTTCCAGGTGTATGTTGGGGCTGATCACGGCGCCTATCGGGCCGCTGTAGGTGCTGCCGTAGGCGTGCCCGCCGATCTCGCGGTAGACCGGGCAGACGTTGAGACATGCGCCACAGCGGATGCAGCAGAGCGCCTCGCCATAGCCTTTTGCCAGCATGTCGACGCGCCCGTTGTCGAGCAGAACAACGTGAAACTCTTCGGGGCCGTCGGCATCGCCGGGCTTGCGCGGCCCGCTGGTCATGGAGAGATAGACGCTGCACTGTTGCCCGGTGGCGCTGCGGGAGAGCGCCTGGTATTGTAGAAACGCGTCTTCGACCGTCGGGACGAGCTTTTCGATGCCCATCACGACGACGTAGACGCGCGGCAGCGTGGAGGTCATGCGCCCGTTGCCCTCGTTGGTGACGATGCAGCAGGTTCCCGTCTCGGCGATGGCAAAGTTGCAGCCGCTGATGCCCATGTCCGCGCTCAGAAATTCCTTGCGCAGCGCGCCGCGCGCCACGCTGCAGATCACCTGCGGGTCGAGCGTCGGCGGCATGTCCAGCTCGCGCTGGAAGATGTCGGAAATCTCCTCGACGCGGCGGTGGATAACGGGCGCGACGATGTGGCTGGGCGGTTCGCCCGCCAGTTGAATGATGTACTCGCCCAGGTCAGTCTCGACGACCTTCATGCCGGCTGCCTGCAATGCCTGGTTGAGATGCACCTCCTCGGTCGCCATCGACTTGGCTTTGACGACCTTCTGCACGTTGGCTTTGCGTGCGATCTCGACGACGATGCGCTGCACATCGACCGCTTCCTTTGCCCAGTGGACGCGCCCACCGTTGGCAGTGATGTTGGTTTCCAGTTGTTCGAGCAAGTCGGGCAGGTTGCGCAGGACGTACTCCTTCATCTGGCGCACCTGATTGCGCAGCCGCGGGCCATCGACGGCGTTCATCGCCGCCACGCGCTGCCCGGCCATGCGCCCGGTCGAACGCTCCAGCGCAATCTTGAGGTGCTTGTTGCCCAGTGCATCTTTGACGCGGGTTTTGTAGGGAAGGGTGAGGTCGATGGTGGATGTTGCCATAGTGTTTTGTGTTACGTGTTGCGTGCTACGTGTTGCGTGTTGCTGCGTGTTGCGTGTTGCGTGTTGCTGCGTGTTGCGTGTTGCTGCGTGTTGCGTATTTCGTGTTTTGTGGATTCGCACCGCACGATGTGTCACGTCGATTCACGCAGCACGCAACACGCAGCACGCAGCACGCAACACGCCCTCATGCTTTTCCGTCCTGCCATCTTCGCGGCGGTGTGGGTGGTTTGGTCTCCTGCACAGGCTGGGGTCGCGGCGCCACGTCGACTTGATTGGCGAGCACCTGCGCGATGTGGACGGCGCGCGTGCGCTGTCCTTGTCGGCTGAGCAGGCCGTTGATGTGCGTCATGCAGCTCACATCGCAGAGCGTCACCACGTCGGCGTCGCTTTTGGCGATGTTCTGCGTCTTGCGCTGTCCCATCGCCGTGCTGATGTCGCTGTTTTTGAGCGCAAACAGCCCGCCAAAGCCGCAGCACTCGTCGGCGGCGTTCATCTCGACGACTTCGGCGCCCTCCACGTGGCTGAGCAGCGTGCGCGGCTGGCGGTCGATGCCCAGCTCGCGCTTGAGATGGCAGCAGGCGTGATAGGTGAGCACACCATTGAAATGTGCGCCGACCGTTTCGACGCCCAACACATCGACCAGAAACTCGGTCAGCTCGAAGGTCGCTGCGCCCAGAAACTCGGCGCGGGCGCGATACGCCGGGTCATCCTCCAGGAGCAGCTTGTAGAAGTGGCTGGTCATCGTCGTGCAACTGCCGCTCGGCGCCACCACGGCGTCGACCTGCTTGTTGCGCACCAGCGGCTCGAAGATGTCCACAAAGCGCCGCGCCAGTGGCCGCGCCTCCTCCCAAAAGCCGGCGTTGAAGGCGGGTTGGCCGCAGCAGGTTTGCTCCGCCGGGAAGACGACCTCGACCCCCTGCCGCTCCAGCAGCTCAACCGTCGCCATGCCCACTTCGGGGTAGATCATATCGACCATACAGGTCACAAACAACGCTACGCGCCGAGGCGGAGTATCAAATTGCTTCTTCTGCGCCATACGTCAATCTCCAATCTCCAATCTCCAATCTCAACTTGAGATTGGAGATTGGAGATTTTACATGAGTGTGATGATTTCGGTTTGCAGCGGCAACGTCGTCACTTCAACGCCATTTGCCGTTGCCAGACAGTTGATTTCGCTGCGGATGCCGAGACCGAGATTGCGCCCGCTGCCGTCGAAGTCGCACGTGGGCAGGTAGACGCCCGGCTCGACGGTGAAGAGCACATGCGGGATCAGGCTGCGGCGATCCTGCGTCTCATAGTTGTCGATGTTGACGCCGTTGTAGTGCACCTTGACGCCCAGGCTGTGCCCGGTGCGGTGGAAAAAGGCGTCGCCATACCCCGCAGCGGCGATGACGTTGCGGCAGGCGTCGTCGACCTCGTAGCCGTACACCGCCGCGCCCATGCTCAACCGTTCCTGCATCAGGCGCACGGCGGCGTCGCGCCCCGCAGCCACGACAGCAAAGACTTCACGCGCCTTCGCTGGCGCATCGGCGCCGCAGTAAGCTGTCCACGTCAGGTCGGCGAAGCAGTCGTCCGGCGTCTTTGTCTCACGCGCCCACAGATCGATCAGCACCATGTCGCCGGGGCGGATCGCGGCGTGCTGCTCCGGCGTCGGCGCATAATGCGGGTCGGCGGCGTGGGCGTTGACGGCAACGATGGCCGGATGGTCGTAATCCATCTGCCGCGCCACGAAAAAGTCGGTGATGAACTGCTGCACGGCGTATTCGGTCGTCGTCTCGCCAGCAGCCAGTTTCGCCCGGATGAAGTCGAAGGCGGCGTCTTTGGCAGCCAGACAGACCGCCGCAGCGCGACGATGGCTGGCGATCTGCGCCGCGCTCAGCACAGCCTGCGCCATCTGCACCAGGTCGGCGCTGGAGACGATCTCCGCCCCCGTAACGCGCTCGACCAGTTCCTTCATACCGGCGTCGATCAGGCTGACATAGGGAATGGCGTTCTGCGGGCTGTATTCCATGGCGATGCGCTGCACCGAGCCGTGCGGCGTCTGCACCAGCGCGGCCAGCTTTGTCTCCAGCTCGCGCCAGCCAGCGTAGCGTTCCATCTTCCCGGCAACTTCGGCGCGCACGCTGCGAAACGTGCTGCCCTCGATGGCGTGGATCAGCCAGCGCGGCTCCCCGGCGGCGGGAATCCACAAAAACCAGCGCCGCGACCCGCTGGCCGTCAGCCCGGCGACATGCAGCGCCACCGGATTCACACCGCGAAAATCGTAGAGCAGCCAGCCGTCAAGCTGGTGAGCAGCCAGATAGGCTTGAAGGTCGTGTAGGGTCATGGTGGATGTATCTTGTGTTTGAGTTGAAACAAAGCCAGCCTCTTATCGGCCAGCCTGTGCTATTATCGCATGAGTGCGCGCTTGCTCCCAATCCTTACGCGGTCGAACGGATGTTCGTACAGTGAGTTCCGTTTTTTGACGCAGGCAATCGTTGGAGGTACAATATACAATAACGTGCAATTGCAACCCTCGCGTATCTTGCAAGGTCAACATTCCACCCCGTTCACAGGAGACAGGTAGCATGTATCAGCAGATTACACTTGTCGGCAATTTGGGCAACGATCCTGAAATGCGCTATACGCCCAATGGGATACCGGTCACCAGTTTCAGCCTGGCCGTGAGTCGTCGTTGGACGGGGCAGGATGGGCAGCCCCAGGAGAAAACGCTATGGTTTCGCGTAACTGCGTGGCGGAAACTGGCAGAGACAGCCAGTCAATATCTGACAAAGGGACGACAGGTGCTCGTCGTGGGTGAACTCGAAGAGCCGCGTACGTTCACAGACAAGAATGGCGCTGTGCGGGTCTCACTCGATGTGACCGCTAATGAGATTCGGTTTCTGGGGCGAGCGGATGGCGGTCATGGCGATCTGGCATCTACGTCAACGACAGCCGCTGCGGGCGGTCCTGCCATGAGCGACGAGGATATTCCCTTTTAGCGCCGGCGCCGGGTGCGCTCGCCTGTTAATTGAATATTCCCTAACAGGCGCCGATGAAGGCGCCTGTTGTTTCGGCGCTCACACAATTCCTGCCCTGCGCGCCTTCTCCTGAATGTCGTTACGCGCCCGCGCAGCGATTGGCGCCGCCAGATGACGGCGGATCGTCTCGGCGCTGGGATGAGGGTCGTAGAAGTCGCGGAACATCTCAACCAGCGTGATGGTTTCACCGGCATATCGTTCCAGCGTCACCGGGTCGCCAACTTGCACGATGCCTGCTTGCAAGACGCGACAGTAGGCGCCGGGGCGCTCCGCCGCACGAAAACGCTTAACAAAGCCAGGATCGCCCATGCGTGCAGCGAGCGTACTGCACGGGATACGTGGCGCCGTCACCTGCAACACCGCTGCGCCCACGTACAGGATGTCGCCGATATTGAGGCTGGCGCTCTCCACGTCGTCGATGGTCAGGTTCTCACCAAAAGTGCCTGGCTCCAGATCGAAGCCAACCTGCGCCGACCACCATGCGTAGTCCGGCGCACCGTAAACATAGACCGCCTGATCAACGCCGCCATGATTCTCCACATCCACCACAGCATCGCCAGTAAGCCCCAATGGCGTAGCCGCCACTGGCGTCGTCACCGGCAGCTTGTAGATGCCGGTCGTTTCGGTCCGCTTGCCATTCTGGATCGACCGTTCCTGGCCGATGTTAACGCTTCGTAATTGCATGATTGACCTCGTCGTTCACTCCATGGGTTGGTGTGGATCGGCGCAGCCAGGAATCTCCGCCAGCCGGCGATAGACCTGGAGTCCGAGCGACTGCGCAACTGTAACCATCATATCGGCGCCTTGTGATGACCCTCCGACGCGCAGCACGCCGTCGCAGTGCTCCAGCAGTCGCTCGGCAATCGGGTGAAAGACCTCGTTGAAGGCTGCATCACCGACCTGGCGCGAGCCGGCGAGATGCACCAGCGGCAAGGCAAACCATTCGCCGAGCACCGGCACGTGCCCGGCGCGGAAAATCGGCAGCGCGTATGCTTCCATTACTGCGACATTGGCCGCCATCTTGGCTGGGTCGTCACCAGTGCCGGAACGATAGGGGCCGGCGATCAAGATCATCAGCGAACGTTTCTCTGGAGGCATCCGCCTTACTCCTTTCTCATAGCGCAAATTCCAGGTGAATGTCGTCCGGTTCCAACGCCAGCAACGCCGGATCGGGTCTTGGCGAGAGCATACAGCCCAGCCCAAGATAAAAGTGGATCGTGTGCTCCGATGGCGTGGCGGAGATATACATCCGCCGCGCACCCTGTGCCCGCGCGACTTCGGCGGCGCGCATGAAGAGCTGTCGGCCGAGACCCTGGTCGCGATAGTCGCAGCTCACGTGCAAGAATACAAGCTGGAGCATGTCCGCCGGCTGACCGATGAAGCGACTTTCCAACACGGCGACGCCAACCAACTGTGCATCGTCGAACAACCCGTAACACCAGCCGCCGTGGTCGCAACAGTCGCGGAGGATTCGCGTGCTAAGGTCGTGGTCGCCGGGTGGCCAGCCTTGCATATTGAAATAGCCTGGGCGCAGTTTCAGTGCGCCGTCGACCAGGTGAAAAGTGTTGTGGATCACCTCGCGGCGGTCGATTGTCCAGACCAGCGCAAGTTCGTCACACTGCAACGTTCTGCCGATAATCATTCCGCCACCCTCTGCTTACTCTCGAAGATCGCGCCACCGCGCGCAAGATTCGACGTGCAGACAATACCACACCTGGCGTTCAACTGACGATTTCGGACGCCGGGCGCAGATTCTGTATAATGGCGAGCAAGCGATTTTTGCCAGACGACTGATTCAATAAGGATATTTCGTTGACAACCTCATTGACCGACATTGTTGAGACGATTCGCAGCGAACTCACGACGCTCAATGATCTGCGCGACGCCACGCTGGCGCGCAGTCGCACGTTGACCCGCTCCTGCGCCCATAGCATCCGCGCCATCCACCGCCACGAATGGGATGAGGCCGATATGTTGCTCGCCCAGGCGCGCACCGAGGCCAAAGCAATGGTGGACGCCATCGCCGATCAGCCGACGCTTTATCACGCCGGCTATACGCAGGACGCACTCAAGGAACTGGTCGAGGCGCACCTGGTCAACGCGGTTTCGCGCCAGTTGCCGCTGCCGACGCCTGCTGAACTTTACGTCACCGGCGCGACGTACCTGCGTGGGATGAGCGAGGCCGCCACGGAGATGCGCCGCTTCGTGCTCGATCTCATGCGGCGCGGCCAGGTGCTGGAAGCAGAGCACTATCTGGAGTTCATGGATGAGGTCTACAGTCACCTGGTCACCGTCGATTTTCCCGACGCCGTGACCGATGGGTTGCGTCGGCACACCGACGTTCTGCGCGGGGTGCTCGAACGCACGCGCGGTGACCTGACGCTGGCGATTCGCCAGGATCAGATCCGCGCTGCGCTGCTCAGCTTTGAGCGCAATCTCGACCACCACCTGGGCACCG
>DGFH01000359.1:0-7548 GCA_002391565.1 Anaerolineales bacterium UBA3905
AAGCCGATTGTTCGGCGGGATTCTCAATTCGGCTAACGCAGAAACGGAATCGAGTTTGTCAAGTTTTCTGGCAGCGATTTTCCAGATGTTGTTCGGGTAAATGCTTCTTGGCGCTTTGAAAGGCTTTCGGTATTCGCAGGGCAAGGCTATTGACCCATTTCTGAACTTTTGTGAGCATGAGGGTATCTCCTGGATGTATCCGAGGTTAGGCAGGCGTAGGCGATAATGGCCTATCGCTGAAGACACGCACCTCTCGTTCCAAGCGCCCTTCCAACCGATCCTTTTCTACCTCAAGATCGTAGCGCGCCTGGAGATTCAACCACTATCGCTCTGATAACCCAAAGTAGCGCGACAGCCGCAGGGCCGTGTCTGCACTGATCGCACGCTTGCCATGCACAATCTCGTTGATGCGCCGGGGATGAACACCGATGTCCTGTGCGAGCCGATATTGACTGATGCCCAGCGGCTTCAGAAACTCCTCCAGTAGGATTTCGCCGGGATGAACCGGCGCGAACTTCGTGCTCATGCTCTTGATCCTCACCCTCAATGATACTCTGTCACTTCGACATCATAGGCATCCCCACCCTGCCAGCGGAAACAAACTCGCCACTGATCGTTGATGCGGATACTGTAGGCGCGCTGCCAGGCAGGTTCTCCTTATCGGACGCGCAACGGCTGGCGCATCAGCCGCACGCGGAGCGAGCGCAGCGAGCGGAGCGTGTCGGCTGGATGCGCAGGTTGGGCGGTTTTCTATGACTGGAAGACTCTATCACGGTGATACCGCAGAAATTCCTTGTGCTTTTCGTCTACTCGTAACAATCTCAAATCGGGATATATGCCTAACTGTTTTCGTGTAGTTTCATCCAAACCACTTGATATAAGAATTTGCCCACTATCATCGAAACTAATCAGACCCAAATCAAAACAGGTGTCCAGGTTGGGAATAAGCAACAAACCATTAAAAACATCAAGCCTTTCTTCATTAGACGAGTCACGCCAAGGCTTAATATGTGATGCTTTCAATACTTCGAGATTCTTGCATCCTGTAACCGAACAACCCTGCCAATACTGAATGAGTGAATTCCTAAATAGACCTTGTCCAATACGGCTTTCTATCACAGATTGACGTGTTGTTTCCCGCAGAGTCTCGTAGGTACTCTTCAAATCCTCTATATCCTGAAGAACAGTCCGTTTTGATCTGTTCTCCAAGTAATTTTCTTTGAGTCTCTCAAGAGACTGGATCACACGTTCGCTTCTTATCTGGTTTATGCCAAAACTAAACCTATTTTGCTCTCTAAATAGCTCTGCAAACCATTCTAAATCATTTACCGGAATTGGCGAAACAAAACTCAAGCCGCTCCCTACCACGCATCGAAAACCTGATGCTTCTACTTCTTCTGTATTTTCCTCAATGTCCTCGGCTTTATAAGTGCTACATAGCTTGTATACCATCCGGCCATTCACTCGCTCTCCAGAAAAAACCCAGATGGTTTGGCCTATTATCTTCTCAAGTTTGGCCTTAGGATGTCTGCTATAGTGTCCAAACTCGGTAGCATCCACACCAGGGGTATATTCTCCCCATTCCTCGACTTTGTTATACGCTACGTAGTGCCTCATAACTAACTCATTTCTGGTATAAGCCGCCCAACGGCTGGCGCTTCACCTGCGCCGCGAAGCGCAGCGGAGCGGCGTCAGGTGGAAGCGCGTGTTAGCCGCCGTTCCATGTTTATAGAGTAAACCACCTGTCACTGTTCGGATTGGGCTTGCGTTGGCAACAGCCCTAACTTTGCTAGGCGAGAACGAATTGCACTCGGCTGTCTCTGAAAGTAACCTGCCAGTTCATCAATGCCAACACCTGCTTGATATTTAACTTTCAGTTGTTCGTCTTCGTCAGGTGACCATCGCTCATATGCTTTTGGATACGTTTGTCTTACATCATCAAGCTTATACGCTTTGGTTTTTACGCCCAAGAACTGAAGAGCTCTTCGGAAGCCTTCAACGAACGATTCCAGGTGCTCTTCAAAAACCATCACCCGACTATGCTCGTAACTTGAACTCCCTGGCCTTGTTTCACTAATGACCAAATACTTGATTCGATCTTTGCCTTCTTTTACGTCAAAAAAGTAGGTTCGACTGCCTGCTATAACTTTCTCGGTGAAAAGTTCTTTTCTTCCTTCGTCCATCGCTTTTTTCTCCTTGAAGCGAGATGCAAACTTGCTGAGCAAGGCGGCTAACGGCTTGCGTTACCCGCTGGTGGGCGGGACGAGAGAACGCCATTTTGACGGAACCCACTTCAAGCCACACAAAGTGCTTGAAAACGCGCAGACTCCCACCAGTCGGGTGCACGCTGTGTTAGCCGCCGTTTTTTGGGGAACAGACTATTTTGCAATTTGTAATATGCGATATGCACCACGAGCCACAATAAAAAACACAATTGCTCCGACAACTAAATCAGGAATTTTGGAATTTGTTACAAAAACCAATACGCCAGCAAGAATAACACCAAGATTGATAATGACATCATTGGAGGTAAAAATCATGCTGGCTTGCATATGGGCTTCTGTGTTTTTGCTTTTTTGAAGTAAATACAAACTGGTGGCATTTCCAATCAATGCAAGTCCTGAAATAACAATCATTGTTTGGAAAGTGGGAACATCGCCAAGCCCAAGAAAACGCCTAATGACTTCGATTATGCCAAAGATTGCCAGAACAATTTGGAAATATCCACTTGCTTTGGCGATATTCTTTTTCTTGGCAACCGTTCCACCAATCGCAAAAAGAGCAAGCCCATACACAAGGCTGTCTGCAAGCATATCCAAACTATCTGCAACAAGCCCCATTGAGTTAGAAATGAACCCCATCAATATTTCAAGCGCAAAAAAGAAGAAGTTAATGGATAAAACTTGCCAAAGCAATTTTCTCTCTAAATTAGCATTATCAACTGGCACAAACTCATCCGTTGTCCTACTTTCAACCAAAGTTGTATCGAGTTGTAAACTGTTAAGCGCTTCAAAAATTGATTGATAATCACCTATATGAAAAACGTCCAACCTGCGGTTAGAAAGGTCAAACTGTAAAGAAGATATGTTGCTGATTCCTTGAAGTTTCAGGCGGACTAATTGTTCTTCAGATGCGCAGTCCATTTGCTGGACTGCAAAAGTCGTTTTTTGCATACTTCACTCCTATAGATATTTTCAGGACAGGCGGCTAACTTGTCATTATCGAGCACATCGCTGCAGATTATCGTTGTGGTGGATCATATCAGGAGACTCGCCTGATATGATCCGTTATATGCTGGATTATCCATCAAATCGACGCAATTATCCAACCTTCATCTCTGGCACGCTGGCGGCATACCCCGCTTTGCGGTCAGCGTCCACCACTCCTGCGACCCCTCAGCCCGATCATCCTCATCCACGTTGACGGCGCGTCTGGCGCTCGTAGGCGCAGCGGTCAGTGTGCCGTCCACCGAATTCGGCGGCGGTGATGGCAGTGAGAGACGCACGCGTGACCCAGCGCTGCTGCCGAGGCAGCCCGCCGGACGTCACATATCGAGAGCGGAGGATGCTTCGTGACGCCTGACGGATGCTCACCCCTGTCGCCTTCAATCGCCGTGCTCCAGCCAGGCCGCCTCCTCGTCAGTCAACCCCACTTCAAAAGCTGCGGCGTTGGCGGCGTACTCGGCAGCGTTGGCGCAGCCCACCAGCGGAAAGACCGGGAACGGTTGCGCCAGCACATAAGCCATGGCAATCTGCGCCAGCGCGACCCCGCGCGCATCGGCAAGCTGACGCGCCCGTTCCAGCCGGGCAAAATTCTCCGGGTAACAGTAGCTCTGTACACACAGCCGGTCGAGATAGGCGGTGAAGGTGTCCAGATTGTCCGGACGGAAGCGCCCGCTGAAGAAGCCACCTGCCAGACTCGACCAGGCCAGCACTGGAATGTGGTGTTGGGCATAGTAGGCGCGCGCTTCAGCGTTGGCGGCGCCGGTGAGCGTGATACAATTGGCCCAGGGCTCCTTGAATTGAATCGCCAGGCTAAAGTGTGGGCTGGAGACGGCGAAGGGCGTCAACCCGTGCGCAGTTGCATACGCGTTGGCCGCGGCGATACGGTGATGACTCCAGTTCGAGCCGCCGAAAGCATGGATGCGCCCGGCGGCCAGATGCTCGTTGAGCACCTCCACGATGGGGCCAACCGGCTGCGTCGGATCGTCGCGATGCAGCAGGTACAGGTCGATGTAGTCGGTGCGCAACCGCGCCAGCGAATCGTGCAGGTCGGCGGTGATGTCGAAAGGCGTCACACGCTGACGATCCTGATTGTGATGCGCGCCTTTGGTGATGATCACGACCTGCTCGCGCACCCCACGCGCCTCGATCCAGCGCCCCAGTGTGCGCTCATTGTCGCCATTGCCGTACACATGCGCAGCATCGAACGTATTGCCGCCCAACGCCAGGATGTCGTCGAGCAGGCCAAAGCTGTAATCGAGTTTGTCGGAGCCGATCATGACCGTGCCCTGAATGAGACGGGCAACGGGTTTGGCGACGCCGGGAATCTGACCGTAGTGCATAAGTTGACCTCACTGTTGAATCGTTACAGGTTAGGTGGTGATCATATCATGTACGCATGGAACGACTCTACTTCCCGATTCGTCAAATCTCATAGAGCAGAGGCATGAAGGCGTAAGCAGGAGGTGCTATGAGAATCGAGATGGCGGCGGCGATATTCGCCGCGTTGACGCTAGTCGCCTGTGCGCCGGTGCGGCCGCCGGTGACGGCAATAGAACCATCGCCGCCAACACTGACCGTGGTGGACGATGGCGCGCTTGTCCAGGAAGATAACATCGTGGTCGATAAACCTACAGAGGAGAAACAGCCCATGTTGCCGCAGGTAAATGCAGCCATCACCGACCTGGCCGCACGTCTGAATGTGGCGCCGACGCAAATCGAGGTCGTCAGCGTCGAAGCGGTTGTCTGGCCGGATGGCAGCCTGGGTTGTCCACAGCCAGGCATGCTCTATCCGCAGGTGTTACAGGAAGGGCTGCGCATCCGCCTCGCTGTGGCTGGCGTCATCTACCAATATCACAGCGGTGAGCGACGGGCGCCCTTTTGGTGCGAACATCCCGCCGAACCGCCTCCCCCTGGCGTCGGCCTGGGTGGGAATTGACACACTGCACAGCACGAAACCACACAAGGACAGAGGCTGAAGGGAATCCCTCCAGCCTCTGTCCTTCCCATGCTCTACATCTCCCACGCAGCGCCGTTGCTCTCTGGGAGATCATGCGTCACGCGCTTAGCGCGGCGTCACTTCCCCACTGAAGCAGGCGATGTTGTCGCCCTGGAAGACATTCGGGGCGCACATGATGCCGCAGTTGCTCCACTTGCCTGGGCGATAGCCGACTGCCTGGTAGGTGATGACGCGCGTTTCGCCCGGCGCACCTGCCACAGAGTTGACGCGCAGCTCGGTGCCAGCCGCCGGCAATGTGCCGACGCCATCAACATAGTAGTTCTGGCCGCGATTGCCGAATTCGTTCTCAGCGCCAACGGTCAGGAAGCCACCATCGCCATTGCCCTGGATCGTGCCATACGTGAAGCTGATATCCTGCACCCCGTTGATGCCGATCCAGATCTGGAAGCTGGCTGTACGCGGCGTGGAGTATTCGCGCACGGCCTCGAAGTCGACGATCAGCCAACGGTTGACGCCGTCTGTCAGGATGCCGATGCGCACCGCACCACCCGCCGCCGGGTTCAGATCAGTCCAGAAGGGCGCCAACACATTGTTCGGCCGCTGTGCATCCGGCAGCGACTGATTGATGAAGTTGACGTCGGCCGCCGTGCCGCCACCGACAACCACATAACCGTTGCTGACGATGCCCAGGCGCGTCCAGCTCTTGCCGGCAAAGGTGAAGGCAGGCACAGTGAAGTTCGTGATAGTCTCATCGCCTATGCCACTGATTGGCGCAATACCAAACAGGCTGAGCGGCAAATAGCCCGCCGGCGACCCATTGACCGGATCACCCGTTACATTGCTGATCGTGACATCGGGCGGTTGCGCGCCGGCCAACGGGCCTTTATAGACGACGCTGTTGCCCCAGACGCTGGCATTGACAACAGTCTCGGGCACCAGGCGCAGCTGGTTGGGCAGTTGATCGAAGAAGTCCACTTCAGCATTGTCGAAGGTGGTGTTCTTCAACGTGATCGTGCAGGTGGTGCGAGCGCCACGCGCAATGGTCGCCGGGTCACACACCTTCGAGACATTGACATCCGGTTCGCCGCGCACCAGTGTGACCGGGAAGCGCAGCGTTTTGTCGCCCTGCGTGAAGGTGATTGTGGCAAAACGCGTCTGCCCGATCGGCACGTAGCGCGCATCGACGGTAATATCGAAGGTCACCGCTTCGCCAGGGTTGAGACGAATCTGCTTGGGTACGGAGATGCTTACATCCGCTGGCGCCGAGACGCTCACCTTCCAGTTGCGCACCCGGTTATCGACGCTGCGCACGGTACGCTGCACTGTGATCTTGCCGGGCATGTCGGGCAGATAGAGGCTGGGGTAGTTGGCGTTCCACAAGCGCGTTTCCAGCGTGCGATAATTCTGCGCGCTCTCATCGAAGGTCAGGCCGGGGTTGATCGCCGCAGCGACGTCCACACGTCCAGAGCCAGTGTCAAAGGCATTGGCTGGCGTGACGCCATCTTCCTTGACCACGCCCGCAAACTTGGCTGTCGTCATGATCGCCGACTTGATCTGACCGGGCGTCCAATCGGGATGCAAATCCTTCAGCAGCGCCGCCACGCCGGCAATATGTGGGCTGGACATCGAGGTGCCCTGGATCGATTGGAAGAGCTGTCCCGGCAGGCCACCCGCAGATGTGGCAGGCAACGGAGTGTGACCGGCCAGAATCTGCACGCCGGGGGCAGTAATGTCTGGCTTGCTGACGCCTAACGCCTGGAGCGGGCCGCCACGCGAGCTGAAGGATGCCATCACATCGCCCTGCACCAGCGTCGCCGTACCGCCAGTGAAGCTGGCGACGACGCCGGTATGGGAACTGAGGAACGCGCCTAACTGCGCGCCTTCCGGCCCATCGATATGCACGCTAGGGATGAAGTGATTGTCGGTGTTAAGCCCCTGCAACGCCAGGTTGCGCAGAATCATGCCGGCTGCGCCGCCTTGTGCGACGTTGTAGCTCTTGAGAACACGTGCATTCACGCCGCGATCACAGAGCACGATGACGCCGGTGAAGGAGCCGGGCGCCGCCGGGTTCAGACACAGCGGGTCAGCAGTGTTCACCACGACAGGCAGCGGCGACGCAACCCCTGGCGTGACGGTGGCGCCGGTAAGGCTCAAAGTGTCGCCATTGTCAGCCGTTAAGGTCAGCGTGCTCAGGAAGTGGCGGTTGCTCGTGCTGGCGGCGACGGTGGTCACCCAGGGGCCGCGATGGGCAACGGTTTCAGCGGTGGGGCCAGAGTTGCCAGCCGACGCCGCCACGAAGACGCCGTTCTCGTACGCTCTTAAGAAGGCCTGTTCGACGACATCGCTATACGGATTGTTGCCGCCGCT
>DGFH01000359.1:7799-8493 GCA_002391565.1 Anaerolineales bacterium UBA3905
CAGCCTTGATCGCCGCAAACGCGATAGGCAATCACATGCGCGCGCGGGGCGATGCCAGACACCGTGCCGCGCGACTCGCCAAAGATGCTGGCGGCGACGCCACCATTGCCAGCCGACGTTGTTAGCGTATGCGTACCATGGCCGTTATCGTCACGCGCCGAGTTGAATTCGGTCGGCAGCAGGCCAACCACAGCCTTGTAGGTGTCAAGGAACTGGTAAGCGCCGATCAGTTTGTTGTTGCAGGTGAAAGGCGCATCGCCCGGGGTGGCGCTGCCAAAGTTACAGGTGCTACGGGGAGCGCCGGCAAAACCATTCGAGCCAGGCATGACTGGCGGCGGCGCATAGGGCTTGCCAGCAGGATCCGGGTCCGATACAGAGGGATGCTCAGGCCAGATGCCGGTGTCGAGGATGCCAACGATCACGCCCTCGCCTGCGCTGCCCTGCCCACCCAATGCGGCCCACGCGGCGGGCGCACCGATGAAGGCCGGGCTGGCGTCGGTGTCGAGTTGCACCAGCTGATCCACGTAGACGGCCTTGACGCCCTGGGCGCTCGCAACCTCATCAACGTTGTCCGCCGGCAAAACCATCGACACACCGTTGAAGACCTTGGTGTAGCGATGGACGACCTGCCCGCCGCCTGCCGCAACCGCCGCGCTGGGGTCAGCGCCATCCTCCAGCACCACGATCACACTCT
>DGFH01000021.1 GCA_002391565.1 Anaerolineales bacterium UBA3905
TTCTTCCCGGCGTGGGTGCTGCCTGAAGACGATCCCTTTGTGGCAGGGTCGCTGGGAGCGCTGCAGCGCGCAGGCATTGCCGCCGAACTCACCGCCTATCGCTTCTGCACCAATGCTGCGTACAGCGCCGGCGTGGCGGGCGTGCCGACAATCGGCTTTGGGCCTGCCACCGAAGCAGACGCACATGTGATCGACGAGCGGCTGCGCATCACCGATCTGATCGCCGCTGCACAAGGATACCAGGCGATCATTGCGGCCGCGCTGGCCGGATAAGTTGCTGGAGCGTGATGAGGCTCGCGCCGATGTTACCCTTCACCCAGTTGTCGCGCCGTGGCGATGGCGTCTTTGCCACAGTGAGGGCAGGTGTAGCCGGGGCGCTTTGTCCAGTGGCTTTCACCGCCCAACGGCTCTCCACAGTGGGGACAGCGCACATCATGCACGCGCAGAATGCGCCACTGCCAGAGATTATTGGTGAAGTAAACGAAGCTGATCAGCAACGCCGCCAGCAGCAGAAACGCGGTCAGTCCCGCCTCCGCCGCCGCGTTCTGGCTGATCCAGTAACTGGCGGCGAAGATTGCAATCAGCCCGATGAGGAGGGCGCCCAGCAGAAACCGTGCGATGCGCACCCGGGCGCGGCGCATGACGCGCTGCACAGCAATGGCCTCCCTATCGAGGGCTTTGCCGTTCAATACAACAGCGGGCGTAGTTGCTTGTGCGTCAGGTTGCATCGTTTCACCTCTTTTGTAGGGGCATAATGCTTGAGCACCCATCAGAGTATCGCACAATCACTGCATTTGGGGGAATTGGGAGATGGCATGCTGCTTCATGAAGGGCTACGTTTAACGTTGAACCCGGCGGCGCCCGATGTCGTGGCGCTGGTTGGCGGCGGCGGCAAGAGCAGCACCGCCTTTCGCCTGGCGGCAGAAGTCGCCAGCCTGGGTAAGCGCGCGGTCATTGCTCCCAGCACACGCATCGCTGCATTTCAGACGGCCTGGGCGCCCGCCTTCCTGGAGGTGGGCGCCGCCGGGCTGCCCTTTGCCGCCATCGAGCAATGCCTGGATCAGCATGGCTATTGCCTACTGGGTGGCCCAGTGGTGGGCGACCGCCGTTTGGGGCTGGAGCCGGGAGAGATCGACGCGCTGGCGCGCCGCGCGGCGGAACTGGGAATCGCTGCCATCACGGTTGAGGCGGACGGCAGTAAGATGCGTCCGCTCAAGGCGCCTGCGGCGCATGAACCGGTGCTGCCGGCGGCCACCACGCATCTCGTCCCTGTCGCCGGTCTGGACGCTGTCGGCGTCGCCATCGAGGAGCGCACGGTGCACCGCCCGGAATTGGTGTGCACCGTCCTTGGCCTGGCGTCATCGCCGCCGCCGCATCTGACCCCAGCGCACCTGGCGCAGTTACTGCAGCACCCCGGCGGCGGCGCCAAAGGACGGCGGCCGGATATGCGCTTCATCCCTCTTCTTAACAAAGCGGACACCTCATTGCGCCTGATTTATGGCCGGCTGACGGCGGCGTTGCTGGCAGAACAGGGCGTCGCCTCCCTGGCGGCGCGCGTCGGCGCTGCAGGACAGCCGCCCGTCGTCGAGCGGTGGGGAGAGGTGGCGGTGGTGATCCTGGCGGCGGGCGGCAGTCGTCGATTCGGGCGTCCTAAACAACTGGAAGTCGTGGGCGGCGCGCCGCTGATCGTGCGCGCCGTGCGCACGGCGCAACGCTGTGGCGCTGGGCCGGTGCTGGTCGTCACTGGCGCCGAGGATAGCGCCATTCGCACGCTGCTGACGCAGGAGCAGGCGCAGGTGACCTGCATCGTCAACCCGGCATGGAGGGGAGGTCAGGCGACCAGTGTGCGCGCGGCGCTGCAGGCGCTGCCAGCCACCGTCGAGGCCGTCATCTTTGCCCCCGTCGATCAGCCTTTCCTGAATGCGCTGTTATTGCGGCGGCTGGTGCAGGCCTGGCGCGTGGGCGCCGATCTGGCTGCCCCTTGGGTCGATGGCGAACTGCGCGGCGCTCCAGCGCTCTTCGACCGCCGCTACTGGCATGAACTTGCAGCGCTGGAAGGCGATGTGGGGGGACGGCGCGTGCTGCTAGCGCATCGTGATCGCGTCGTCTCTGTCCCGGCGGAAGCGACCTGGCTATACGACATCGACTCTGAGGAGGATTTACAGGCGTTGCATGGAGGTTCGCCGACCTATGTTAATGCGTGACGGTGATGAGCGATGCGCAAGCGCGCTAGTCGTCGGCAATTCGTAGGTAAAACGTAGCAAGGATTTGTTGACAATTTGCGATTATACACGGGAAGTATTGGCTGAGTTGTTGTTGCGCGCCGATCGGGCGTTGCAGCGCAATGGAGTTTTGTGAATGAGTATGTCGCATCTATCATCGCAGCTCTTGCTCTGTTTTGTTCTTTTCCTTTCCCTCATCATCCCACCGGCGCCGGTGCACGCACAGAGCGTATCGCCTGCCGATCTTTTCTTCAACGAAGTGCAGACCGTGTATTTGATCAACCTCGAACGACGTGCGGCTGGGTTGGCGCCGCTGCGTTGGAACCAGGAGTTGACGCAATCCGCCCGCGCGTTTGCGGAAGATGTGGTCGCCAATCAACCGGCGAGCTACTGTGGTCACATCGACAGCGCTGGTCGCACACCAGGTGAACGGATGC
This sequence comes from Anaerolineales bacterium UBA3905, assembly GCA_002391565.1. Taxonomy (GTDB): domain Bacteria; phylum Chloroflexota; class Anaerolineae; order Caldilineales; family Caldilineaceae; genus Caldilinea. The sequence continues at coordinate 2,660 of DGFH01000021.1, forward strand.
GGCTGGCTGGCTACACCAAACTGGCGGCATGGGGTGAGAACTCGGTATGTGGTTACACCACGCCCGAAGCTGCGGTGCGCGCCTGGATGAACAGTGATTTGCATCGCAAGAATCTGCTCGACAGTCGTTATCGCGAGCTTGGCGTGGGGTACGCGCTCTCTAGCGTGCAGCGTGGCTACATTGCCGCCGACCTGGCGCTAGACTCAAGTTACGCACCAGTGATCATCGAGAACGAGGCACCGGCGACGACGACGCGCACGGTGCGGCTCTACATTTACGATCAGGCGACACGTGCGGGTTTCACGGGGCAAGGCGCCTCGGTGGAGATGATGATCGCCAATGATCCGGACTTTACCGACGCCGTCTGGCAGCCTTATGCAGCGGAGACTACCTGGACGCTGAGCGAAGGGGATGGCTGGAAGCGCGTCTACGTCAAGACGCGCGACGCGCTTGGCCGCACCACGGTGGCGCAGGATTCGATCTATTTGGGTGCGTCGCTACCGCGCGCCGAACTCACGTTCGCTGGCGCCAGTCACTTTGGCGTTGGCTTCCGGCTGGAGCAGATCGATGCGGGAGGATGGCCGCAGGTGCAGTTCAGTATGGATTGGGTCGGTGATGACAGCGACCCCTACTTTACCGTCAGCGGTGAACGTTTTGTGGACGCCGCTGCGATCGGTGGGATGGCGGCGCGGCTGGCGAGTGGCGGCAATGCCACTGTGTGGAGCAGCGGCTATCTGGCGACGTTGCCCGCCACGGCTTATTTTCGTCTCAAAGTGAGCGACAATCGCGCAACGCGGGAGGTCGTGCGGCTGCGCGTGATCGGGACGGGCGGCGATGTTGGCGTGCGTGTACTGCGTGGCGTCGATTTCGTCGCCGCCGACAGCTATCAAGAGTTTGCCGTTCCCTACCATCCTGGGAGTGGGGCGACCTCGATCACGTTTCGCATTGACCGGCTGGACGCCGCAGAAGTAGTTTTTGACGCAGTGGCCTTATACACAGCGGCAGTCCCGGTGGCGGCGCCGTTGCAATGGCAAGCGCCAGAGAACTACTGGCGCAGTTACGGCGTGCAGGCGCGCTTTGTTGACGCCGACGGGGCGTTTTCGTCGGCAGTGGAGGTGCATCCTGCCAGCGGGCGCCTGGCGGCGCCTGGCAGCCCTGTCGTCCTGCCCCAGTTGGCCGTGACGCCGGTCAATGTGCAATTTGAGGCTATGCCTGATGAGGCTGCGCCTCCGCCTGCTCTCTTGAGCGTGCAATGCATCAACTGTGATGATGGCCCCTGGCAGGCCACCACTGAAATCACCTGGCTGCAACTCTCCGCCACGGCTGACGCTATCCAGCTGGCGCTATTGCCCGATGGGTTGGCGCCTGGCATCTATCAAGGTGAAGTGACGGTCTCTGCACCGGCCACGACAGGGCTGGCGCCGGTGCGCGTCATTGTGACGGCGGTGATCGGCGATCTGGGAGAATTATTGCCACAGAAGGTCTATCTCCCCACGGTGGTGCGGTAGACGCTCAGCGCCGGTTCATGGCGCCAACTGGGCTATGATGGCCGCACTGTGTGCGCCGGTCGCTGTCAGTTGCAGTGTGCGGGCGTCGGGGTCATCTGCGCACGGGGTAATAGCGATGGTCAGGATGTCATCTGGCAGGAGCGTTGCCACGCGCTCCGCCCATTCGATGGCAACGACATTAACGCCGTCCATGCCAGCCTCCACCAGCAGGTCGGCCAGCCCAAAGGTGGCGGCGTCGGCCAGTGTGGCATCCTCTGCCAGACGATAGGCGTCGATGTGCACCAGGCGGCGTCCTTCGGTCGCTGTATATTCATTCACCAGGATGAAGGTGGGACTGGTGACGCGCGCCTCTACACCCATCCCAGCGGCGATGCCCTGCACGAGCGTCGTCTTGCCGGCGCCAAGCTCGCCGCGCAGGGCAATCACCTGACCGGCGTTGACGACGCGTCCGATGGCGGCGCCAATGCGCTGAGTGGCAGCCTGTGAATCGCTGTGCAGGGTGAGCGAGGCGGACACGTTATGGCTACTCATCTTTCTTATGGCTGGCGCCCAAGCCGGCGTCGTGGATAATCTCCTGGATCATGGCGCGATATTCAGCGACGATCTCCCAGGCGCGTTCGTTCGTGGCAGCCTCCGCCACAATCTCGAAGCGCGGTTTTTCCGGGTTGGGCGAGAGATGCACCCATTCGCCATGGTCGAGGTGCACCTTGAGTCCATCCATCTTATCCACCTGGCGGTGCTGATGAGACTGGATCAGCGTGCGCATCACGGCGCCTTTGGCCTCCCAGGGACAATCCACAGGTTCCTTAGCCAGGTGAAATTTGGGCAGATACGCCACGATCTCGCTCATTGGCATCTTGCGGATCGCTAGATATTCGAGCAGTCGAATTGTCGCCATCATGCCGTCAACGGCAGGCTGGAAGCCGGGGAAGATGAAACTGCCGGCGCCGTCACCGATCAACAGGACGCCCACATAGCTGGCGGTGTGCATCGGGCCATGTAGATTCTGGGGAATGCGGAAGAGGCGGGCGCCGTGCCAACTGGCGATTGTCTCGAAGGCGTTGGGCATCGTAATTGGCGCGGCGACGGGGCGGCCAGGGTGGGCGTAGAGCGCCAGTTCGAGCATCAGCGCCGCCGCTGTGACATCGTCGAGCACGTTGCCCAGTTCATCGACCAGGAAAATCTTCTCGCCGCCGACGTCCAATTGTACGCCGAGTTGCGCGCCCAGTGCGTTGACGATCTTGCCCATGCGTTCCTGATTGGCCTTAAACTCGGTGTGCAACATCGCCAGTTTGGTTTCGTCGATGCGAGCGTTGAGCGGCACAACATCCACTCCAAGCTGGTTGAGGATGTCCGATAAGGTGTCGCCAGCCAGCCCATGCGAGTAATCGCAGACTAGCTTGAAGCCGTAATCGCGAATGCGCTGGGCATCGACGTGACGCATGAAATCTTCAGTGTACTCGGCGATTGGTTCATGGGCATAGGCGATCACGCCGATCTCGTCCAGGAAGGCGCGACGAAAGTCCTCGCGGAAGAAGTTGCGTTCAATGGCGCGTTCGGCGGAACTGCTCTGGTTCAAGCCCTGGCTGTCGATGATGCGAATATCGACCACGCGCTGGTCGAAGGGGCTGAGCCGGACGTGGATGCCTGCCGATGAGTCCTTGCGTTGACGGACGTAGTGGCGCAACACCGGAATGGCGACATTGCCCAGATCCCACACATTCACGCCGGTGCCGGGCAGCCCGCTGATCAGGGCGCGTTTGAGCATACGCGAGCTGCGGTGGGCGTCGCGATTGATGGCGACATAACTGCCTTTGGGCAAGGTGGCGCCCAGCGCGGCGCTTAACTTGGCGGCGAATTCCGGTGTGAGATCGATGTTGACCACGCCGGAGACGCCGAAGCGACTGAAGAGGCCGCGTCGCCCCTGATTGCCCCAGATCACACTGTCCTTGATGGTGGCGCCCGCTTCGATCTCTTTGTGAGGCCAGAGTTTGACGTTGGCGTGCAGCACGGCGCCCTCACCGATGACGCAGTTGTCGCCGACCACGACGCCCTCGTAGGCAATCACCTGCGCCTTGATGCTGCATTGCCGGGTGATGATGACCCCGCGCAGTTCGCACGACTCGCCGATATAGTTGTTGCGCCAGATCACGCTCCGTTCGATGCGATTGTAGTTGTCGATGACGGTGTAATCACGGATGACAGCCGGGCCATAGATGCGGACGTCACCCTTGATCTTGACTTCGTTGCCCAGGTAGATTGGGCCGAACAACTGCGCGCTTGGCGAGATTTCGACATTGTCACCCACCCAGATGCCGCCGCCTAAATGCGCGCCGATCGGTTCGGCCAGTTGCAGCTTGCCGTAGAGCACATCCGAATTGGCGCGCATATACTCATTCATGTTGCCAACATCGCACCAATAGCCATCGGCCACATAACCATACAAAGCGCGCTGCTCGGCCAACATGCGTGGGAACAGCTCGCTGCCAAAGTCATGAGGCACGCCATCGGGGATGAAGTCCAGCACTTCTGGTTCGAGCACATAGAGACCGGTGTTGACAGTGTCGGAGATGACTTCACCCCATGAGGGCTTTTCCAGGAATTGTGTGATACGACCGCTCTCATCGGTGACGATGACGCCATATTCAAGCGGATCAGGTACGCGCGTCAGGGTGATGCTGGCCAGGGCCTTGCGCTCCTTGTGCACACGCACAATTTCCTTCAAGTTGAAATCTGTCAACGCATCGCCGCTGATCACGATGAAGGTGTCATCAAGATATTGCGCCGCATTCTTGACGCTGCCCGCAGTGCCCAGCGGCGCCTCCTCGACGACGTAGGTGATCTTCATGCCGATGCTGCTGCCGTCATCGTAGAAATCCTCGATGGCGGAAGCCATGTAGCGCAGCGTCACCACCACGTCGGTGATGCCGTGGTGTTTGAGCAGATCGAAGATGTGACCGATGACCGCTTTGTTGACGATCGGCACCATCGGTTTAGGACGACCAATTGTTATCGGGCGCAGGCGCGACCCTTCGCCGCCTGCCATGACAACTGCTTTCACGCTTCCTCCGCACACACAGCAGATGCGCTAACCAGAAAATCGGAGTGGGGGGCGAATTGCCAGGGGCGACACGCTGCTGCCGATTTTTGTTGTTCATTGTGTCCGCCAGGGCATGCGCCACTGTTCACAATTATCACGATTTTTGATCGGGGGCAAGGACGTTGGATCAAATTGGCGGCCATGGGTAATTGCGTCGGTGGGCTGATGGCGCCGGATAGCTGCGTGCACGCAGCAGATGGTCGATCCGCTTGCGCATGGCAATCACTTCGGGCGGGCTGACAAGTCGGGCGATACGCTGTCCCAGCAGGCTTGCCTGGTCATCCAGCGCCGCACGCAGGGCGGCCAGATCCGCCAGATCATGCGCAGCAATGGGTGCGCAACTAAACTCCCAGATTACGGTGCGTAACTTGTATTCTTGATGAAAACAGATGCCGTGATCGATGGCCCACACGCGTCCATCGCGGCCAATCAGGCAGTGGCCGCTCTTGCGATCGGCGTTGTTGACGACAAAATCGAATAGCGCCAGGCGGCGAAAGGTCTCGGTGAAGCGGGCGTCTTCGGCGGCAGTAAAGTAGTGCGCCTCGCTATCGTGATCGACGAAGAATTGCACACTGCCCAGGCCGCGATTGCCTTCACGCAGCACCGTCGGCGGTACGAGATTCCAACCCAGTGCACGGCTGACTTCGTAGGCGGCTGTTTCCCGTTTGCAGAGTGTGCCCCACTCGAAGTCCCACAGGGGCGCCTCGCCGCGTTGGGGTTTGTAGACTGCGGGTAAGGTCAGGTCGTCAAGCGCAACCACTACGAGAAAGCTATGATTCGAGCTGTAAGGCAACAGCCCCTTCTCCTCGATGGCGCCGTGCTGAAGTGTCTTTAGCACCTGGTTTTCGGTGAGTTCGATAGCCATCTCGGCACACGGCCCGGTCTAAAATACAATTGGCATGGCGTGTCCATCGGTGCGTGGGCAAAAATGTCCATGCCGATCAATGGGGCGACCACACAGTGGGCAGGTCGGGCGACCGGCGGCCACGACTTCCAGCGCATATTCGCTCAGCGCACGCATCTGCGACCGCGTGGCGACGAAGCGCGCCGCCGGCACACGTTCATCCTCCGGATCGATAATGGCGCCGTTGGCGTCGGTCACCAACGCCTTGGCGATGAGCCAGATCATATCCTCATCCTCATCGTAGCCGATGATCAATTGCGCCACGCGGAAAGCCGGCTCAAAGCTGGTCTCGACCTGGGGTGCGCGCCCGGGTCGGGTCGCAGGCGCCAGGTCTGGATATTTTTCTTCCAGCTCGGCCAACAGTTGTAACACGCTGATTGCCAGGTTGTTGACTTCTTGCTTTTCCAGCGTCACACTGACAAGCTGGCGTCCCCTGCGTCCTTGCAGAAAAAAAGTGCGGTGACCTGGCTCGCCGATGGCGTCGGCGACGATGGAGTCCACTGGATTCAGATCGTACTTGAACTGCATCATAGCCTTGAACTTACCTCTGAAGGAAGCCATTGTGATTACTACGCATGTCCGACGGATTGAGCATCGGCAAGGACGGCTGCAGCATCGGTCATCCCTGTGCTTTGTCCGGGTAATGTCCCTGCATCGGGCGGCTTGATCTCAAACTTTGGCAGCCCCGCCAGATAATTCATACCCAGGATCGATGCTGCGCCGTCGTGGAAACTCAGCACACTCACCGACGCCGTCTGGATGACGATGCGTTGGAATAAATCTAGCGGCACGCCAAGATAGTGCGCCAGCGTCGTGCGGATGACATCCCCATGTGCAAAGATGGCAACGACCTGGTTAGGATGTTGGTGGCGCACCGCCTCCACGCCCGTCACTGCGCGATGTTGCACCTCGCGCAGACTTTCGCCGCCGGGAAAGCGAAAGGTGCTGGGCTGTCTCTTATACACATCT
>DGFH01000106.1:0-2159 GCA_002391565.1 Anaerolineales bacterium UBA3905
CATGCGCACGCGCGCCATCGGGCTGTCGGCGACATTGACGGCGTCGGCGCCCATCTTGAGCGCGTGGCGTGCGCCCTCGATCTGTTTCTCGGCGGTGAAGCTGCGCGGTGGATCGACCTCGACGCTGATCACAAACTTGCCGGCGCGCAGCTTGCGCAGAATCTCGGTCGGTTGCACCTCGCCGGTGACGCCGTAGTCGGCTTTGGTCGCGGAGGGCGTTTCCTCGACGACAGTGAGCGTGGGCGCCGGCGCGCTGCTTCGGGCGGCGAGATGCTCGTCGAGCGCGGCGCGCATGGCGCGGATATGCATCGGCGTGGTGCCACAGCAGCCACCGACGATGCGCGCCCCCTCGCCCAGAAAGCCATCGACCTGCCGCGCAAAATATTCCGGGCTGGATGGGTAGTAGAAGCGCCCTTCGACGCGCTCCGGGAAACCGGCGTTGGGCATGACGATCAACGCCGCATCTTCGGCGGCGGCGTGCATCTGTTCGAGCGTCTGCGCCATCGCGGCCGGTCCCACCGAGCAGTTGACGCCGACGACATCGGCGCCGGCCGCCTTCAGCCGGGCGACCACTTCGTCAGGCGCATGGCCGGTCATCGTCAGCCCATCCTCGGCAAAGGTCATCGACGCCACGATCGGGAGATCGCAGACTTCGCGCGCCACGCGCACGGCGATCTCCAGCTCGTTGAGATGGACGAAGGTCTCGAAGAGCAGCAGATCGGCGCCCGCCTCCCAGAGCACGGCGATCTGTTCGCGAAAGGCGGCGGCGGCTTCGTCGGGCGTGAGCGGGCCTTCCGGCTGCAACTGCTTGCCCAGCGGACCGACGTCGCCGGCGATGAAGATGGCGCGTCCACTCACCTCGCGCACGTCGCGCACCAGCTTGACCGCGCGAAAGTTGAGGTCGCGCACTTTGTCCGCCAGGCCGTAATCCGCCAGACGGATGCGATTGGCGCCGAAGGTGTGCGTCTTGATGATGTCGGCGCCGGCGCTGGCATATGCCTGATGAATCTCGCTCACCCACGCCGGTTTGGAGATGACCAGGTGCTCCAGACACTGCTCGCTGCTGGCGCCGCGTGCGTACAACATCGTGCCCATGGCGCCGTCCGCCAGCAACGGCGTCTCCGCCAGACGCTGCAGAAATGGATGATTGCTCATAGCGTGCTCATTTCCCTGTATAGTTTCCTCAAAACCGATGCAGTATAGCATAATAAGAAGTTATGATGCGGATGTGAGATAGGAAAGGGACAAAAATGACCACTATGACACCACGATCACGAAGATCGGGCAGTTGCCTGAATCGTTGCTACAAGAAGTAAGCGACTTTGTGGAATTTCTGTTGATGCGTCAGGATAGTACACGTTGGCAGATGTGGAATGAGTTCAACGAATCTGTCATGCTCGCTGAAGCAGACTTTTCTGGCTATCTTGCCAATCTTGAGGAGTATGAAGAACGTCTTGCGCGCGGAGAAATTCAATGGTAACGATTGCGCGCGGCGATGCGTTTTATGCGATCTGAATCCAGTTGTGGGCACTGAACAGGCCGGAATTCGCCCTGCATTGATCCTACAGGTGAACTGTGCCAACGCAGCCAGCCCGCACACGATCATTGCGCCATTCACAACCAGGATTCGTCGAGCATTGATGTCTTCGCATGTCTTTGTTGCAGCGGGAAATGGTGGGCTAACGCAGGATTCGGTTCTACTCTGTGAGCAGATTCGAGTCATCGATAAACAGCGTATCATAAAAGCACTTGGACAACTCGATGAGGCCACGATGAGGCAGGTAGCAAGTGCATTCGCTGCTATCCTCGGTCTCCCATTGGCCGCTCACAACTGACCCCTTCCTCATGGCAAAAAGACACTGTTTATATCAACTTATATCAACCTGCATCATTAGAAACCCGGTGTAATCCGTGAATGAACCCTTGCTCAATCTCACTGATGGTGCAATCGACCACAGCGCGTCGCAGGCAATGTTATTGCAGCGCGAACTGCGCAGCATCATCGAACCCGACCTGTTGATCGAATCGATCCAGACGCCGCGCGAACCGGAGAAGCAGGGCGTGCTGCTGTTGCGCGGGCGGCTGCTGCGCCCCAGCCACATCGCCTTTCCACGCTGGCAGGCGGAGTTGGCGCGGCGCAACTTCACGCCGACGCTGCG
>DGFH01000106.1:2321-3299 GCA_002391565.1 Anaerolineales bacterium UBA3905
GCGTTCCGCCGCCGAAGAGGGCGAAGCCGGTGCGCCGCCGGAGGACGTCTTCGTGCGTATCTTTCCAGGCGTCGTCAAACCGGGGCGCCCGCGCGTCTGGATCAACGCCGTGCTCTTTGTGTTGACCGTGCTCAGCACGCTCTTTGTCGGTTCGCTTTATGGCGAGACGGCGCTGGTGCTCAACTCGCCGTGGGATTTTCTGCGCCCGTCGAATCTGCTGCAGGGGCTGCCTTTTGCGGCGACGCTGCTCGGCATCCTGGCTGCACACGAATTTGGCCACTACTTCGCAGCACGCTTTCACAAAGTGACGGTGACGCTGCCGTACTTCATCCCCATGCCGTTGACCTTTGGCACACTCGGCGCGTTCATCCAGCTCAAGGAGCCGATCCCCGACCGCCGCAAGCTCTTCGACATCGGCGTGGCAGGCCCGCTGGCCGGGCTGGTGCTGGCGGTGCCGCTGCTCTTCATCGGGCTGGCGTCGAGCGAGGTCGCCGTGCCGCCGCCCAACGTGCCGTTGATGCTGGAGGGCAACAGCCTGCTCTATCTAGCGGCTAAGTGGCTGGTTTTCGGCGAGATTCTGCCCAACCCCGTGACGGGTCGCGATGTCTTCATGAACCAGATCACCTTTGCGGCGTGGATCGGCTTGCTGGTGACGGCGCTCAACCTGCTGCCGGTCGGACAGCTCGATGGTGGGCACACCGTCTTCGCCATGTTCGGACGCAAAGCGCGCTACGCCAATCTTGCCACAGTGGCGCTGCTGACCGTCTTCGCCGTCGCCGGGCTGCCGTTTGTGCAGAATCTACTGCCTGGCCTCGACGGCGTCGGCTACAGCGGCTGGTTTTTGTGGCTGTTCCTGATCCTGGTGATGATCGGCGTCGAACAACCACCCGCGCCGGACGACACGACCACGCTCCACACCAGGCGCCGCATCATCGGCTTCATCGTCATTATCATCTTTTTCCTTACCCTTTTCCCGGG
>DGFH01000354.1:0-22671 GCA_002391565.1 Anaerolineales bacterium UBA3905
ACCTTCACCAACAGCGCCGTGGCAAATTTCCGGGCGCGCATCGGGCAGTTTCTGCGCCAGGAGCGAGGTCTGCTTCCCGGCGCCGGCTATCGCGTGCGCACTTTGCACGGACTTGCACATGACATCGTGCGCGAACGGCCTGGGCTGGTCGGCTTGAGCGAAGATTTCGAGATCATCGACGACCGCACGGCTAACGAGATCAAGCGCGACGCCGTCGTGGGTTATCTGCGCACTCATCCCGATGCCTTTGCCCCCTTCATCAAACCCGAATTTCTGCAAAACCCGCAGCGCATCGAGGGCGCGCTGCAAGAGGATGCCATCGAACTGGCAAATCGTGTGATTCGTGTCGCCAAGGAATTGCCGGCGCGTGCAGGCGAATTGCGTATCGCGCTAGAGCGCCAGTCCGGGCTGTTTCCGCTGCTTGACTTTGGTCTTTATGTTTACGCCATCTACGAACGCAGTTTGGAGGTGCGCGGCGCTGTCGATTTCGATGATCTGATCATGTTGGCGCTGCAAGCCCTGCGCGCAGATGAAGGCTATCTAGCGCGATTGCAACAACGCTGGCCCTACATCCTTGAGGACGAGGCGCAAGATTCGAGCCTGGCGCAGGAGAAAATGCTGCGGCTGCTGACGGCTGCGCATGGCAATTGGGTGCGTGTAGGGGACCCCAATCAGGCCATCAACACCACATTCACCGGTGCAAACACGCGCTTTTTGCAAAGATTTTTGCGAGAATACCCTGAACAGGCGCGAGATTTGCCGAATTCAGGACGCAGCGCGCTGCCGATCATCGACGTCGCTAATGCCTTGATCCGCTGGTCACAGGAGGCGCACCCAACCCTGGACAGCTCGTTAGCGTTGACGACGCCGTTCATTGCGCCAACGCCGCCGGGCGATCCACAGCCCAATCCACCGGCGGGCCGGCCGGCCGTGCATTTTCACACCAAGGCACTGTCGCCTGATGAGGAGCTTGACATCATAGCGACGACGGTGAAGCGGTGGGTGGCCGATCACCCCGACAAGACTGTGGCGATCCTGGCGCCCGACAATCGGCGCGGAGAGGCTATCGTCAGCCGCCTGCGGCGCGATGACATTGCTATCGATGACGATCTGCTGCGCACGAACACAGGGACGCGCGCCACAGCTCGCATCCTTGCCACGATCACCGGCTACATTGCTGATCCGCAGTCCTCTGTGTTGCTCCGCCGCGTGTGGGAGGAGGTCTGGTATCCGCAGTGGGCGCAGCGCCGACAACCCCAGGAAGAAGTTGCATCGGCGATGAGCAATGATAAGCTGCCCGAACCAGTGCGGGTTTTTGCGCAAGCGTTGGGCAAGTTACGCCAACCGGAAAGCTTTGTGTTCCCTGAACAGCGAGATTTTCTCGACAGCTTGAGCTGGCTGGACGGCATGGAGCGTTTTCGCAATCTGCTGCAGGCGTTTCGCGCCGACCTGCAGCGGTGGAGCCGCGCTGTGGTGCTGCCGGTCGATGAACTGCTGCTGACGATCGGCAACGACATTTTCACCGAACCGGCTGACCTGGCGTTGACGCATCGGCTAGCGGTGCTGCTTGCCAAGCTGGCGAACGAGAATCCGGCGTGGCGGCTGCCCGAGCTGGCCGGCGAGTTGGAGAACATCGCGCAGAACAAGCGGCGATTGTTGGGTTTCACGGAGGAGAGCACCGGCTACGCAGCTAAACCCGGTGTGGTGACGGTGGCGACAATGCACGCCGCCAAAGGTCTGGAGTGGGATCGAGTGTATCTCACGGCGGTGAACACCTTCAGTTTTCCGAGCGGGCTGCCCGACGAGCAATATCGTAGCGAGCGCTGGTATGTCCGTGATACGCTCAACCTGGCGGCGGAGGCCGAAGCGCAGCTGCGCCAGCTTCACATGGGCACACTCGATGAGTATGTTCCCGGTCGCGCCAGTGAACAAGCGCGACTCGATCTGGCGGCGGAGCGGCTACGGCTCTTCTACGTCGGCATCACCCGCGCCCGTCGCGAGCTGATCGTGACCTATAACACCGGGCGTCAGGCAGAAAAGAATCCACTGCCGCCCGCACTGCCGTTTACGGTGCTGGCGGAGTATACGCGCGCTATGCAAGGAAAAGCGATAGAACCCGGATAGCGCGGATTGGGCAGGTTCGCGCGGATCAAGTGAAAAGCATCGGCGTGAATCCGCCGAATCCGCGACATTCGCGTTCTATTGATCGCGCCAGGGGACGCAACAAACGATGAGTAAATCCAGGAAGAAGGCGTTTGTCAGCGGTTGGGTTGGAAACTGTCGGGCGCAGGCGGCGGCGGTTACGTGATCTTTGTCGCCGAGCGGCCCCTGCCTGAGAGTATGCGAATTGTCGTGCGGCGGCGCCTGGAGTAAAATACAGGAGGAACGTAGCTCGACGTGGAGATGCACAATGCCTGACGCCGTCCTGGAGCAGTTGCTTGAATCACCCAAATTAAATGTCTTGTTTGCACAGCTTCAGCGCATTGTGAGCGAGGAGCAGGCGCGGCGTCAGCACTTCTACGCCACCTTGCATGAGGGCGAAAAGCGCGAGTTCATCAACGGAGAAGTGATTGTGCAATCCCCTGTAAAGTTGCGCCACAGTTTAGCCAGTTACAACCTGGCAATGTTGTTGGGCGCCTACGTGCGCAGGCGCAAGCTGGGATTGGTAGCCCATGAAAAGCTGCTGATCGCTTTAACCCGCAACGACTATGAACCGGATGTCTGCTTTTTTGCAGCAGACAAAGCTGCTACTTTTCAGCCCGACCAGATGATCTTTCCTGCACCTGATTTTGTCGCCGAGGTGCTCTCGCCGAGCACGGAGGCGATCGACCGCGGCGTTAAGTTCGAGGATTATGCGGCGCATGGCATCACGGAATACTGGATTATTGACCCTGACAATGAGCGTATCGAGCAATATCTCCTGGAGGGTGAGGCTTACACATTAGCGTTCAAAGCCGACAGCGGCGTCGTGCGCTGCCGGGCTGTGCCGGGTTTTGTTGCACCGGTGCGCGCAGTGTTCGATGAAGCAGAGAATCTGGCGGCATTACAGCGTGCGGTGGAGGACTGAGCGTGCGCTTTTTCAACACTGCCGGCCCAGTAGACCCAGAGATCCATTACTGCATCCCGCCGCTGGAGCGACTTGATCTAAGTGAGATCATGTTGCTGATCCAGCAGCACAAGTATTTTGTGCTCCATGCCCCGCGCCAGGTGGGGAAGACCTCCTATTTGCTAGCGCTGACGGAGCACTTGAACCACACCGGTGACTATCGGGCTGTCTATGTTAATGTGGAGCAGGCGCAGTCGGCGCGTGGCGACGTTGAGGCGGCTATGCCAGCGATCCTGGATGCGGTAGCCTCTGGCGCCGAGATTTACGCACAGGACGCTTTCCCACGCACAATCTGGCGCCCGTTATTGACCGACGTGGGGCCGCATGGGGCGCTGAGGGCATTGCTGGAGCGGTGGGCGCAGCAGAGCAACAAGCCGCTGGTGCTGATGATCGACGAGATCGACTCGCTGGTGAGCGACACGTTGATCGCGGTGCTGCGTCAGTTGCGTTCGGGCTATGCGCAGCGCCCGGCGGCGTTTCCACAGAGCGTGATTTTGTGTGGGGTGCGCGATGTGCGCGACTACCGCATCCACACGAGCGACGGCAAGGAGATCATCACCGGCGGCAGCGCGTTTAACATCAAAGCGCGGTCGCTGCGCATGGGTGACTTCGACGAAGAAGAGGTCTATCGGCTGTATGCGCAGCACACTGCAGAGACGGGACAGGTGTTCGAGCCGGAGGCGCTGGCAACTGCCTGGCAGCTCACGCTTGGTCAACCCTGGCTGGTGAATGCACTTGCCGAGGAAGCCTGTTTCGAGATTACCGAGGGGCGGGATCGCAGCCAGCCGATCACGCGCGCATTGATCGAGGAGGCGAAGGAGAACCTGATCCTGCGCCAGGAGACGCACCTGGATCAGCTGACCGACAAGCTGCGCGAGCCGCGTGTGCGGCGCGTGATCGAGGCGGTGCTGGTCGGAGGGCAACTGCCGACCGAGGTCAGTGACGACGATATTCAGTATGTGACCGACCTGGGCTTGATACGCCGCAAGCCGAATGTGGCGATCGCCAACCCGATCTATCAAGAAGTTGTGCCGCGTGCGCTGGCGATCACGGCGCAGGATTTCATTCCACAGCAGGCGGCGTGGTATGTGCAGCCTGATGGTCGGCTGGACATGGAGAAGTTGCTGTCGGCGTTTCAGCAATTCTTCCGCGAGAACAGCGAGGCGTGGCTGGAACGCTTCGACTACAAAGAGGCGGGGCCGCAGTTGCTGATGCAGGCGTTCTTGCAGCGCATCGTCAACGGCGGTGGTTTCATCGGGCGGGAGTATGCGTTGGGACGCAAACGCACCGACCTGCTGGTGCGCTGGCGGATACCGGGCGGCGAACAGCGCGTCGCCATCGAATTGAAGGTGAGCCAGGGGGATGTAGAGCGCACCATCGCCGCCGGCGTGCCGCAGACGTGGGAGTACATGGACAAGTGCGGCGCCGAAGCCGGGCATCTGGTGATCTTCGACCGTACGCCGGGGAAGGTGTGGGGAGAGAAAATCTTCCAGCGTGCGGTAGAATACCAGGGAACGCCGATCCGGGTGTGGGGGATGTAGGGGCTGCCGCTGGCGAGAAAGGAAGTATGCGATGACTCTCGAACTTGTTCCACCACTGAGGAAAAAGATCGTTGAGAAGTTGAACCACGTGCCGGAGGACGATCTGTCCGAAGTCATGGACTTTCTTGAGTTTCTGGCGTGGAAGGCTCAACAAACGCCGGCGCCCCCTGTGAAATCGAGTTCCACAGCAGAAGTCTTGAGGGCGCTACGCGGACGTGGCAAGGGCGAACGACTGGTCGAACGCCTATTGGCCGCGCGGCAGGCTGATCAGACGATCGATGAACAGAGTCATGACTACCTACGTTCTTGATACGTCGGCCTGGCTGACCTTCATCGAAGACGAAGCCGGCGTTGAGATCGTCCAGAAGGTGCTGGAAGAGGCGGATGCAGGCGAGTCAGAGGTGTTTACCTCCTTCATGAGTTTCATGGAAGTGCATTACATCACGCAGCAAGAGCGAGGAATCCAAGAAGCAAAGGAACGGATCGCTCTGATGATGGCACTGCCAATCGAACGTGTGGATTCAAGCGAGACGCAAGGGGTGCTGGCAGCAAAGTTGAAAGCAGAGCACCGCCTTGCGGTTGCTGACTGTTGGATTGCCGCACTGGCTATGGAGCGGCAGGCGGTGCTGGTGCATAAAGACCCTGAATTTGAACAGGTGGAAGCAAGGTTGCAGGTCTTGAAATTGCCCTATAAGGTAGATGCAATCTAAGGTTCGGTCACGCATTGAGGAGTACCTGGACGAGTGCGGCGCCGAAGCCGGGCATCGGGTGATCTTCGACCGCACGCCGGGAAAGGCGTGGGGAGAGAAAATCTTCCAGCGCATGGTAGAATACCAGGAAACGCCGATCCGGGTGTGGGGAATATGATGGCTGACTGGCAAGAGGTACAAGGTGTGAGCGCAATCACCGCGCAGCACGAGCAACAGCGCGAAAAGCTATACTTGCTTGCAGAACGCCTCCGCCCAGTCTTCGAGAAATATGGCGTGCTTCGCGCCATAATCTTTGGATCATGGGCACGCGGCGATCAGTCACGACGCAGCGACATCGATCTGATCCTGGTGCAAGAGACTGATAAGCGATTTCTCGACCGGACTGCCGGCATCCTTTGGGACATTACGGCAAACGCACCGGGTTGCGATGTCGATCTGCTGATCTACACTCCATCGGAATTAGAAGCAATCCAAGATCGCCCATTCGTGGCGAGGGCGCTGCGTGAGGGGGTGGTGCTATATGAGCGTGCCGAAGAATTTGCACCAGGCTGAGCGCTGGTTGCTGACTGCGCAAGAAGACCTGCGCGCAGCGGAAACGCTGGCATCTGCCAACCTGCACGCGCAAGCATGTTTTCTGGCGCAACAAAGCGGCGGAAAAGCGCTAAAGTCGGTTTGGTATGCGATAGATAGCGATCCGTGGGGGCATTCGCTTCAGCGTCTCTTGAACGAGTTCCCGCAACGGGAATTGCTGATGACTGACGCGGATATGAGTCAAAGCGCCAGTTTGCTCGATCAATACTATATCCCGACACGGTATCCGAATGGGCTGCCCGACCTGACGCCCGGACAGGTCTACAGCGCAGCAGATTCGGCGCGAGGGATTGCAGCGGCAACGCTAATCGTGAGTGCGTGTCGGCGCTGGCTTGATGGGCGTTATGTGCTGATGGAGCGGAGCAAACAAGACGATCCGGACAGAGCTTCGGACTAAAGCAGAAAAGCTGAAAATACGTTTTGACTGAAGAATCAACCTCAGCGCGGTCAGAACAGACTTCACATGAAGCCAAACCAGTTGAGCCATCAAGCTCGGCGTCTGCCCAGGCTGATGACATCTCATCGTCACCGGGTGGGCAGCAGACCCCGATCGCCTTCCGCGCTGTTCGCGGCGGCATCTGGTTGCTAGGCAGTTCCTACTGGACGCTTGCCTTTGGGTTTGTGGCCAACATTTTCCTCATGCGTTTGCTTACGCCGCAGATCTATGGCGAATTTGCGTTAGGGATGTTCTTTTACAGCCTGTTTCAGTTGCGCGGGAAACTGGGTCTCAACTTTGCGTTTGCACAACAAAAAGCCGTCACCGGTGAGACGGTCGGCACGCTGTTCACGCTGGATGTGTTGCTGGGACTGGGCGGTCTGTTGCTGACGCTGGCAGCGACGCCATTCCTTTTGTATTTTGGCTATTCACAAGCCGTGCTGATCGTGGCGGTGGCGATGGCTGTGCTGGCGTTCCTTGAGAGCTTTCTGGCCGTCTTCGGCGTCGTGCTGGAGGCAAATCTGCACTTCAAACCCGTGAGCATCATTAGTAGTGTGGTCATGCCCATTTCCTATGTTCCTGCGTTTCTGTTGGCGATGGGCGATGGCAAACAATACAGCCTGCTGGCGCAGGCGGCTGCGTTCTCGATCCTCGGGCAGATCGTCGGGTTGTTCTATATTCTCCATGCACTGCGTCCGCTGCTCCGGCTTCACTGGCAATATCGTCCAGCGCTGGCTGTCGACTATCTGCGGTTTGGCGCCACCACTGGCATCGGCAATTTTATCGCGGGACAGGTGACGCAGCTCGACAATTTTATCCTGGGGACGCTTTCCGGCACGACGGCGCTGGGGTATTATGACCGCGCCTACCGGATCGCGCAGTGGCCGGCGCTCTTGCTCAACGCCGTGATCGGACGGGCGGCTGTGTTCACTTACAGCCAGTTGCGAGATGATCATGAACGGCTACAGCGTTCGTCAACCATGCTGTTGTGGATTTCGGCGAATGTCGCAACGCCGGTCGCGCTGGCGCTGTTCTTGAGCGCACCTGACCTGGTGCTGCTCTTGTTTGGCGCCCAGTGGTTGCCGGTTGTCCCGATTCTGCGCATCTTGCTGTTAGTGTCGGTTGTGCGTCCGCTGTGGGAGAATCTGGGCGCTCTGTTTATCGGCGTTGGGCAACCGCGCCGGATCATCGAAGTGTCGCTCGTGCAACTTGCGGTGCTGGCGGTCGCCGGATTGCTGCTGGCGTACACGGCTGGCGCGGCTGGTATGGCGATGGCTGTCGTTCTGTCCGCCGTGGTTGGACTGCTGGTCGCCTACTCGATGCTGCGCCGCCTGTTCCAGTTGCCGCTCTGGGACACCTTTGCGGGCCCATTTCTGGCGGCAGGACTGACGCTGGCGCTATACTGGGGATTGGTGCGAGTTGTCGGCAGCGAATTGCCGCTCTGGCTTGCCGTTGCCTGGAAGGTTGCCTGGGCGCTCCTGGGTTTCGTACTGTTTTCGGCGCTGGTGCAGCCAACACAATTCCGCAGCCGTCTGGCGTACATTCTGCGTCTGGCGCGTAAGCAAGCTGCGTGAGATGACCGCAAGGATGCATGAACTGATGCAAATCACAGAAGGTATGCAATGAGAGTTGTCATTCTGGCCGGTGGACTGGGCACTCGCCTGGCGGAAGAAACAACGGTGCGCCCCAAACCGATGGTCGAGATCGGGGGGCGCCCGATTCTGACGCACATCATGGGCTGGTATGCAGCGCACGGCTACAAAGAATTTGTGGTTGCGCTTGGCTATAAGGGCGAGATGATCAAGCAATATTTCATGCACTACTACGCGCTGAACAGTGACATCACCGTGGCGCTGGGGACAGGGCAATTGACGGTGCATGATAGCCCGCACAGCGACTGGACGGTGCATCTGGTCGACACTGGCGCACACACCATGACGGGCGGTCGCCTGCGGCGCTTGCACCAGTGGCTGCCGGATGAAACCTTCATGATGACCTACGGCGATGGGTTGTCCAACGTCGATATCCGGGCGTTGCATGCGTTTCATGTACGCCACGGTCGCCTGGCGACGGTGACGGCAGCGCGCCCGCCGGCCCGCTTTGGCAACATCCAGCTCGACGGCGATCAAGTGTTGCGTTTTGCCGAAAAGCCCCAGGCAGGCGAGGGCTGGATCAATGCAGGGTTTTTTGTGCTCAACCGCGCAGCGCTCGATTTTATTGAAGGCGACGAAACGATTTGGGAACGCGCCCCGCTGGAACGTCTTGCTCAGGAGGGGCAATTGATGGCGTATCAACACGAAGGCTTCTGGCAGCCAATGGATACGCTGCGCGAGAAGCAGTACCTGGAGGAACTCTGGCAGAGCGGGCAAGCCCCGTGGCGGGTGCAGTCATGAGCAGTTTCTGGCGCGACCGTCCGGTCTTTGTCACCGGCGCCACCGGGCTGGTGGGCGGGTGGCTGGTGCAACGGCTGTTGGCGGCGGGAGCGGATGTGGTGTGCCTGGTGCGCGATTGGGTGCCACAGTGTGAGCTGGTGCGGACAAACGCCATTGCCCGCGTCAAGGTCGTGCGCGGCGATGTGCGCGACCAGGCGTTGCTGGAGCGCGCCCTGGGTGAGCATGAGATCGACACGGTGCTGCATCTTGCCGCTCAGACCATCGTGGGAATCGCCAACCGCAACCCGATTTCGACCTTCGAGACCAACATCCAGGGTTCCTGGGCGTTGCTGGAAGCGTGTCGGCGCAGTCCGCTGGTCAGACAGATCGTCGTGGCGTCCTCCGATAAGGCGTATGGCGATCAGGAGGTGTTGCCGTACGACGAGACCACGCCGCTGCAGGGCCAGCATCCCTACGATGTCAGCAAATCGTGCGCCGACCTGATCGCCCACGCCTATGCCAAAAGCTACGAACTCCCGGTTGCCATCACGCGTTGTGGCAATTTTTATGGTGGGGGAGACCTGAATTGGAATCGGATTGTGCCTGGTACGATTCGCGCCATTCTGCGCGGGCAGCGCCCGGTGATTCGATCCGATGGGCGCTACATTCGTGATTATTTCTATGTCGAGGATGGCGCGGCGGCGTACATGCTGCTGGCGGAGCGCCTGGCGAGTCAACCTGACCTGCGCGGCGAGGCGTTTAATTTTTCCAATGAGCTGCAGGTCACGGTGCTCGACCTGGTTCAAGCCATCCTGAACCTCATGGGTACAGACCTGACGCCGGAGATTCGCAACGAGGCCGCGAACGAGATTCGCCATCAATTTCTGAGCGCTGCCAAAGCCAGACGCGTGCTCGGTTGGACGCCCCTCTTCACACTGGAGGAAGGTCTGGCGCGGACGATTGCATGGTATCAGGAGTTTCTTACGCGTGAGTGATCGAGCCGATGAATTGCGCAGCCAGATCATGGCGCTGACGGCGGAGTATTATGCGGCGGCGTTTGCCCCCACGGAATTTGTGCCCGGCGTTTCGCCGGTGCCCGTTTCGGGCAGGGTCTTCGACGCCAGCGAAGTGCAGCATCTGGTCGACGCCAGCCTGGACTTCTGGCTAACGACGGGGCGCTTTGCTGCGCAGTTCGAGCGAGAGTTTGCCAGGTTCATGGGGGTGCGCCATGCGGTCCTGGTGAATTCAGGGTCATCGGCGAACCTGCTGGCGCTGGCCTGTCTGACTTCCCCCAAATTGGGCGACCGCGCCTTGCAGCCAGGCGACGAGGTGATCACCGTTGCGGCTGGCTTCCCCACCACGGTCAATCCGATCCTCCAGAATCGACTGACGCCGGTCTTTGTGGACGTGACAATCCCGACCTACAATATCGATGTCACGCAGCTGGAGTTGGCGCGTTCTGAGAGGACGCGCGCGGTGATGATTGCGCACACGCTGGGCAACCCCTTCGATCTGGATGCGGTGGTGGACTTCACACGCCGCCATAACTTATGGTTGATCGAGGACTGTTGTGACGCTGTAGGCGCCACGTACAACGGTCAGAAGGTGGGAACCTTCGGCGATCTGGCGACGGTCAGCTTCTATCCGGCGCATCACATCACGATGGGCGAAGGCGGTTGCGTCCTGACCAACAGCAGCCGGCTGAAGACGTTGGTGGAGTCCTTCCGCGATTGGGGGCGCGATTGCTGGTGCGAGCCGGGCAAGGATAACACATGCGGCAAGCGCTTCGACTGGCAACTCGGCGAACTGCCGCATGGCTATGATCACAAATACACCTATTCGCATATCGGCTACAACCTCAAAGCGACCGACATGCAGGCGGCGGTGGGCGTGGCGCAGCTGGCAAAGCTGCCAGCCTTCATCGAAGCCAGGCGTCGGAATTTTGACATCCTCTGGCGGGGGTTGAGCGATCTGCAGGATGTTCTGGTGCTGCCGCAGGCCACGCCAGGCGCGGAGCCGAGCTGGTTTGGGTTTCCGATGACTGTGGCTGAAGGCGCGCCGTTTACGCGTAACGAACTTGTTCGATTCCTGGAAAAACATAAGATTGGAACGCGGCTATTGTTTGGAGGCAATCTAGTTCGCCAGCCAGCATATCGCAACCAGTTCTATCGCACTGTTGGCGAGTTGACAAGCAGTGACCGCATCATGAACAACACATTCTGGATTGGCGTCTATCCTGGCTTGAATGAAACGATGCTGCGCTTTGTTATCGAAACTGTCAGTCACTTTGTCAGTTGCGCTGTGTAGAGGCGCACCCGCATCAAGCGTATGTCAACCATCGTGATCAGCGGCGCATCCGGCTTTTTGGGTAGCCACCTCGTTCGCCATTTTGCCAGGGATGGTCATCATGTGATTGCCCTGGTGCGCGCCCGAAGCTCTTTACGTCGTTTGAGTGATGTACTGAACAGGGTGCAATTGCATGTTGTTGATGTGGAGAATTGGGAAGACCTGCTGATTGCGCAGAGACCGATCGACGCAGTGATCCACACCGCAACCGACTACGGACGTACTGGCGTCTCTTTGAGCAAACTGGTGGATACGAACGTTGTCTGGGCGTTGCGCATCGCCGAGGCATCCATCCAGGCGCAGGCGACCTGTTTTCTGAACGCCGGGACAGCGCTGCCGCCAGAGGTGAGTCCATATGCGCTAAGTAAATATCATTTTGCACAATGGCAAATGCTTCTGGCGGAGAACTCTGAAACGAGTTTTGTCGACGTTGCGCTAGAGACGTTGTATGGAGAAGACGACGATCCGGCAAAATTCATCACGCATGTGATCACTAGCTGCCTGGACAATGTGGAACGACTTGCCTTGACCACTGGCGAGCAAAAGCGGGACTTTGTCTACATACAAGACGTAGTCGCAGCATTTGCCCGACTGGTGGAGTTTTACACCGGCGTTCAGGCGCAACAATGCTCAAGCCGATACGCAACTTATGCGGTGGGGAGCGGCGTCGCTGTTGCCGTTCGTCAGGCGGTTGAATTGATCCACCGACTCACCGGGTCTCGAACTTTTCTGGATTTCGGCGCAGCGCCACACCGCACGCATGAGGTCATGTTTTCGCAGGCGAACCTTGCTGCCATGCGGAGATTGAACTGGGCGCCGCAGTACGACCTGGAAGAAGGATTAAGCCGCACGATTGCGTGGTGGAGGCTGCATAAGGAGGAGCGATTACAATGCGCTGGCTGATTACTGGGGGATGCGGTTTTCTCGGCGCTAACGTGGCTGACCACTGTCTGGCACGCGGGGAGGAGGTCGTTGTTCTCGACAACCTGAGCCGGGTAGGCAGCAGCCAAAACCTGGACTGGCTACGCGCGCGTCACGGTCAGGATTGGCGCATGGTGCAGGAGGATATTCGCAACACTGACGGCGTCGCACATCTCATCGCAGAAGTGAAGCCTGATGCTATTATCCACTTGGCCGGTCAAGTGGCAATGACTACTAGTCTTGCCAACCCTCGGCTCGATTTTGAGATCAACGCGCTTGGTTCCCTCAATGTACTGGAAGCCGTTCGCTTGAAGTCCTGCGAATCAATCGTTCTGTACTCATCTACAAACAAAGTATATGGTGACCTGGAATGGGTGCATTATGTCGAAACGCCTACGCGCTATGTTACGCCTGATTATCCCAATGGTTTTGACGAAAGCCTTCCGCTGAGCTTTGAATCGCCGTATGGTTGCTCCAAAGGGTGTGCTGACCAGTATATGCTGGATTACGCCCGTATGTTTGGCATCCGTACTGTAGTTTTTCGCCATTCCTCGATGTACGGCGGGCGCCAATTCGCCACCTACGATCAAGGGTGGGTGGGCTGGTTTTGTTTGCAGGCGCTGCAGACGGCTCGCAGCCCAGCTGAGCATTCCTTCACCATCTCTGGAAATGGCAAACAGGTGCGCGACGTCCTGCATGTCGATGATCTCGTGCGGCTTTATCTGGACTGTACAGCACCTCACATTGATCAGGCGGTGGGGCAAGTCTTCAATATTGGCGGCGGGATGGAGCAAAGTCTTTCGCTCCTGGAACTCCTACAATTTTTGGAAAATACGCTAGAGATTGCACTGAATCCTCAACGCCTGCCGCCGCGCGCCAGCGATCAGAAAGTGTTCGTCGCCGATATAGCCAAAGCCAGGCGCCTGTTAAGCTGGACGCCGCGCATCAGCGCGCAAGAAGGCATTGTCAACATGCTGGCTTGGTTGCAAACTGAGGTGACGCCATGAAACAGCCTCTGCTCACTATCGCTATCCCCACCTACAATCGGGCGCAGAAACTGGATAAACAGCTCGCCTGGGCAGTCAACGCCATCGATGGCCGCTGGGATGAGGTGGAATTGATCGTGTCGGACAATGCCTCGCCTGATGAAACGCCGCAGGTCTGTGAGAAATGGAAAGAACGGAGTGGTGGATGTCTGAAGATATCGCGACAACTGCAAAACATAGGACTTGCGCGCAATGTTCTATTCTGCATCAAAAAAGCGCAAGGCGAATTCGTTTGGGTGGTAGGGGATGATGACGCTATCTTTGACGATACAATTGAGTGGATATTGAACCAACTTCGTAGCGATCTGGCGTCTTCATTGTCATATCTTCATCTGAATGTACGTACGAGAGACGGGTATGAAGGAGAAATTCTGCAAGATCGCGTTTACCCATTTCAGCATGATAGATTTGCCTCACCCGGCACGCAGTTATTTCAGGAGTGCGCTGACCTGGAAGAAGGGTGGATGCTTTTGATCACAGCAAACATTTACGCCACTCACATTGCCCAAAAGGCTGCTACTCGTTGGTCTGCAATTGAGAACAACCTGGCTTTTCCGTTGTTTTTATCTGGATATGCTGCCGCCAACGGTTCCATGATGGTCAAGGCTGCTCCTTCGCTCATCTACCCGCATCATACTGGGTCGCACTTGGGCACCTGGCTCAACACAGTATTTCACGATATCCCCGCTGCCTATTTGGCGTTGCGACAGGAGGGATATTCCCCTGGCTTCATCCGACGCAGGATTTTGACGCGAGCATCGTTTCTGGTGTTTGCAGCGCGTTTCCCCGTGCAGTTCGTGAAAGCGTTATATATTTACTTTAGGGCGGCGCGCATGAAGAACCGATGAAAGACGAAGATAGTCTGTTATGGTAGACTCAACCAAGACACCTCTTATTTCCGTACTCATTGCCACCTACAACCGCGCCAACAGCCTGCGCCGTGCGATTGAGAGCGTGCTGGCCCAACCCGGCGACTTCTACGAACTTGTGGTTGTAAACGATGCGTCCCCAGATGATACTGATGCAGCGGTGCAGCCCTATCTGGCCGACCCACGCGTTCGCTATTACCGCAATGAAGTAAATCTTGGCATGCGAGACAATTATATCAAGATTTTTCAAGAGGCTAGAGGTGATTACATCTTCATTCTCACGGATGACGACTGGATGGTTGAAGACGGACTGAAATACGTTGTCGCGGTCATCGAGCGACATCCAGAGGTGGGATATATCTTGAGTGATTTGCCTACAGTAGATGCTCGCACCGGTCAGATTTTTGGCGTTGATCGCGCCTATGCCGAAGACAAATTGCTCGAGCCCAGCCTGGAAAATATGGCGCAGTTGCTTGGCCTGGCCTGGGTGCTTTCCAGGCAAGTGATCAGACGCGATCTGGTTGACTGGGATGCCTGGCTGAAATTCAAACAAAGCATCTTTTTCCCCGTGATTTACAGCGGGCGCGCAATGCTCAAGGCGCCTATCTACTATATCGCCAGAAATCTGGTCATGCACACCTGGTTTAATGAGGTGTATTGGCACAAATTTGGAAAAGATGAACTTGAGATTGGCTTCAATTTGTCGTCCGATCTCCATCAGGCAATGCGGGCCGTCCTGTACGACTATGAGCTGACGCCAGAAGTGCGCAAGATCATCCAACGTTGGGAGAGAAAGACCCTGGTGCTCTATCTAAATGGCGAGCATGCAGGGTTCTATGATCTCATCCGCGCCATGGGATTTCGCCCAGCACTCGCCAAATTGCGCACTGGTTTCAATCTTGATAATGGCGCTTATTGGGTTATCATCTTCTCTCTGATGCAAACCCCATTTCGACGCATCTGGATTCTGGCCAAATCCCAGATGCGCCAACATGCACCAAACCAGTTTGCCATCCTGAAGAAGCTGAAGAACCGGATTGATGGCTCGTTCAAGCCCAGACTCGATTGACACCAACCTGATGACGCAACTTTTAATCCCGACGATCTGACGGGTTGGGATTTCTGGATATGGCAATTCCAATCACTGGCATCATTCTGACAAAGAACGAAGAAGCAAATCTTCCGGGTTGTCTGGAGTCGATCAGTTGGGCCGACGAAATTCTCGTGGTGGATTCATTCAGCACCGATCGCACAGCAGAGATTGCGCAGGCGAGCAACGCTCGGTTCATCCAGCATCCATTCCTCAACTACGCCGCGCAACGCAATTTTGCGCAGGCGGCAGCCACACATGACTGGGTGCTTCATATCGATGCCGACGAACGTGTGACGCCGGCGTTGGCGCGCGAGATACAACAACTGAGCCAGACTGATCAGCTTGATAAGCACCATGCATACTATTTCGCACGCGTCGATCTCTGGTTGGGTTTCTGGTTTCCTACTCATCCTGAGAAATATCGACTGACGCCATCCATCCAGCGCCATCTTGAGCGCAATCGCTTCATCCGCCTATATAATCGACGTTATGCCCGGTGGCAACGTGCACTCCACGAGATCATCGAGGTAACCCCACCGGTGGGCTTCTTGCAGAATTGCATAACTCACTACTCGGCTACTAACCTCTCACGGATGTTGGAGACGTTCAACAGTTATACCGATCTGGAAGCAGCGCAACTGTATGCAACGGGAATCCGATCTCATCCATTGCATGCTCTGTATCGCGGATTTCGAACTGGTCTCTATCTATATTTTGCCTGGAAATTATACCGTTATGGTGCACCTGGGCTGGCATACGCCAGCCATCAAGGCTACGTCAAATACATGAACTACTTGAAACTCTGGGAACTGCAGTGCATTGCCGCAAATCGTGGCGTATGGACTTCAGCCGACCATACTCTGCTGCAAAATGCAATGCGACGCGCACAAAGCCAGGACGAAACCGACACCGCATGAACCAACGCTCTGTGGCCTCTCCATCTGGCGATCAGCACTGTCCACTATGCCAGGCCAGTGACGAAATATCGGTAATGACCAGAAACGGTTACGAGATTGTCCGTTGCCGCGCCTGTACGCTGCTCTACGTCTCTCCAACCCCCAGCGACGCCGAGCTGGCGGCGCACTATCAACAAGCCAGCTACTTTGAAGGCGACGCCGGTCAGGGCTACCGCAATTATGCCGAGATGGAGAAGGCGCTCCTGCCGCACTTTCAGCGTCGCTTGCATTTTCTGGCGGCGCGGCTGAACGGCCCCGGTTCACTGCTCGATTTTGGCTGCGCCTCCGGCTATTTCCTGGAACTGGCGCAACATGCCGGCTGGCAGGTGACCGGCGTCGAACTGTCCGCGCAGATGGCGCAGAGAGCAGCACAACGCGTTGCAGCGGGCGGCGGGCGTGTCTTTACGTCGCTCGACGCGCTGGGCGAGGCGAAATTTGACGCAATTACGCTGTGGGAAGTGATCGAACATCTGCCGCACCCGCTGGAGACCCTGGCTGCTCTGGCGGCGCATCTACGCCCGGGTGGGATGCTGCTGCTTTCCACGCCCAATACGGCGCATTGGCAGGCGCAGCGCAAGCCGGACGCCTGGGTTGGCTATCGACCGCCCTCGCACCTGCTCTTTTTCACACCGCCAACGCTGGAACGTATGTTGGCGACGGCATCGTTGACGCAGGTGACGATCATGCCTGTTTCTCCCCGCCCGCCCCTGCCCGATTGGGTGGAGCGCGCGACGACGACGATGCAGACGCAACTGGCCGATGGGTCAGCGCGTCCCTGGTGGTTCTGGCTATATCTGTGGCGCACTGTCCGTCTGGCGGGGATGGGTTGGCAACGGCTGGCGCATCCCGGCGACGATATCTACACCACGCTTGAAGCCAGCGCCGTGAAACCGCCATGAGACGCGTCCTGTTCATCGCACGTTACCGCGATCTCACCATGCGCCGCAAAGTGGACTATCTCGCGGCTGATGGTGACACCGAGCTTCTCCTGATCACGCCTGCTGACTGGCGTGACGAATTACTCAGCGTGAAGCAAGAGAATCTGCATGGCAGGTATCGTCAGGTTGTGCTGTCGATGCACGGGCGGCCGAACGATCCGCACCGATCGGTTTATCACACCCTGGACTTCGTCATGCGTAGTTTTCGCCCGCACATCATTCATGCCGAAGAGGAGCCTGACAGCCTGAGCGCTTTGCAGATCGCCTGGACGCGCCGGCTGTTTGCACCCAAGGCGCGCCTGCTTTTGCACACCTGGCAAAATATCGACCGTCCCAAATCAATGGCCGTACGGTGGGTAATGGAGCGCACGCTGGCCGCCGCCGACCTGGTGTTCTGTGCCAACCAGGAGGCCGCCGCCATCCTGCGCCGACGCGGATATGAACGCCCACTGCCCATCATTCCGGCGGTCGGCGTTGATACAGAGACATTTGTTCCGTGTCCGGCGCGACCGCCCAACCCAACCGCGCCGCCTATCATCGGCTATGTAGGGCGATTCGTGCCGGAGAAGGGCATTGACATCCTGTTGCATGCGTTTGCCAGATTACGCCAGTCAGGTGTGTCGCCGGTGCGCCTGCGCTTGATCGGCGACGGGCCCGAGCGGGAAAAACTGATGAAACTGGCAGTCGAGTTGGGGATTCAAGAGGATGTGGAGTTCTGGTCGCCGCTTCCGCCGGTTGAAATCGCAAGCGCGATCTGCGCCTTCGATATGCTTGTGTTGCCAAGTCGTACAACTTCGATCTGGAAAGAGCAGCTTGGCCGTGTTTTGCTTGAAGCAATGGCTTGCGGCGTGCCCGTCATTGGCTCTGACTCTGGCGCTATTCCAGAGGTGATCGGTGACGCCGGGCTGATTTTCCCGGAGGGGGATATGGCTGCGCTGAGTCAGATTCTTGTCGAACTAATCCAACGCCCGGCGTTGCGCCACGCGCTGGGCGAGCGTGGGCGCCTGCGCGTGGAGGAGCGTTACTCTCAGCGCCGTCTGGCTGAAGCCACGCTTGCTGTGTACGATGGGCTTGGTTTGTAGAACTGCGCGGCGCCTTTTTGAGGGCTGGAGCATGATGCACGTATGTCTGGACATCTCGGCGGGTCTGGGGCAGGGGGCAGGGATTGGCCGCTATACACTACAGTTAGCATTGGCGCTGCACCAGTTGCATGATGGCCTGGAACTCCGCCTCTTTCATAACCGCCAATCCCTCGATCGTTTGCCGCCTATGTTGGCGCACCTGCCGCGCAGCCAGGCGCCGCTGGGGAACAAGGCGTGGCGCTTCTATCTGCTCAGTGGGCTGCCGCTGCCTCCGCGCTGGCGCACGACCATCGAAGACAGCGACCTTTTTCATGGCGCCGACGCCTTGACGCCGCGTTTGCACCTGCCCACGGTCATCACGATTCACGACCTGACCACGTTACTTTTTCCACAGTTTCACACCCGGCTGAATCGCACCTATCAACGATGGGCGCTGCCCGTGATGGCGCGTCGCACCGACGCGATCATTGCCGTCTCCCACGCCACCAAACAGGACATTGTTCGTCTGCTAAACGTCCCGCCCGGCAAGATCACCGTGGTGCACTCTGGCGTGGATACTGTACGCTTCTCCCCACGCACCGATGCTGGTACACTGTCGGCGCTGGCGCAACTTGGCATACAGCCACCCTATTTGCTGGCAGTCGGCACTCTGGAGCCGCGCAAGAATCTGGCAACGCTCCTGCAAGCCTATGCCCGGCTGCCTTCGTCGGCGCCAACGCTGGTGCTGGCTGGCGGGATGGGGTGGGGAGACAACCCGCTGTCGGCGCTGATCGAGCGGCTCAATCTCAAGGGACGCGTGCATCTGCCCGGCTATGTGCCCGACGATCTGCTGCCTGGCCTCTACAGCAACGCTGAACTGTACATCTATCCGTCTTTATACGAAGGCTTTGGCTTGCCGGTGCTGGAGGCGATGGCGTGCGGCGCGCCGGTCATCACCAGCAACGTGTCGAGTCTGCCGGAGGTGGCAGGAGATGCGGCTGTGCTCATCGACCCGATGGATGTCGACCAGCTGGCTGCTGCTCTGGAGAGACTTCTATCGACGTCGGTGGAACGGACGGCGTTGCGCGAGGCAGGTTTGATGCGCGCCCGCGCTTTCACCTGGGAACAATGCGCCTATGAGACGCTGGCAGTTTATCGGGGGGCGCTGAACGCGTAAGGGCGGTATGCATCTGGAGCATGAAGTCAGCAGATGGGCATCCAGAGCAAATTCATGCATCAGGGTGAATAGGGACGAGAAATTCAGACGAGAACATGAGTTAGATGATTGGAAAACTGCGTACCTGGGCGACTTCAGAAACAGCAATGCAACGCGCGACGTGGCTCCTCCTGGGCGCGTTGCTCGTTCTCTATGGCGGATGGATTGCCTATGGCATCGTCGCTGATCGTCCACTCGACTTCTACGTCTATCTGATCACGGCAAAGATCTATGCACTCGGTGGCGACCCTTATACGATCACGCCGGCAGAGTGGGATGCCACCGCCGCAGAGATGGGCATCACCAACTATACCTGGCCGTACCGCTATCCGCCCCATACGGCGCTGTTGCTGACGCCGCTTCTCTCTGTTTCACCCAAAGTCGCCGCTCTGTTGTGGGTCAGCGCCAATGCGCTGGCAATGATTGCCGGCGCCTGGTTTCTGGCCGGACTCTTCACACAGCCCTACAGCCGACCGCTGTCGTTGCTGCTATTGTTATTGCTTGTACCGCCGCTTGCCACGTTATTAGCCGGTCAGGTGGTGGGATTGCTCTATCTCAGCACAGCACTTGGATTGCTATGGCTGGTGCGGCAACGATATCTGCTGGCCGGGTGGATGCTGGCGCTCGGCGTCACGCTCAAGGTGGTGCCGCTGGCAATGGTCGCCTATCTTTTCTGGCGCAAACAGTGGAAAGTGGCGTTCTATGCAGTAGGGATGTTGCTATTGTTGTTATGGCTGGCGATTCCGCTAACCGGTCTAGAGGGAATGCTCAGCTATTTCCGGCATAGTATTGCATTAGGTGAGCCTGGCGTTGTCAACAGTGCACCGCCAAACCAGACCATCACCGCATTCATCGGGCGTTTGCTGCCGCACATCGCCACCGACCAGACGCTTCTGTTGGCGCGCACCCTGAGCCTGGCAGTAGTGGTGGTCACTGTAGTTGTCTGCGCGCCGCGCGGCAACTTCCAGACATTTGTCAGTCGGGAGTACGCTTTGATTGTGGCGGCGCTCCCGATGGTGGCGCCATACACCTGGTATCATCAACTGGTCATGTTGCACGTACCCTTATTGGTTGCGGTGATGACGATGATTGCAAAACGCGAAATATGGTTGTTGATGGTCACTCTCCTGCTGGTGGCGCTCACCGATGTTCATGGGTTGTTCTGGCATCAAACCATGGACGCATTGGGCAATGGTTGGTGGCTATCGTTTCCGTTGCTGCTGACCGGTTTTCTCTGGGCATATCTGGCGGTGGATATCACGCGCGGCAAATTTATAGCAACCCAGTCGCGCGCAGAATTGTCGATTTCCGCACATTGATTGGCGATGCATCGGACGCGACATACACAGACCGGGTGGACATTCATGGGGCAGTCAGCAAAATTGCTACGATCCGGGACATTCTGGATTGTATTGAGTTACCTTCTGTTGTTGCCGATCTTCTTTCGCCCAACTCTGCATGGTGTAGACCCGGTCGGCTATTTCAGTTGGTTGCGTTCAGCGGTTGTGGAAGGGTCCCTGGACATTGCGAATGAGTTCGAGACACTGGGAATCTACCGCGACTACAACTATCAGAATATTACGTTGCCAACCGGTTTTCGCTACAATCAATGGTCGGCGGGCCCGGCGCTGTTATGGGCGCCATTGTATGCAGCGGTGCATGGCGCTGCCGCTCTGTTGCACTCCGTTGGGGTTGCTGCCCCAACAAGTGGCTACGAAGCGCCCTATCTATTCGTCACTGCCTGGAGTACGACGCTCTACACCCTCGTCGGCGTATGGTTGGTGTACGATATCGCGCGGCGGAGCATGCACGAGCTGGTTGCTGCGCTCGGCGTCATTACAGTCTGGCTGGCTTCACCGTTGCTCTTTTACACTTACAGCAGTCCATTCATGTCCCACGCATTGGATTTCTTTGCCGGGGCGCTGTTCCTTTGGGTCTGGCAGCGTACACGTCCGGCGACATCTGGCTGGTCGTGGTTCTGGCGTGGTGTTGTGTTTGGGCTGTGCATCTTTGTACGCGTTCAGAATGTCCTGCTCGGTGGGGTATTGGCATTTGCCTTATTGTGGAATCTCTTGGCCACACATGCAAGCTGGTGGAAACGCATCCAAATGCTTCTGCGCAATGGGCTTGCTCTGGGTGCTGGTGCGGCGGTGTTGCTGGCGCCGCTGATGCTCTTTTGGAAGGTTGTCTACGGCGCATGGGTCTACAACACATATGCCATTACCAGTCAGCTTGACGGGATTCACATGGATCTGTGGCGACCGCGCTTGCTCAGCCTGGCCTTTTCTAACGATCACGGCCTGTTTTTTTGGTCACCCGTGTTGCTATTCAGTGTGATTGGGTTGCTCTACCTGCTGCGCCAAGACCTGGAGTTGGGGATGTTGCTGATCGGCGTTGCTGCGCTGCAGTTCTACTTTGTGAGCACGCTCACGAACTGGAACGGCGGTGGCCCAAGTTTTGGCGCCCGCCTGCTCTCCGGAACGCTGCCTTCGTATGCTGTGGGCATGGCTTTCTTTCTCCACAGCTTGCATGGGTGGTTGCGGATTCGCTGGCTGGCGTTGCTTTGCAGCGTGTTTATCATATGGAATTTTCTCCTCATCGTTCAGTACGCCATGGGAACTATCCCTCGCTCCGGTGCGATCGATCCTGTTCAATTATGGCGGAGTCAGTGGAGCGTTGTGCCTGACAACCTGGAACGGATCATCAATATCTTGCTGACGCGCCGCGCATCATGATCCAGCCCTATCATCCTGACTTGCGTTACAACGGCGTTTCAGCCCATCCCCCTGCGCGCGGTACACTACTCTCGATATTACCTGCACCCACTGGCCCAAGGAGCCTCTAGCATGGGAATGATGCGCGCGGGTCTCACCGCTGAAGCGTACGATCGTGGCTACACCAATCAAGAATTATTCCGGCGTATTGCCGCCTATTTCCACCCCCAAAGCCGCCGTCTCTTTACCGTGATGGCGCTCGTCAGCCTGCTCTCGCTATCGGGCGCCCTGCTGCCGGTGCTGATGGCGCAGGGCGTCAACGTCGTGACCGGCGCCGCCGCTAACCGTGACGCCGTGGCGGCTGCACTCGTTCTGCTCGTCATCGTGATTGGCGTCCTTAACTGGGCGATCAATTGGGCGCGGCGCATCCTCACAGCCCAACTGCTGGGCGATGTGGTGTTGGCGATGCGCATCGACGCCTTTCGCGCCGTGATGAACCACGACATGAGCTTCTTTGATCGCAATCAGTCAGGACGCATTGTCAGCCGCATCACCACCGACACCGACGAGTTCAGCCGCGTGGCCGTGCTGGTTACGGAAGTCGGCTCGCAGTTGCTGCTGGTTGTGATCTTGCTGGCGTATCTGTTCACGCTCAACTGGCAACTGACATTGCTGCTGGCGTTGCTGGCGCCAGTGGCAATTGTGGTTGCGACGAGTTTTCAGCGCTGGGCGCGCCGCGCCACGCGCACCAGCCA
>DGFH01000354.1:22865-37401 GCA_002391565.1 Anaerolineales bacterium UBA3905
GCGCCACGCGCACCAGCCAGCAAGCCGTCGCCGATGTCAACGCCAGCATCCAGGAGGCAGTCACCGGCATCCGCGTCGCCAAGAACTTCCGTCGCGAGCAGGGCATCTACGATGAATTTCTCGCCGTCAACGCGCGCAGTTACGACGTGCACGTCCAGCGCGGCTTTGTGCTGGCGTTGATCTTTCCAACCTTGCAACTCTTCGCCGGGTTAGGCACAGCGGTGCTGCTCTTTGCCGGCGGCTATTACACTTACCTGGGCGCCATTAGCGCTGGCGCATGGTTTTTGTTCATGAATAGCGTGGGGCTGTTCTGGTTCCCAATGATCAACCTGTCCGCCTTTTGGAGTCAGTTCCAGGGAGCGTTGAGCGCCACCGAGCGCATCTTTGCGTTGATCGACGCTGAGCCGGCGGTGATCCAGCTCGGCAATCGGCCGGCGCCGGCGCTGCGCGGCGATATTCGCTTCGAGCACGTAGCCTTTCGCTACGGTGACAAAGAACAGGTGCTCGACGACTTTTCGCTGCATATTCGCCCCGGCGAGAGTGTGGCGCTGGTTGGGCACACTGGCGCTGGCAAGTCGAGCATCATCAAGCTGGTGACGCGTTTCTACGAATTCCAGGCTGGCCAACTGCTGATCGATGGCGTCGACATTCGCACCTTCGATTTGCGCAGCTACCGGCGACAGCTGGGCATCGTCAGCCAGACGCCGTTCCTCTTTGCCGGCACGGTGGCGGACAACATTCGCTATGCCACCCCACAGCTCGACGACCGCGCCGTGGAACAGATCGCCCGGCAGATCGGCGGCGGCGAGTGGCTGGAGACGCTACCCGACGGTTTGCAGACCAACGTTGGCGAGCGCGGCGCGCGGCTGAGCATGGGGCAGCGTCAGCTGGTCGTGCTGGCGCGCATGTTGGCGCAAAACCCGGCCATCTTCATCCTGGATGAAGCAACTGCCAGCGTCGATCCCTTTACAGAGAGCCAGATTCAGGCTGCGCTGCGCCTGATCCTGAAGCAGCGCACCTCGATCGTGATCGCCCACCGCCTTTCCACTGTGCGCGCCGCCGATCGCATCCTGGTGTTGCGCAAGGGGCGGATCATCGAGGAAGGCAGCCACTCTGACTTGCTGGCGCGCGGCGGGCACTATGCCGATCTTTACGAAACTTACTTCCGGCATCAGTCACTTGAATATATGGAGGAACGCCGCCGTAATCAAACGGCAATTGTGTGAGTTTACCTGAAAATTGCTGAAAAGACGCGAAGGATTGGCCGGCTCGTCTGCGATAACTTCCAATATACTTCACATCTTTTACAGAGAGAGATGTTGGACGGCGAATGTGCAGAAGGAGAACCGGAACATGCTCACACCACGTATACCCTACGTTGGCATCGGCAGCGTCTATGCTGCAGGGATTTGGCTGGCGCAGGTGCAGTACACGCTCAATGACTCTGCGCAATCTCTGGCGGGCGCCTTGCACATCCTGGACGGTGAACGCGATTTATTTATGCCGCCTATCCCCACCGATAGTTTTATCCTGGAACTGGCGGATGGACGACAATGCTCCTTCGTACCCGCCACCGGCAATCCTGTCGTTGGCGCGTATACGTTCAGCACCCCGCCACTGGCGATGTGACGGCAGCCCAACGCCAGCGCTGTCTTAATCCACCCATTCCAGGCTATGTTGTAGAAAATTGCTTAGATCGCCAACCACAGGGGCGAGTAATCTGGCCTCACCGCCACTGCTGGGGACGGCGTAGAGTTTCCAGGCGCCGTCTCGATTGCTGGCAAAGGCGACCCACCGACCATCGGGGCTGACCGCCGGCAATACATCGAGCGCCGGATTGTCGGTGAGGCGCGTCACCTCGCGCGAGGTGGCGTCTACGGTGTAGATTTCGTAGTTGCCATCGCGAGCATTGCTCATAAACGCAACAAAGCTGCCTGTCGGTGACCAATGGGGACGGTCGTCAGCGGGCACGGCGGTCAGCTGGGCAGCATTTGCGCCATTGCTGGAGATTGTCCACAACCCACAGCGATTGCCCGACTCATCGCAGCCGCGAAACACAATGAGATCGGCGTTGGCGTGCCAGTCGGGCGATTCGCCAAAGGTGAGCGTATCGGTGCCGCCGTTCTGCTCCGCCCACATGACGTAGATGCGCCAGCGCCGGTCCCCCTCGCGATTGCTGGCGAACACGATGCGACTGCCAGCGCTGTTCCAGCGGGGTAAAGAGTCTTCGGCATAATTGCTGAAGCGCAATTGCAACCCAGTGTCCGGATCAAAGGCGCTCAACCCCGCCATGTCGCTGCGTAAGTTGCGATAGACCAGGCGTCCGCCGTCGTTGCGCAGCGCCGGCTGTGCGGCGTCGGCCAGAACGGTTTGGGCCGACGCATTTTTGCCAACCGGCTGCAGCATGATCTGGCTGCGCCCGCTCATGGCGTCGGCGGCGGAGTAGAGAATGCGTCCGCTGGAAGGGCCACCGCCGGGATCGACAAAAACTGGCGGCGCTGAAATGCTGCCCTGGTTGACGCCCCCGTCCGTAGCCTCCGGTGTGAGCATGGCCAGCGCCGTCGGATCGGGCGTGGCGCCCGCAGCGAGTTGACATTGCGTCTGCGCCGCGTCGCGGCGAGCGACAATCTCTGGCGCCGAGACGACCGAGATCGCCTGGTTGTACTCATCTTGCGCCATACACCAGGCCTCTTCGTCGGCAAGCTGGTCGGCGTAGGCAATGTGCGCTTCTTGCAACCGCTGTTCGACATCGCGATAGTCTGGTTCAAGGGCGTACAATGCCTGCAGCTTGCGGATGACGATGGGCCAGTCGACGCCCGTGTATGCCAGTATATCGAGGTACTGTTCGATCAGATCACGTTCGCGCGCGATGTCTTCTGCCGTCGGCTTGAGCGCCAGCGCCTTTTCATACAGCGCTAACGCCTCTTCCAGGTTATCGGTGTTGTCTTTTTCCAACGCGAGATTGACATAGGCGGTGACAAGTTGGTCGGTGATTTCCGCCGCATGGAAGGTGGGGTCAGTCTGCTGAATCAGCAGAAGATTGGTCAACACCTCTTGCCAGCGCCCAGCGCGCGCAGCGCTTTGCGCCGTCGCCCAGTAATTCGCCAATGCAGAGGTGGGCGTCATTGTGGCGGCTGGGGGGGCGGTTGGGCTGTTCAACGGTGAGGCGGTGGCGGCGGCGCCTGGGGTGGCGGTTGGCAACATGGCGGATGCCTGTCCGCTGCGCGCCA
Organism: Anaerolineales bacterium UBA3905; assembly: GCA_002391565.1. Classification (GTDB taxonomy): domain Bacteria; phylum Chloroflexota; class Anaerolineae; order Caldilineales; family Caldilineaceae; genus Caldilinea. Next base: position 26,096 of record DGFH01000354.1, read on the forward strand.
GCGCCAGCAAATCTTCGATGCCCTGTCTGGCCAGCTCATTGCTTGGATCGAGGATAAGAATTTTCTGATATTCGTCGAGTGCAGACTGTAAATTGCCTTCAGCCTGGAAATCGGTGGCGCGCTGGAGCGCAATGCCGATTTGCTGACGACGTTGAATTTCGACTTGCTGTTGTCCGGCGCGCACGCCTAACACCAGTGAGAAAATGAGAATGGAAACGGCCAGAATTGTGAGCGCCCCGATGATCCACCAGGCCCAGGCCGGAAACCGCGAATCGTGTGCCATATCGTTCTTCAAACCAGGCGCCGCACCCGACGCCGCTGCTTACCATCATCATGACTGTTGCAACAGTCCAATCGCATTGAACGCTGCGCCTGCAACGTGAGTTCCCCTCGCGCCGGAGTCGCCTAAAACACCACTCCCGCCACCAGAATGACGTTGGCGTAGGGTGTAAACTCGCCAGTGCGCACCACCGCCTTGCTGTGCGCCGTGAGTTGCTTGAACTCGCTGTGCGCCACCATGCGAATCGGTGTCTCGCCCAATATTGCCCGCAGCCCGGCATACGTCTCTGGGCTGACCTCCGTCATCTCACGCGCGATAATCGCTTCCTGCACTTTCAGTTCTTCCAGGATCGCAGTGGTGACATCCAGAAAGCGCGGCAAGTTAGGACGCACCACCAGGTCGATACGCGGCGCCGAGTCGGGAATCGGCAAGCCGGCGTCCGCCACCGTGAGTGTATCGAGATGACCCATTTCGGCTACGACGGCGGCAATGTCTGCGTTGAGAATCCCGATCTTCTTCATGCTGGCTCCTGCTCGCTCATGCTACGAATCTCTTCCATCCAGAGATTGTACCTCAACGCCAGATGGGACGGGAAAGGGGGTGTAGCGTTGATCAATGCTAGACGCGCCCAAAGGCCTTTTCCAGTTCATTTGCCGACAACTGAATCATCGTCGGGCGGCCATGAGGACAGGTGCGCGGGGACTGACATTGTTCGAGCTGGCGCACGAGTTCTTGCATTTCGATATCGCTCAGCAATTGACCCGCCTTGATCGCCGCGCGTTTGCAGACCATCTTGACCAGTTGTGCTTCCATCCCCTCGCCCACCAGGTTGCGCCGGTCCCCCAGTGTGGCGACGATCTCTTCCAGCACACGTTGCGGGTCTTCCCCAGCCAACACCGCTGGCGTCGCACGCACCAGGAACGTATCGCCCCCAAAGGCTTCGATGTCAAAACCAATGTGCTGTAGAGCCTCCAGATGCGCCGCGACCTGACCGGTGAGCCGGGCGCCAACGTGCAACGTCAACGGTTCGAGCAGATGCTGGCGGGCAACGCCATGTCCGCCGCTGGCGCGTTGCAGCATGTATTGTTCGTAAAGAATCCGTTCGTGGGCAGCGTGCTGGTCGATCAGGAAAAGACCTTCCGGCCCCTCGGCGATGACGTACATTGCCCCGACCTGCCCAACGACGCGTAAGGGCGGCAACCTGGGTGTGCTTGCCCGCCAGTGGTGTGGAGGCGCGCGGCGACTCCGCTTGACGCGATGACATATCCGGCGCAGGCGGCGGTTCGGCATCGGGCAAGAATGACGGCAATTGCTGCGTCGGCGGCGCGGGCGGCACGACCAGATCGAAATGCGGCTGCGCACCGGCGCCAAGAATCACATCGTGGCGCGTCGCCCAACCGGTTGGCAGCGCGCCGCTTGCGCCTTCAGGGCGCGCCAGTCGCCCCGCGTCATCCACACCTACATCCGGGATCGGCGCCACGCTGATGATCGTGCGACGCACTGCCTTCTGTACAGCGGCAAACACGCGCCGCTCCTCGACAAAGCGCACCTGCGTCTTCTGGGGGTGCACGTTCACATCGACCTGCGCCGGGTCGATCTCCACGAAGATTACGGCCACCGGATAGCGTCCGACCGGCAACAATGTATGATACGCCTGCACCACGGCGTGCGTCAGACTGCGGTCTTCGACATAACGACGATTCACGAAGAGATCGATGGCGCTGCGGTTAGCGCGTGTCAGGCTGGGCAGGCTGATGTAGCCATTGACGCGTACACCCGCGTGCGCGCCGGTCTCCTCTGCGCGCATTGCGGCCCCGCCGCCAAAATCAACGTCGAGCGCCAGGTTGTCTAATACATCCGTAGCGTGTCTGGCTGTGTCGGTCAGACTGACCAGCTGTTGCGCGTTTTCACGCCCGTAGATCATGATCAGCACATCCCGCAGATCGCCGCTGCCAGTGGATTGAAAGACCAGCCGGCCATCGTTGACAAAGCTGAAGCGTCGCTCTGGATAGGCAAGGGCGTACCGCTGAATGATGGCGGCGATCTGACCGGATTCGGTGGCGGCGGCGCGCAGGAATTTCTGGCGCGCCGGCACATTGAAAAAGAGGTGTTCGACGCTCACGGTGGTGCCCACAGGCGCACCGGCGCGCGTAGGGGGCTGGATCACGCCGCCAGCGTTGCGTACACTGGCGCCATAGGGTTGACCAACATAGCGGCTGGTGAGCGTCACCTGGCTGACCGCGCCGATGCTGTAGAGCGCCTCCCCGCGAAAGCCAAAGGTGGCGATGTGGTTGAGATCGTCGACGGTGCTGAGTTTGCTGGTGGCGTGGCGCTCGAACGCCAGTGGCAGCTCCGCTTCGGGGATGCCGTGCCCGTTGTCGCTCACGCGCAGCAGGCGGCGCCCGCCTTCGCGCGCCTCGACGCGGATTTCCGTGGCGCCGGCGTCAAGGCTGTTTTCCAGCAATTCCTTGACGACATTGGCGGGACGTTCGACGACTTCGCCAGCAGCGATTTTGGCGGCCACTTCGGGCGCAAGAACCTGAATAGACATGTCGGGGATTATACCACGCCGCCGACGGATTGGCGTTCATCCACCCGCCAACGCCGGGATGAAATGAATTTCCCCCGGTGTTGGCAGTCGCTGTCGCAGCCCGCGCGTGGCGATCACGCCATCGACGGCAACGGCGATGCCAGGACGGAGCCTGCCGTCCTGCGTCAACCGCGCCGCCATGCCGGGATAGCGCGCGTCAAGGGCCGCCACGACGTCACCGACCGTGGCGGCTTCGACCTGCACGCGCTCGACGCCGCCCGTCAGGTCGCGGTGGACGGGCGGAATCCACACTTCATGGTGCACAGGAACCCCGTTCTGCGTTGACTGAAAGACCGTGTCTGGTGCAGCCCACTTCGACGCAATGGTGCAAAGAGCACAGAGAAAATGTTAGGATAAAGCTCAAAGAGAAGTGTCTCTGCGAACCTCCGCGCCGCTGTGTCTCTGCGTCAACCCTGTCCGCTTCGACTCATTTCCATGGCGGCGATGATCCGCGCCGGCGACATCGGCAGTTCCGTCATGCGCACACCGATGGCACGATAGATGGCGTTGGCGATGGCGGCGGCGGGCGGGACGATCGGCACTTCGCCGACGCCGCGCACACCGTAAGGATGGCCGGGGTTGTGCACTTCGACCAGCACCGTGTCGATCATCGGCAGGTCAAGCGCCGTCGGCATCCGGTAGTCGAGCAGGCTGGCGTTAAGCAGTCGCCCCTGATCGTCGTAGACGTATTCCTCGTTGAGCGCCCAACCAATCCCCTGCGCCGCGCCACCCTGCAGTTGTCCTTCAACATAGCTGGGATGAATCGCCTTGCCCACATCCTGAGCGGCGGTGTAGCGCAGAATCGAGACCTTGCCTGTCTCGACATCGACCTCAACATCGACGATATGCACGCCAAAGCCGGGGCCATAGCTCTGCGGATGCACCGACGCGCTGGCAGTGACCGGCACATCCAGTTTGCTCGCCAGCTCGCGGAAGGTCATGGCGTCGCCGTTGTGTGTAAAGACCCCGTTGGCAACGCTCACCGCCTCCACGGGCGCGTCCCAATAGTCGGCGGCGCGTACGCGCATTTCTTCCAATAGCTTTTGACCCACCTCGTAGACGGCCCAACCAGTGCCGAAGGTAGTGCGGCTGCCGCCCGTCACGTCGTTGTAGCCGACGCTGGCAGTCCCCACCACCTGAGGGCGGATGTCTTCGTAGGGGATGCCCAACGTTTCGGCCAGTTGCATCGCAATCGAGGCGCGGCTGCCGCCGATGTCGGTCGAACCTTCGATCAGGTTGACTGTGCCGTCAGCGTTGACAGTGGCGGTGGCGCTCGACTTGCCGCCCCAGTTGAACCAAAAGCCCGCCGCTACGCCGCGCCCCCGGTGTTTGCCTGTCAGCGGCGCGGTGTAATGAGGATGATTGCGTGCGGCTTCCAGCGTTTCGATGAAGCCAATGCGCTTGTATTCCGGGCCATCGACGCGGCGGTCTCCTTCGCGTACGGCGTTGCGCAACCGGAACTCGATGGGGTCGATGCCGAGTTTTTCCGCCAGCTCATCCACCACGGTCTCGGCGGCGAAGACGGCGTTCGTGCCGCCCGGCGCACGATAGGCCGCGGCTTTGGGACGATTGACCACGACATCGTAGCCATCCACCTGTACATTGTTGAGCCGGTAAGGTGCAAAGATGACGCCGCTGCCGGCGCCGACCGGCGATCCGGGATAAGCGCCTGCTTCGTAAATCAGCTCCGCTTCGGCAGCGGTGATCACGCCATCACGGCGCGCGCCCATTTTCACGCGGATGTGGGAGCCGGAGGTTGGCCCGGTGGCGGCCAGCACCTCAGCGCGCGTCATCACCAGCTTGACAGGACGATGGCCGGCCTTGCGCGAAAGCAGCGCAGCCAGCGGCTCCAGATAGATGTTGATCTTGCCGCCGAAGCCGCCGCCGATTTCGGTCGGGGTGACGGTCACGCGCGAAAGCGGAATCTGCAACAGCTCCGCCAGTTGTTCCTGCACGGAGAAGGCGCCCTGTGTGCTGCACCAGACCAACACCTGATCATCTTCGTTCCACAGGGCAGTGGCGTTCTGCGGTTCGATGTAGCCTTGATGCACGGTGGCGGTGTGAAAGGTGCGTTCGACGATCACATCGGCTTCGGCAAAGCCCTGCGCCAGGTCGCCGCGTTGATGGCGGAAATGCTCGGCGACATTGGTGGGGCAGTCGCCGCGTTTGCCCAATTCGTTGGTGCGCAGATCGTCGAGAAGGATCGGCGCATCGGGCGCCATCGCAGCTTTGCCATCCAGCACATGCGGCAGCACCTCATATTCGACCTCGATCAACGCCAGCGCCTCCTCGGCGATGTGTATATTTTCGGCGGCGACCGCAGCGACGGCGTGACCGTAGTAGAGCACCTTGTCGTGCGCCAACAGGTTGTTGCTCGTGTAGCGCAGGTTGACGCTGGACTCGCCCAGGTCGGCGATCTTGTCGCCGATGGCAGGCATGTCCTGCGCAGTTACGACCGCCCGCACGCCACGCAACGCCAATGCCGCCGAGACATCGATGGCCACAATGCGGGCGTGAGCGTGTGGGCTGCGCAACACCTTGCCGTACAACATGCCGGGCAGCCGGACATCGGCGCCGTAGACGGCGCGCCCTGTCACCTTGTCGACGCCGTCAGGACGCAACGGTCGGCTGCCGATGACTTTATAGGGAGATGCGGGCGTGGTCATGGTCTCTAACTCCTTTGGATGAACAATGCCCAATCGGCAACGGCGGCATGGGCCGACTACGTGGGGCGATAAATGCGGCGCAACTCTTCTGGCGTCTCAGCAACCCGGATCGCTTCGTGGACTACCCTGAGCAGCGATACATCCTGGATTTGGACGATCTCAGGCATCAAACGCAGACCTTCGGCGCCGAAACGCAATTCCAGCCCCAGGCGTATGCCATCGAGCAGCCCTTGTTGCAGCCCTTGTTGCAGGCCTTGTTGCAGCCCTTGTTGCAGCCCCAGTTGCACACCTTGTTGCATGCCTTTTTCTAACCCCTCGCGCAATCCGCTTTCCGTGCCCTGGCGCAACCCCTCTTGTCTACCTTCTTCAAGCCATTCCTGAGCAATTGTCTTCATAGTTTCGCCTCCTATTTGCATAAAGGTTCTCTCTACTGCCTGGCGTAACTCACCACCGGTAACGCGATCCGTGGCAACGGTAAAGTAACGCAGCATCACCTCCAACGCGCGCATCCCTGTCGGCTGCGCAATCACGTCTTGCAACAGCCCCAGAATGTCATCCAGGCGGTTGGGCAGATCAGGGTGAAAGATATACTTCAGCGCCGCCAACGCCACGCGCAACGTCACCGCGCCTCGCAGTTCAACGTCGCTGAGATGCGACAGATCGAGCAGCCAGTATCGAAAATCGGGGGTATACGCCTGCAGTTCCTCTGGCAAATCATCGAATAACACCTGGAGTCGATCCGGCACGCGCCAAATGGCGGCGCCATGATAGACCACCACCGGAAAGATCGGCTGAAGTTTCTCCAGTTGCCGCAGATCGTGATCCCAGATACGAATCATATAACGCAGCAGTTGGTACGCAACTGCCGGTTCAGGATAACTTTTGTGTTCCAACAAACAGTAAACATAGGCGTCGCCGCCGCTGCGCAATCGCACTCTGTAGAGGAGATCAGAAAAATAGACGCGCAGTTCTGGATCGACGAATGAGTCTTTCATCAGCTCAGGCGCCTCGGTCAGATCGAGCAGGGCAGCAACTTCCGCTGGCAGGTAGTATCGCAGAAAATCACGCGCTGCTTCTGGATCCGCTAACGTTTCACGAAAGTAGCGGTCGTGTGGATTGCTCAGATCGGCCATCTCTCACTCAATCTGCCCAATCACCCGGCGTCTGCTGCGTCGAGCACGGCGCGCACAATCTTGTCGTAGCCGGTGCAGCGACAGAGATTGCCCGCCAGCCAGTGACGCACCTCGCCTTCCGTCGGGTCAGGATTGTGGGTGAGCAATGACTTGGCCGCCAGCAAAAAGCCGGGCGTGCAGATGCCGCACTGCAACGCTGCGTGTTCCAAAAATTTCTGCTGCAGCGGATGCAACTGTCCGCCAGCGGCCAGCCCCTCCACCGTTTCGATGGTGCGCCCTTCCACCTCGACGCCGAGCACCAGGCAGGAGTTGACCAGGACACCGTCCAGGAGCACGTTGCAGGCGCCGCAGTTGCCATTGTTGCAGCCCTCTTTGGCGCCGGTCAGCCCCAAGACATCGCGCAGCACTTCGAGCAGGCTCTGGCGCGGTTCACAAAGAAATTCTACATCGTCGTCGTTGATGGTGGTCGCTACGATCACTTTAGATTTCATGATGAGGTCTCCGTTTACTTGCGCGCCCGCTCCACTGCCTGCGCCAGCGCCCGTCGCGTCAACACGCCGACCAGGTGGCGGCGAAACTCTGCCGTGCCGCGCATATCCGTGATGGGGCGCGCCGCCGCCTGGGCAATCTCCGCTGCGCGCACGAACGCAGCTTCATCGGCCACTGCACCGAGCAGCGCAGCGCCCGCCTCCGGCACAAAGAGCGGCGTCGGCGCCACGGCGCCCAGCGCAATGCGTGCGGCGACGATGTGGCGTCGATCGGCGTCCAGTTGCACCGACGCGCCCACGCCGACGACAGCAATATCCATTTCGTTGCGGGGAATGAAACGCAGATACGCCGCACCGAAGCCGGGCGGCGGCGGCGGCAGGTGCAGGCTGGCGAGAAATTCCCCGCGCCCCAGCACCGTCTTACCCGGCGCCACGCAGAACTCTTCCACCGGCACGCGGCGTCGCGTCTGGGGCAGGGCGATGTCACAGATGGCGCTGTGCACAATCAACGCCGGGATCGAATCCGCCGCCGGTGATGCGTTGCAAAGATTGCCGCCCAGGCTGGCGCGTCCTTGAATCTGGACGCCGCCGATCAGGCTGGCCGCGTCGATAATGCCGGGGTAATGCCGCACGACATCGGCGTGGCGGTAGATGCGATAGCACGGAGCAGCAGCGCCGATGCGTAGACCGTCATGCGCGTCGAAGGTTACGTCGTCCACTTCGGGGATGCCCTTGATGTCGATCACCAGGTCTGCCTCGATACGACGCTCGCGCAGCGCCACAATCAGGTCGGTGCCGCCGGCGAGGATGCGCGCTCGCCCATTTTGCTGCTGTAACAACGTGGCGGCGTGTTCGGCATTTTGAGCACGAATGTAACGGAATGGCTGCATGAAGGCCCTCCTTTGCGTATGACCGGCTTGATGCTCCGGAGCTTGCTGATCGAACGCCGCCATTATACACGATGAAGACCTGGCGACATACTGCGTTTTTAGCCCCAGTTTTTTGACCCCGGTTACGTCGTGGTCAGGCTCAGGCAGGTCGGCGCTCCTGACGCGATGGGGTGTCGACGGCGGCCCCTGCGCAAGAGGGGGACGACGCCCTCGCCGCCCCGGTCGGTCTCGGCTCAGCGCGTCACCAGTGGCAAGAATAACTCCGGCGGCGTTGCCACCGTCACGGTGATGATGGCCGAGCGCGCTACGCCGTTCAGCTCAGCATCATGCGCCAGCAGCGCAAATCCGTAGACGCCCGGCGTCGTCGCCGGCAGCGTCACGGCAGTCTGACTGACGGGCAACGTGGCAGCCACAACCAGAGCGATGGCCGCCGGTGTGACTGCGTACAGGCGCAATTCGCTGGCGTTGGCGTCATCGACCGGCGTCCAGCTCAGTGCAATTGCATCTGTCCCACTCGTGGTCGCCGTCAGGGTGATGATCTCGGCGTCGGTCAGCGTTGTGCGTTCCGGCGGGCTGTAATTGCACCAGGCGCCGATTGTCGGCGTCAATGGGTTGTACCAGTCGGCCAAAAATTCATCCCAGCGGCCATCGTTGGCAAAGGCCAGGCTTTGCGTCACTGTGACCGGCTGCGTCGGGTCGATCATCCAGCGTGCAGCAAAGGGTGCATTGTCGCGGTAGAGGCTGGCGCGCCAGGCAACCGCCGACGGTGAATTGGGCGGCAACGGCGCCAGGACGGTGAGCGTATCGCGATAATCCCAGAATTCGTCCGGCGCCAGGTAGGGGTTGCCGCTGCGCGCCAGTTTGTTGACCCGGCTCATGGCATGTTGCAGCGCATCGACCGCCGCCGTGACGCCAGCCGGGTCGCCGGCGCCAAAGTTCACCTTGAGCTGTGCGCCAAAGGTGTCCAGCCCGATCAGTTCGTCGGGGGGGCCGAGTTGAAGGTTCTCGCGGCTGCACTGGGTGGTGTCGACGTACTTGCTTTGCTTGACAGCGTCGGCGATCAAGTCGGCGTTGCCGGCGGCGAGGGCGTTGCGCAAGGCGTCGCCCAGGTTGCTGACCGCCGCCGCGATGGTCACGACGTCGCTGCTCCGCACCCAGAAGATGGCGTTGGGATGATCGGCGCTGAGTGAACTTTGATACGCGCCGATGATGTCGTCGGCCAGCGCCGCCGGCGCCATGCCTGGGTTGAAGCGGGAGATGTATTTGTCGTAGGCTGCCACCAGCCAGGCGTAGTTGGGAGAAGCGACCAGCACGGTTGCACTCTGGCGAACTTCGTAGAGCGTATCCAGGCTGCCCTGAAAACACTGGTCGAAAAAGAGTACGTCGAAGGGATCGGCGCCCTGGTTGGTGGCCGCATGCAGGGCGCTTCCCAGCGTCACCGTATCCATGAAACTGTTGTCGGTGATGTCTGAGGGGGTGAACTCGTGCTCTTTGGGCAGCGGCGGAAATTGCGCAGCGGCGTTCACCGCATCGGCTGTGGCAGGCGCAAAGGCAAAGGCGGGAACGGGCGCGGCGCCATGCCCCATCAAGGCGACGATCTCGCGTTGGGAAGGGTAACGGGCGCGCGCATCCTGCAAGAACCAGGTCAGCACTGCGGGGTCGGCGGTGTCGAGTTCACTCACGCCCCAATGGTTCATCACGATGTCGGTGACGGTGATGACGCCGCGCGCGATTTCCAGCACACGCGTGTCACCATCCTGGCGACCATCGACCAGCAGCACCACCTGCACATTGTGATTGAATTGCGTTCCCCGGCGGAAGCGCTCCACGACGTAGGGAATTTCGGGCGCCAGATCGTTGTCCGCCGGGAAATAAGCGGCGACGAGCACACGCGCGCCGGCCACCGCCAGTGTTGCGCCGACCGTCAGCGCCGGATCGCTGATCAGCGTGTTCGGTTGGTCGCCATGCGGCGGAGTGACGGTGCGCACGGCAAAAAAATAGCTCTTACCCGGCGCTAATCCTGTGAACAGATAGCTCGCCGTCGTCTTATCCGCCGTCTGCGCCACCACGGAGTATGGCCCCGAGACATCGAGCGCCCCTAAGATTTCATAATAGCCGCCATCCGCTGTATAGCTGATCGGCGTCCAGGCGATACGCAGGGCATTCGTGTAGAATTCCACCGGATGAAGGTCCGTCACTTTGGTGGTTTGCGTTGCACGCCAGTCAGGGTCGAGTGCGTCTGCACATTGGGCGGCGCTGCGCGTGCGCGCAAAGAGTGCGTTATAGGCGAAGTCGACCTCGACGAGGGCGGAGGTTAACGCACACAAAGCGCCGGGAATGCGCCCCGTGAGCGCGTTGTTTTCGAGTCGCAGTCGCGTCAGAGCGGTGAAGGCGCCCAGGCTGACGGGCAGCGTGCCGCTGAGGTGGTTGCCGGGCAGCACGAGTTCGGTCACGCGCCCACCGCTGCACACAACGCCAAACCAGGTGCACGGCGCGGTCGGCGCCCCAAAATCCAGCCAGCCTGTGCGGTTGACCCAGGCGGCGCCCCCTGTATTCTGGTGGAGTTCGACCAGGGCGTTGCACTCGGCGACGGGAATCGCCGTCACTGTGGCGCAGGCGGTTGCATCAGTTGAGGGCGCAGCTGCAGCCGGCTGCGGCTTTCCCGCCAGTGCACCCAGCAGAACGGCCAGCGTCGTCAGTGCGATGAGCGCCATGACAACGATGCCGTTGCGTTGGAAGCAGCGCCTTGTCGTCGTATCGCCGTGCTGTTGATTTTCGTGTACCATAGATCATCGCCTTTCTATCGACGCCAGCATCGCACATCGCACTGCTTCTATGCTGGCTGATGCCGCCGATCAAGTGCGTCAGGATTGCGTCAAGTGCATTCGCCATGCCCGATTTGCTGCTCTATTCTACTCAACACGACACAATTGTCGATCTGCTGGCGCCGACCACCTTGTTGCCGCTGGTCGGCGACGCGCTGCGCACCTGTCAGAGTCTGCTGGCGCTCTCCCGCTCTCCGCTTGCCAATTCGCCGTTAGTCAAGCCGGCGTTGGTCAAAGATGATGTCTCGCCGACGGCGGAAGAACGGGGTGGGGCGCTGCGGCTGGTGTTGCGCTGGTCGGTGGAAAAGCTTGCCCCTTCACCAGCGCCGTATCCGTTTGGCGTCTTTCGTCCGTTCGACGAGCCTAGCTGGCGCGACCCCCGCTGGTGGTGCTACACAATCCTCCGTCATCGCTACCTCGTCGCGCTGCACCCG
>DGFH01000089.1:0-3028 GCA_002391565.1 Anaerolineales bacterium UBA3905
ATTTCTTTGGTGCCTTTATAGCCAGCGGCTTCTTCCAACAGGTCGGGACGTCCAACGTCGCCCACGAAAAGAAAGTCGCCCGTGAAGATGCCCATCGGCTTGTCGGCGCCGGCAGTGTCGGTAATCATGAAGCTGATGTGTTCGGGCGTATGGCCGGGTGTGTGCATCACATCGACCTTGATGTTGCCCACTTTCCAGCTATCCCCCTCGCGCACCAAAATAACATTCGGCTCGTCGGCGTAGGCGTACTTCCAGTTGGCGTCGCCCATATCGCTGAGATAGATCGTGGCGCCGGTGGCGGCGGCCAGCTCGCGGCTGCCGCTGACAAAGTCAGCGTGAATATGCGTCTCCGTCACATGGGTGATGCGCAACCCTTCTTTTTCTGCAGCACGCAAGTAGGGCGTCACATTGCGCATGGGGTCAACGACCAGCGCCTCGCCCGTCGCCACGCAGCCGACCAGATAGCTCGCCTGCGCCAGTTTTTCATCGTAAAAGTATCGAAGCAGCATGCGTTCCTCCGTTGCTTAACGAGTAATGGGCAGCCCTTGCCGCGCCCAATCGATGATGCCGCCCAGGTCGTAGACCTCGGTGTAACCGGCCTGTTTCAGGATGTTGGCCGCAAACGCGCTGCGATTGCCGCTGCGACAGTAGACGATCACCGGCTTGTCCGTCGGGATGCGGTTCAGTTTCTGCTGCAACTCCTGCAAACTGATGTTGATGGCGCCAGGAATGTAGCCAGCATTGAACTCTTCCGGCGTGCGCACATCCACCAGGGTGTGCGGCATGGCGTCGTCCATGTAGCGCGCCTTGTACTCCGCCGGCTGCACCAGTTGATGACCGGCAGCGCCGGGGCCGCCAAAGAGTCGATTGAGAAAGCTCATGCACAAGTCTCCTTTTGTGAGCAACCAGATTTCACTGCGCATCACTCTACACTGGTTGAGATTTGGCGAGCGCCGCCCACTTGCTTATGATTGCTATAAGGTTACACTTATGCTGAATCTCTACAAGCTTGAAATCTTTGCGACTGTCGTGCAGACCGGCAGTTTTAGCGCTGCTGCTGACCGCCTGTTGATGACCCAGCCGGCGGTCAGCCAGCATATTCACGACCTGGAAGCCAGCCTGGGCGCCAGGTTGTTTCAGCGTGGTCGACGCGGCGTAAGCCTGACGCCTGCCGGCGAGACGCTCCACGCCTATACACGCGAGATTCTGCGTTTGTTAGCCGAGGCTGAGAACGCTGTGACCGATGTCCAGCATCTTGCCAACGGACAGGTGACGGTGGCCGCCACGCCTGGCGTCGGCGTTTACCTGCTACCCGACTGGGCGCAAGCCTTCCGTCAGCACTATCCTAACCTGACGGTGACTGTACAAACGGGCACGACGCCGCAGATCATTGCTGGGCTGCGCGGCGGACGCATGGATCTGGGCATTATTGAAGGTGAACTGGACGAAGGCGTCGACCAAGAGGGCATCGGTGTGTTGGCATTGGAAGTGAACGAGCAGTTTGTGATTGTTGGCTCCAGGCACCCCTGGTGGCAGCGAGATGCTGTGCACCTGGCGGAGTTAGGTGGGCAGAGTATGGTGATGCGCCAACGCAACAGCCAGACGCGCACCTGGCTGGATGGCGAGTTGCAGCGCGCCGGTGTGCCGGTGCAGGTCGCCGCCGAGTTCGACAACGTGGAATCGATCAAGCGCGCCGTCGCCAAGGGTAAAGACATCACGATTTTGCCGGCATATGCCGTGCACAGTGAGCTAGAGCTAGGGCTGTTGCGGGCGCTGCCGGTGGAGGGGAAACCTCTTCAACGCACGCTCAAACTCGTGTGGAATCAGCAAGCCTTCTTCACGCCAGTGACACGCACCTTTCTGCGTTTTCTGACGCGTTATTTGCCTGCGCTGAGTGAATTGGATATATGAGAGAGGAAGACAAATCGACCGGGAGCGGGGAAGGCAACATTGCGTCGCCCCCATCTCGCAATCGCCTGATCTCCTCTTCTTCCTCGCTCTTTATCTTCTCGTCTATTGCGGTTGCGGTGTCGGCGTTGCCTCCAGCGTCGCCATCAGGTCATCCAGCACCGTCACCGGCTGCATCACATTGGCAATCAGCGTGGCAACGATCGCCGGATCGACAGCTTCCGTCACGACGGTCAAGTCATCGGCGCCATACAGCACAAGTTGGGAAACGGGCGTCCAGCCAAAGACGGCGTCGTCATCGTACACTGAAAGCCAGCGCCCATCCTCAGAGATGCCGGTTACGCTAAGCACACCAGTAGCCGGGACGCGCTTAAGCACACGTCCGCCTGGCGCGTCATAGATGACAGCGCCGCCGGTGGCAATTCCCATGGCAGAGGGCGGCTGTGCGATCGTCAGCAGTGCACGCCAACCGGCCGACCCATTTTCCACCGCGCTCAATGCCGCAGCTGACGGCGGCTCCGGCGTCGGTGTTAGAAAGATCGGCGTGATCGTCGGCGTCGCCAGGGTGAACACATCGGCGCGCGCCGGGTAGACGGGCGTTGGCTGCACCGGACGCACTACGTTGGCCGGGATCGGGGTCGGCGTCCCCTGAGGGGCAGCGCCGCCACACGCCGTAAGCAGCCCTATGCCCAGGAGCAACATCCCTAACACGCAACCGCGCCGGCCCAGCGAGATCGATCTCATCTTCTCTCCATCACACAATTGCTACGCTACGACGCCGGCTATTCATAGCGCAACGCATCAATTGGATTCAGCCGGCTGGCGCGATAGGCAGGGAAGATGCCAAAGAACAGCCCAACCGCCGTCGCCACCACCAGTGAAATGATGACTGCGTCTGCGCCGACCACTGCCTGGAACTCACCAAAGAAAGTGCTTACAACTCGCGCCAATCCCCATCCCAGCGTCACGCCGATGACGCCGCCGACAGCAGCCAGCACCATGGCCTCGATCAGGAACTGGATCAAGACATCGCCGCGTTTGGCGCCCACCGCCTTGCGCAACCCAATCTCGCGTGTGCGTTCGGTGACGCTCACCAACATGATGTTCATGCTGTCTCTTA
>DGFH01000089.1:3192-23062 GCA_002391565.1 Anaerolineales bacterium UBA3905
TCATGATGCCGATGCCGCCCACCAGCAGGCTGATGGCAGCAATGGCGCCGAGAAAGATCGTCAGCGCACCCAGGATGTCTCCAAAGACTGAGATTAAGTCATTCTGGCTAATGATGCTGAAATCGTCCTGGTCGAGATACTTGATGCCACGCCGTTCACGCATGATCTGGGCAATCTCTTCCTGCGCCAGCGGAATATTGTCAGCTTCATCGATGGAGGCATAGATCACAGAAACCTTGTACTCGCCATTTGGGTTCTTCTGCTTGAAGAGGCGATCCTGAGCCGTTGTCAACGGCAAGAAGACCGATTTGTCGAGGTTGCCGCCTGGCCCGCCGCCTTTGCTCTCCATTACGCCGATCACGCGGAAGTTCATCCCGTTGATCTGTACGATCTGGTCGATGGGATATTCGCCGTTGGGGAAGAGTTCTTCGTAAGTGTCGGCGCCCAGCAGCACGACGCGTTGCCGCTCTTCCGCATCCAGTGCGGAGAAGTATGCACCGAGTGTGGTCCTCCAACTGCGCACATTGGGATAGCTGGGCGTGGTGGCGTTGGCTTGCACGGTGACGCTCTTGCCATTGCGTTCGACGGTGGTGCGCGTCTGGAAATCAGCGGCGACTTGAGATACGTGAGGCACCCGGCTGCGGTCGCCAATGGCTTGCATATCGCCAAGCGTGAGCGACTTGACCGGATTGGCGCGCAAGGTGGGAGGGCCGTCTGAGATCTGACCGGGAGCAATGAAGAGCAAATTGCTGCCCAGCCCGGCGAACTGGTCGGTGACATACTTCTCGACGCCGCGCCCGATCGACATCAACGCGATCACAGCGCCAACGCCAATGATGATGCCTAACATTGTGAGGACGCTGCGCAGCTTATTGGCAGCCAGGGCGCGCAGCGCAATGCGCATCGCTTCGACAACTTTCATAGCCCCTTCTCCTGCACCAATGGCGCGGCATGACCATTGACGCTCACAGCCTGGGCGCCGTTGGCAAAGATGCCGGCGGTGGCCTGCCGGGTGATGTCCGATTCCACCAGACCATCGCGCACGCGCACCACGCGGTGGCAATACTCGGCGGTTTCCGGGTTATGGGTGACAAAGACAATCGTGATGCCGCGTTCGTGGTTGAGACGCTGGAATAACTCCATGATCTCGATGCTGGTTTTGGTGTCCAGGTTGCCAGTCGGTTCGTCAGCCAGGATCAATGATGGCTCATTGACTAGCGCGCGCGCGATTGCCACGCGCTGCTGTTGTCCACCGGATAGCTCATTGGGTTTGTGATCGAGGCGATCGCCCAGGCCGACCAGACGCAACGCCTCCTCTGCACGCTTGCGACGTTGCCGCCCGCCGACGCCGCCATAGATCAGAGGCAATTCAACATTTGCCAATGCTGTCGTGCGCGGCAGCAGGTTGAAACTCTGAAAGACAAAGCCAATCTTGTGGTTGCGAATCGCCGCCAGCTGGTCGTCTTTGAGTCGGCTGACGTCCTTGCCATCGATCTCATACCAGCCTTCGCTCGGCACATCGAGGCAGCCAATGATGTTCATCAGCGTCGATTTGCCACTGCCGCTCGGCCCCATGATGGCGACCATCTCGCCGGGGTAGATGTCGATATCGACGCCGCGCAGGGCGTGCACTTCGACATCACCCATCTGATAGATTTTCCTGATCGAACGCAGCGACACCACCGGAGTATCGCCGTTGTTGCCATTGTTACTTGCCGCCATGCTACCGTCTTCCGTTTACGTCCTCTACGCCACAGGCGGCGTCAGATCGCCTGCGGTGAAGCGAATGGCTAATTGCCACCGAACAGGGCGCCGCGCAATTGTTCCTCGCTGCTTTGCGTCACAAAAGCCAGGATGTCGCCATCCTGCACACCGGCGAGAATCTGGCTCTCGCGTTCGTTGCGCAAGCCGAGCTCCACCTGCTGGCGCACAGGCGCGCCGGCAACCATCTTGTAGACATACGCCTCGCCCGTGTTGCGATCAACTGTGATAAAGCGATTCGGGACGAGGATCACGTCCTCGACATCCGCCGTGGTGATGATGGCAGTGGCGCTCATGCCGACCCGCAGCGGCTGATCGGTGGCGTCTGGCGCCACCGTCACCTCGTAGGCCACAACGCCATTGACATTGGAGGCTGTCGGTGCAATTTCGATCACCTTGCCGGTAATTGTGACGTCGGGCAAGGCATCGACGCTCAGCCGCACCGGCTGCCCCACGGCCACCTGACGCACGTCGATCTCGTCGACCAGCACCTTCATCTGAAACTGGCTTAAATCTGTCAGCACCACCGCCGGACGCGCATTATTAGCGATCTCTCCCGCTTTGATGTTGACCTGACTGACCACACCAGCGATGGGCGCAACCAGACGGGCGTTAGCAAGCGCGTGCTCGGCTTGCAGGGTGTTCAATTGCGCTTGCTTGACCTGAGCGCGCGCAATGATCAAATCCTCTTCTTTCGGACCTTCCAGCAAATTGTCCAGGTTGTTGCGCGCATTGACAACCTGCGCCTGCGCCTGTCGCAGCGCGGATTGCGCCTGGGCAATCTGATTCAACCCTTGCGCTTGCTGGGCAGCATTGACCGGTTCGACGGTCTTCTCGACCTGCGCCTTTGCCAGCTCATAGTTCACGGTCGCCTGCTCCAGTTGCTGCGCCTGCGGAAACATGCCGGCGTCCGGCTGATCCTTGATCTTGTTATACGCCTGTTGCGCCTGTTTCAGATTGATTTCAGCCTGACGCAGTTGCGCTTCATTGATCACCTGCTGGGCGTCGGTGGGGCCGGCAAAGAGGTTGTTATAGCTGGCGCGCGCGCTCGCCAGTGCAGCCTCGGCGCTGGCGACGCCAGCCTGCGCCACTTCGACCGCCGCCTGCGCCGCCGCCACATCCATCGGGTCGGGTGGCGCTTCCAACTTGGCAAGTTGCGCTGCAGCAATTTCCTGCGCGACTTTGGCATTAGCCAACGCCAGCGTCAGGTCGGTCGTGTCAAGTTGCGCCAACAACTGACCCGCCTTGACGCTTTGGCCAACCTCCACCAGCACATCATTGACGGTGCCAACGCTACGAAAAAGCAATGAGACCTGCTCTTTGGGTTCAATGCTGCCTGTAGCGCTGACGGTGCTGGCGATGGCGCCGCGCGTCACGGTGATCGTTTCGTAGGCGGGGGCGTCGCTCTGCGCCTGGACTGGCGCCAGATAGCGATCATAAGCCAGCCAGCCGCCCGCCGCCACAACGACAATGATGAGAAAGACAAGCATAAACCGTTTCATGGCATTTCCAATCGAATCAACTATCACATCGTATCTTGTGAATGATAGCACAAGCGCATTGATACTACGCTTAGCATTGTATTAGAGTTGCAGCCGCGTGACAGTAAGTTTGTAGGGAAATATGGTTGGACATTCAGGTGACAGCCATGATATGCAACGACTGTCACCTGTGGTGCAGAAGATGCGTTAGCGTGGAGTTCAGCGATTGGGTGCGATCTCAAAGCCAGCCAGATGCTCCAACGCCTTGACGAGTGCATGGTTGCCTTCGCTGCCGACGCCCCGCGCCTGGAGTGTGCGATAGAGCTGAAAGACCAGACTGGTGACAGGGACAGGCACACCCAGTTCATCGGCGGCTTCCAGGACGAGCCGGAGGTCTTTTTGCTGCAGGTCAATGGTAAAGCCGGGACGCCAGTCGCGCGCCATGATCTGCGGCGCCCGGTTGGTGAACATCCAGCTGCCGGCGGCGCCCTGGCTGACGGCGTTGTAGGTCTTTTGGAGATCGACGCCGCCCGCCTGCGCAAACATGAGCGCCTCACACATGGCAATGCAGTTGCCGACGACCAACACTTGATTGACCAGCTTGACCGTCTGCCCGGCGCCATGTCCCCCCACATGGGTGATCGTCTTGCCCATTGCCTGGAAGACCGGCAGCGCACGCTCAAACTGGTCGCTTTCGCCGCCGACCATGATGCTGAGCGTGCCTTTAGCAGCGCCTTCGCTGCCGCCGCTGACTGGCGCATCGAGCATAAAGACGCCCCGCGCCCCCAGAGTTGTCGCCAACTCGCGCGTCGCTTGCGGGCTGATCGTGCTGCAATCAATGACCAGCGCCCCCGGACGCGCGCCATGGATGATGCCCTGCCCCCCCAAGATCACCGCCTGCACATCCGGGGTGTCGCTGACACAGATGATCACGATGTCGCTGCGTGCAGCCACATCGGCAGGGCTGGCGCCTGCATGCGCGCCCTGCGCCACCAGATCTTGCATACGCGTAATCGTGCGATTCCAGACTGTCAACTCAAAACCAGCTTTCAGCAGGTTGGCGGCCATTCCCTGCCCCATGATGCCTAAGCCGACAAAACCAATGCGTTCGGACATAAAGTTTCCTTCCTGCATGAAATCGGGCGCACTTAAATCCACTCTGCTATGGTGTTAACTCTTCACGGCGCCAAGACCGGTCGCTGCAGATGAACCATTTCGACGAGATTTGGTCAGGTCGTTCAGATCACTTCCAGTGTATTCAAACCCGGACATGGCGGAAACGACGCGTGCGGCTCCGTCTGATACCAAAATGCGGTCGAGGCGATGTCGTCTTGCAGCGGCAGGTAGCGCGGCTTGCCTTCGAGCGCGGCGCGCCAGCCAAGCGCCTGGATGGTGACGCGCAAATCTTGCTGAAAGCGGATCGGGTCCAGGATGTGCCAGCGATACATGCCGAAGCGCTGCTGGCTGCGATAGAGACCATCCGGCTTGATCACCTGCGGCAGGCCGCTGTAGGGGCCAGTGAAGACGCCGTACTGACCCGGCGGGAACTCGAAATTCCATGCGCCGCCAAAATAATCCTCGGTGCCGGTGCCGCAAATTGTCGGCCACTCCTCATCACCATCCAGGTAGAACTTGATCTCGCCCTCGCCCCACCAGCCATTGTTGTTGACGCCCCAGGCCAGATACGCACCGACATAATGACCCTGTCCCTGCACGCCATCGAGCAGCGTGTGGACGCTCTGATAGGGCAGCGGGTTACTGCGTCGCCACTGGGCGTGGAAGTAAGCTGCACTTTCCGGGACTTCGGTCAACGCGTAAGTGATTTGGTAATAAAAGCCGTTGACCGGTTCAGGTGACAGATTCTCTACGGTGATACGCGCCCGCCGGCGGAAGGGCATCTCCCAGTAGCTGTTAAAGCCGCCCGCCGGGTTGACAGCGATTGCCAGCGAGGTGATATTGCAACGTTCGCACCAACCGTTGGCGAAAAAGTCGCCCAGCGGCGTCTCCACCGATGGCGTGGGTTCGTCGTCCCAGTAGCAACGCAAGAGCAGCCGCCGCCATGCCGAGGGGTGCACCGTCAGCCAGATGTGCTGGATGACGCCGGGGCCATCAATGGCGGCCAGCGTGGCTATGGTGTTGCCGGCAATATTGATCGAGGGTGAAACTTTCCACCCCTGGCCAAGTTCGCGCGCGGCAACCGCGCCTGTCCCCTCTGTTGCACGTCCACCGCCGCCTTTGCGTCCATCGGGGTTCTCAGCGCTGATCGAACGCGTGAGGGCGTTCGACAGGTGCGACAGTCCGCCGATACCGGTGCTAAATCCTGGGAAGTTCATCGGTTTCTACTCCTTTGCCTGTGTAGGTTTCGTAATTGGAATAAAATTCAACTATTATGGTTACACAGGAGCATCACCAGCGCAAACAGGAGGGATACGCATGCCCGGTCGCTTTTTTGACGACTTGACGGTCGGCGACATCATCCAGCATAGCCTGGGCCGCACGATCACGGAGATGGACAACACACTTTTTTGCGCGTTGACCATGAACACCCAGCCGCTTCACCTCAATGAAGATTACGCGCAAAAACATTCAGAGTTTGGTCGGCGCATCGTCAACGGCATCTTCACATTGGGGTTGGCGGTCGGCCTCACCGTGCCGGAACTGACCGAGGGCACGCTGGTCGCCAACCTGGGCTACGAACGCGTTGTCCATCCGCATCCGCTCTTTCACGGCGACACCCTCTATGTGACCACCGAAGTCGTGGAGAAGCGCGACTCGCGCTCGCGCCCCGGTCAAGGCATCATCCGCTTCCGGCACACTGGACGCAACCAGGATGGCGTCGTCGTCATTGAGTTCGAGCGCACGGCGCTAATGAGAAAGAGAGGGTAGTCATGCCTGTCGAGAATTCGCACTTTGCCCGGCGCTCGCTCCTGTTCATGCCCGGCGACAGCATGAAGAAGATCCAGAAGGCGGCCGGTTGGGAAGTTGACGCCGTGATCCTCGACCTGGAGGATGGCGTGGCGCAAAACCGCAAGGTCGAGGCGCGCACGACAGTGGCGGCGGCGCTGCAGACAGTGGATTTTGGCGGGCGCGAGCGGCTGGTGCGACTTAATCATGTCAGCACCGGCCTGCCGGTGGCGGAAATCGAGGCGACGGCAGCCTGGCGTCCCGATGGCTACATTGCCCCGAAGGCCGAGGATGAAGCCGATCTGTGCGCCGTCGACCGGCTGTTGGAAGCAGCGGAGCGACAGCTTGGGCTGGCAATCGGCGCATTTCGCCTCTTCGCCATGATCGAAACTGCGCGCGGGGTGATGAATCTCAAGGAGATCGCCTGCGCCACGCCGCGGTTGGAAGGACTAATCTTCGGCGCCGAAGACCTGGCAGGGGACATCGGCGCCGTGCGCACGCCGGCGGCGTGGGAGGTTTTCTACGCCCGCAGCGCCGTTGTGACAGCGGCAGCCGCCTATGGCTTACAGGCGTTCGACATGGTCTTCACCGACTTCCACGATGCGTCCGGCCTGGAAACCGAAAGCCGCTTTGCCCGGCAACTCGGCTTCACCGGCAAGACCTGCATCCATCCCAACCAGACGCCTGTCGTCAACCGCGTCTTCTCGCCCTCACCGGATGAGATCGACCGGGCGCAACGACTGATCCAGGCATTTGCGGCGCAACAGGCTGCCGGCGCCGGCGCCTTCACCTTCGAAGGCAAAATGGTGGATATGCCGATGCTCATTGCTGCACGCAAGGTGTTGGCGCGGGCAAGATAATTCTCATCCTGCCGATCGCTTGTGGTATACTGCAATCACGCTCACGCCTTGTTCCGCTCTTGCCGTCAGGATTGGTAGTATGGCTGTACATCCTGTGACCGTCAATCTCTCTGAACACAGTTATCGCCGCGTCCAACGCCTGGCAAAGCAAACGCAGCGGTCGGTCGAACAACTCCTGACTGACGCAGTTGCCGCACTGCTCCCAGAAACCACCACCCTGCCATCCGACTTGCAAACTGCGGTGACGCAGATGGCGCTCTTGAATGATGCCGCCTTGTGGCAAATGGCGCGTACAACCTTGTCGGCAGAACAACAGCAACGTCTCGAAGCGCTCCACGACAAACAACAGCGCGCACAACTCTCACCGGCTGAGCGCGCCGAAGAGCAGGCGTTGGTCAGGCTTTATCGCGAGACCCAGTTAATTCGTGCGCAAGCGGTTGCTCTCCTGCAACAGCGTGGGTACGATGTTTCCGATCCAGACCAATTTGCTCCCCTCATTTGACGCCTGAAGGGGATGCGCTATGCCGCGTGACCGCATTTCCCCCACACAGCGCCAGCGGATCGCAACTGCAGCGCATAACCGCTGTGCCTATTGCCACACGCCGGAACGCATCATTGGTCCATTTTTGGAAATCGATCACATCATACCGCAATCAGCCGGTGGCGCGACGAACGATCACAACCTGACTTTGGCGTGCCCCCTGTGCAACAGCCACAAATCCGACCGAACCCATGCCATCGACCCAGCCACAGGAGAGACGGCGCCCTTGTTTCATCCCAATGAACAGCGCTGGCATGAGCACTTTGCCTGGTCTGAAGCGGGCGCCGTGCTAATTGGCAAGACGCCCACCGGGCGCGCAACCGTCGCTGCTCTTGATATGAACCATCCTGACGTTGTCGCCACGCGGCGACTATGGATTACAGTAGGCTGGCATCCGCCTGCCGAGGATCAGCCGGCGTAATCGCGCAGATGAGGACTTACTCGTATTCGCCCTGTTGTGGTCGAAATAGACTACTCGCCCTACACTCCCCAAAACTCCACCGTTTTGACACCCCTTCTCCTTTGCCCTACAATCGCAAGGATATGTTGTGGGCACGCTTGCACTGAATGCATGGGAAACGACGTGTATGAAATACTTGACGACCAGCCAGATTCGCCAGCTTTTTCTGGATTTCTTCCACGAGCACGGTCATGAAATCGTCGCCAGCAGCAGCCTGGTGCCGGAAAACGACCCGACGTTGCTGCTCACTAACGCCGGGATGAATCAGTTCAAGGACGTTTTTCTTGGCATAGAGAAGCGCCCCTATAAGCGCGCCACCACCGCCCAAAAGTGCATGCGCGTCAGCGGCAAACACAACGACCTGGAGAATGTTGGCCCCAGCCCGCGCCATCACACCTTCTTCGAGATGCTGGGCAACTTCTCTTTCGGGGACTATTTCAAGCAAGACGCCATTCGCTTTGCCTGGCAATTGCTGGTCGAAGAATTGGGTCTACCGCTCGAACGGCTCTGGTTCACCGTCTACGAAGATGACGCCGAAGCCGAGCGGCTCTGGATCGAGACCGGCGCCGATCCGGCGCGCGTGCTGCGCTTTGGTAAAAAGGACAACTGGTGGGCGATGGGCGACACCGGCCCCTGCGGGCCTTGCTCTGAGATTCACTACTACTGGGGCGATCTGGCGGTGCAAAGTGCAAAGGGCGTCAACAAGGACGACGAATACCTGGAAATCTGGAACCTGGTCTTCATGCAATACGACGCCAAACCGGACGGGACGCTTGTGCCGCTGCCGGCGCCCAGCGTCGACACCGGCGCCGGGCTGGAACGCCTCGCCAGCATCCTGCAAGGCAAAGACAACAACTACGACACCGACGCCTTCACGCCGATCATGAACCGCATCCAGCAGCTTGCGGGTCACAATGACGCTCAGCGCGCCGAGCATCTCTTCCGGTATCGCGCCATTGCCGACCACGCACGCGCCTGCACTTTCATGATCGGCGATGGTGTGCTGCCCGGCAACGAAGGCCGCCAGTACGTCCTGCGCATGATCCTGCGTCGCGCCGCCCGCTTCGGCAAGATCATCGGCTTCGACCGCCCCTTCCTGGCGCTGGTCGCCGACACGGTGATCGACGAGATGGGGCGCCACTACACCGACTTGATCCCGAAGCGCGACTACATTTTGCAAACCATCACCGACGAGGAAGAGCGCTTCCACCGCACGTTGGTCAATGGGCTGCGCATCCTCGATAACTTGATGGCAAAGATGCGCGACGAGGGGCGCAAACAAATTTCGGGACAGGAAGCTTTCTTCCTGTGGGACACTTTCGGCTTCCCTATCGACCTGACGCGCGATATAGCGCAAGACAACGGCTTCACCATCGACGAGATCGGCTTCCGCGAGGCGCTGGCCGAACAGAAGGAAAAGAGCCGCGCCACCGCTGTCGAAAAACTGGGAGAGGATGTCTCGACCTACGCCGAGCACTTCCGCCAACTCCAGGCGGAGGGCGTCATCGACCTCACCGGTGTGCGCTATCGCATCTACGAAAGCCTGGCCGAGACCGACGCCACTGTTGCCGCCATCTTTGTCGAAGGACAGCCGGTGGCAGAAGCCAGCGTCGGTCAGGCGGTCGAAATCTTGCTGCCGGAAACCGTCTTCTACGTCGAAACAGGCGGTCAGGTCAGCGACACCGGCGAAATTTACTACTGGCCCGAAAACCTGGACGAACCGGTGTGGGTCGTCCAGGTGACAGACATGCGCCGCCCCGTGCCCGGCATGATCTTGCATGTCGGCGCAGTGACGAGCGGCACGGTCAAAGTCGGCGATCCGGCGGAAGCCGTGATCGACACCGTGCGGCGTTGGGACATTATGCGCAACCACACAGCCACCCACATCCTGCACGCAGCGCTGCGCGAACGATTTGGCAGCCATGTGCACCAGGCAGGTTCACTGGTGGCGCCGGATCGCCTGCGCTTCGACTTTACCTACGGTCAGGCGCTGAGTGACGAGGACATTGCCGCCATCGAACGCCGCGCCAATGCCATCATTCTGGAGAATTACCCGGTCAATACGCGGTGGACAACCTACAACCAGGCTATCAGCGAAGGCGTCACAGCGCTCTTCACCGAAAAATATGGCAACGAGGTGCGCGTTGTCTCTTTTGGCGAAGAGGAGGGCATCAGCGCCGAGTTGTGCGGCGGCACGCACGTCGATAGCACCGCCGAAGTCGGGCCATTCCTGGTCATCAACGAAGGCAGCGTCGCTGCTGGCGTGCGCCGCATGGAGGTCGTCACCGGACGCGTGGCCGAAGCCACCATTGAAGAACGGCTGGCAGCGCTCGACGCCATCGCCGCTCTGACGCATAGCAAGCCCGCCGACGCCGCCGACGCCGTGCGGGAACTGCTTACCGAGAATCAGGCGTTACAGAAAGAGCTGACGCAGTTGCGCCAAAAACTGGCGCGCCAGGAAGCGCAGGCGCTGCTCGACCGGGCCGAGCGCGTCGACGGTTTCTCTGTGCTGGCGGTGCGTGTGCCTGCCGCCGACGTCGATACCCTGCGCCAGATGACCGACTGGTTCCGTGATAAGCTGGGCAGCAGCGTCGTGGCTGTCGGCGCCGTGATCGACAATAAACCGCTTATCGTCGCCGCTGTGACCGATGACCTGGTCAGCCGTGGCATGCACGCCGGCAACATCGTGCGCGATGCCGCCAAATTGATGGGCGGCGGCGGCGGCGGTCGCCCAACACTGGCGCAAGCTGGCGGTCGCGACGCCAGCCAACTGGACGAAGCGTTGCACAGCATCGCCAGCTGGGTGAAGACGAATTTGAAGTGAAACGTGTTGCGTGCTGCGTGTCTCGTGAAGCGTGCTGTGCTTGATGCAACACGTAACACGCAATACGCAACACGAATGTGGATGCCATGACTGAACTCTACCAGATTCCGCCCGACGCCAGCCTGGAAGCCGTGCGCCGTACGTTGGGGCAGTGGCGCAACCGACGTATCGCACTGGAACTGCCCGAAGGCTGGCTTGAACTCAACAACGTGGCGCGCATGCGCCTCCTCCAGCGCCAGGCGCAGATACAGCAGAACGAAATTGCCATCATTACGCGTGAACCGGCGACGCGCACTGCTGCCAAACAGGTCGGCGTGCCGGTCTTTAGCCGTGTTGAGCAGGCGGCAGGCGACCACTGGCGCATGAAGCCGCTGCTGCCCTTGATCGACCCGCGCCGCCCGGATGCCAGCTTGCCGGAGCCGCCTCCCTGGCGCCGCCAGGAGATTGTCGCCCGGCAAACCATGCCGACGCAGCGACAAGCGCGCCAGCGGCGTATCCAAAGCGAGACCGCTTACCGCAAGCCAACGCCTATCTGGATGCGCATTGCAGGCAACCTGATGATGGGATTGCTGATTGTGGCGGCGCTGGTCGGCTTCACCTACTATGTGCTGCCGGCGGCAACCATTACCCTGACGCCGGGCCATCTCCCACTCCAGACCGACCTGGCAATGACAGCCATCGCCGGGCTGGAGAGCGCGGACGTGCAGCAGGCGCAACTTCCGGCGCGGCTGGTCAAAGTCGAGCTGGTAGAGCAGGGCGCAGTGCCTGCCACCGGCACGTCGCAAAAGGCGAGCGGTAAAGCAGTTGGTGAGGTCGTCTTCAGCAATCTCAGCAGCACGCCGGTGACGATCCCGATAAACACGCTGGTGAGCACCAGTTCCGGTACACCGGTGCAATTTCGCACGCTGCAAGAAGTGCGCGTCGAGGGCGGCGTCGGTCAGCGCGTCACTGCGCCGGTGGAGGCCGTCGAGCCTGGCATCAACGGCAACGTGCGCGCCAACACCATCAACACCGTTGTCGGCGCCCTGCGTTTCCGCCTGCGCGTCAACAACACCAATGGCACCGCCGGCGGCGGCGCCGAATTGGTCTCCGTGGTGTCGCAGCAAGATCGCGAGCAACTGGTGGCAATCCTCCAGAGCGCTGCCGCGTCCAAAGCCTATGACGCCCTCTCGGCGCAATTGGAGCCGGGTGAATGGCTGCCGCCAGAATCGGTGCAAACCTTTATCATCGCGCAATCGTTCGACCAGTACAACGACGAGGAAGCTCAACAACTCAGCGGCTCTGTACGTGTGCTGGCGCAAGGCTTGGCCGTCAATGAACAAGAGGCGACCAACATCATTCTCACCAAACTACAGGAACAGGTGCCTGCGCGCGGCCGCCTGGTGCTGGACACTGTGCGCGCCCAACGTCAACCGCAGAGCGAATCGACTACCAGCTCTGTCACCTTTACCATGACCGTTGCGGCGGATTACACGACGCCTATCGATCCAGACGAAGTGCGCGCCGCCGTCGCCGGTTTGCCGCCCGACGCAGCCGCGCAGGCAATCCAGGAGCGCTGGCTGATTGAGGGCCCGCCGGACATCTATCTCGACCCGGCCTGGAAGGGTGTGCTGCCCAACCTGCCAAGTCGCATTCAGGTGCGCATTAATTATGGCGCCGACCAGTAACAACCACGTTCATCCGGAGGGCAAACTCCTGGCGCTCGACGTTGGGCTGGCGCGTATCGGCGTGGCGGTCTGCGACCCTCTTCAGCTCGCGGCGCGCCCGTTGACCGTTATCCATCGCCGCAGCCGCAATGAAGATTTTGCGGCGTTGGCGAAGCTCGTGCAGCGCGAGGCGGCGCAGGCCGTGATCTGTGGCCTGCCGCTCAACATGGATGGCAGCGAAGGCGCCCGCGCCCAAAGCATCCGCAAATGGGCGATGCGGCTGGCGCACGCCCTGCGCGCCTTGCTGGGTGCGCCGTTGCCCGTCATCTTTTGGGATGAGCGCCTGAGCACCTACGCAGCGCAGGCGATTCTGGCGGAACGGCGCGACGCTGTAGCGGAAGATGCTGCAGCTGCCGCCGTCATCTTGCAAAGTTATCTGGACAGGCGGACAGCCGCAGAAGTGATGGATTACGGTCGCATCGACCTGGCCCCACGTGCACGATAAGATAATGGCGTGAGGTCAACATGGCGGCATCCGTCCCTGGCGACTCGCCGCTTACAACTCTGAGGATTTGATCGACGCATGGCTATCGACGAACGTCAACAACAGGTGCTGGCGCGACGTAATCAGCACTATCGGACAGATCACAATTGGCGACGGCAATTCCAGGGTTCCACCCTGATTTGGAACCTGTTGAAAATGGGAACCCTGCTGCTCGTCGTTGGCGTACTGGCGGGCGTCTGGGTTGTCTCCAATGCCCATCTCGATGAGCAACTGCTGGCAGCGCCACGAAGCGCCGCTGGCCTGATCGATCCCAACGCCAACCAATTTTCACTCGACCCCGACAGCATTGAACGACAGGTGTTGGCCTTTAACCTGCGCCTACGCGAAGATGAGCTCAACATTCCGGCGGGCAGCAACCCACGCCCGCGTCCCTTTACCATTGCGCCCGGTGAGCCGGCTCGCTTCATCGCCGCGCGGTTGGCAGCAGAGGGCTTCATCACGGACGCTGATTTGTTCAATCTTTACCTGCGCGTCACCGGACTAGAACGCAACATCGAAGCGGGCAACTTCATGTTGGCCGAAACCATGACGATGCCCGAAATTGCCGAGTCGTTGCAGAACGCACTGTTCGAGGAGGCGCTGGTCACAATCCCAGAGGGCATGCGCGCCGAAGAGATCGCTGACCGGCTTTCGGAGGCCAACATCATCGAGAACGACCGCTTTCTGGCCGCCGTGCGCAACCCGCGCAGCCTCACCATCTTCGACGACTACGATTTTCTGCAGAGCCTGCCTGCCGACGCCTCGTTGGAGGGTTTTCTCTTCCCCGACACCTATCGCTTTCCGGTGCTGGCGGCCACGCCCGAACAAGTCATTCGTCCCTTCCTGGACAACTTTGAGGATAAAGTCGGCGCCAAGAATCTGACCGGCGGCGGCAGTGGGTTGAGCGGGCGCGACCTGATCACCGTCGCCAGCATCGTCGAACGGGAGGCCGTCGCCGCCGACGAACGCCCGATCATCGCTGGCGTCTACATCAACCGCCTGAACAACAAGTGCCCGGAAGTTGGCGGCCCCTATCTGCAGGCCGACCCGACTGTGCAATATGCGCGTGGCACTGTCGGCAACTGGTGGTGGAAGCCACAATCGGTGGAAGAATATAAGTTCGTCCAAAGCCCGTACAACACCTATCTCAACCCTGGTTTGCCGCCAGGCCCGATTTCCAATCCAGGATTGAGCGCCATCGAGGCGACGCGCAATCCTGCCCAGACCGGCTATTGCTTCTTCGTCGCCACTGGCGAGGATGGTCGCCACATCTTCGTGCAGACATACGCAGAACAGCAGCAGAATTTGCAAATTTACGGGTATAACCCGTGATTCGGCAGGCGGCGTCTGTCACTTGTCAAGTAGCGATTTAGCATGCATCCAATGCTAACCAATGTGTCATGGATCTGGCGTCGGGCGCTGGGCGTGATTGCGTTGACGCTGCTGCTGGCGAGTTGCACTGATGTGCGCCCGGTCGCCAAGATCGGATTGCTGGCGCCCTTCGAAGGCCTCCAGCGCCGCACTGGCTACACAGCGCTGGCGGCAATGCGTCAAGCCATTGCCGAGGCGCCTGCCTGCGCGATCGGCATTATCCCGCTGGCGCTCGACGACAGCGCCGATCCTTCGCGTGCGCCGCGCACAGCCGCCAAACTCTTGCGCGATCCGCAAGTTGAAGCGGTCGTTGGCCCGCTAACCCCTGCCTTAGCCGCCAGCGTCAACGCCACACTGACCGCTGCCGCGCTGCCCTGGTTCGCACCGTACGCCATCAACCCGGATGGGGGGTTTGCCGATCCACGCACTGATGATCGGTGGGCCAAAGGGCTGGCGATGGCAGTGGGTGCAGCAGTGCAACAGCAAGGGGCAACTGCGCTTGTCCTGGCTGGCGATGCGCAGGGCTGGCCCGCCCTGGATACAGCGACATGGTCGGCGCTTGCCGGGCTGCCGGTGCGCTGGCTGCCAGACGACGCCGACGCCTGGCGGACGCTTTCGGCTCAGGACGCCATCTTCTGGTTGGGCGACGCGGAGGAAGCCGCCGCCTTCCTGAACATCCTTCCCCCCGCACTAATCGGGCTTCCTTTCTGGCTCGGTCCCGCCGGTGACGATCCGATTCTTACCGAACACGCCAAAATTGACAGGAAATTGTATTGGTTGACGTGGTCAAACGTCCACTATAATGACTGGGCAGCGACCCACTCACCATCGACGCCTTTTGCATTTCTCGTCTATCAGGCGACGCGTGCAGCCATCGAAGCGGTGACGGGCGTTGCCGCGACTGAGGCTGTCCCCTGGCGCGTCGTGCTGTTTGAGGTGGAGAATGGGGTGAGCCGCGTATACACCCCGTGAGACCGCAGCGTCTCGAAGGCGTTTTATTTATGCGTGTATTGTTAATTTCATGGGAGTATCCCCCCAATGTAGTTGGCGGCATGGGCAAACATGTAGCTGAATTGGCGCCCGCGCTTGCCGCACAGATGGCCGATGACGGCCCGATCTATGTCGATGTCCTCACCACCCGCCTTAGCGGTGGCGCTCAGGAGGAACAGGTCAATGAATTCTTGACGCTCTATCGCGTCGATGTTACGCCGATCGATCCAATGGATCACTACAACAGCGTGGTGGAAGGAAATCAGGCGTTGATCGCCTTTGCCGAACAGCTTGGCGCCCGCCATCCCTACGATCTGATCCACACGCATGATTGGCTGGTGGCAAAGGCTGGCATTGCCCTCAAGCATCGCTGGAAGACGCCGCTCATCACGACCATCCACGCCACCGAGCGCGGGCGGCACCAGGGGCATATTCCCAGCGAGACAAGCTGGCAGATCGACCGGCTGGAGTGGCAAAGCTGCTTCGAATCGTGGAATGTCATTGCGTGCAGCGCGTTCATGAAACAGGAGCTGCAGAATTACTTCGGCGTGCCCGACGCCAAGACCCTGGTCATTCCCAATGGCATTGACAGCGCCAAAATGGCGCGCTGTTCGGACGCGCAGCGCGCGTTGCTGCGCCACCGCTATGCCCCTCATGGCGAACGCCTTTTGCTCTATGTGGGACGCATCGTGCATGAGAAGGGATTGCACGTCCTGATTCGCGCCATGCCGCGCATTCTGGCGGATTATCCTAACACGCGGCTATTAGTCGCCGGCAAGAATGGCGAGAAATATTGGCCGCTGGCTTATGAGTTAAATGTCGAGAAATCGGTTGACTTTCTCGGCTTTGTGAGTGATGAGGAACGTGACTGTCTTTACACCATCGTCGATGCTGCTATCTTTCCTAGCCTGTATGAACCGTTTGGGATCGTTGCGCTGGAAGCCATGGCCGCTGGCGCCAATGTGATTGCGTCGAGCGTGGGGGGGCTGGCCGAGGTCGTGCGTCACCAGGAAAACGGCCTCACCGTCTACGCCAACGACCCGATGAGCATTGTCTGGGCCGTCAACCAGCTCTTCACCGATCCAGTCGCGGCGGCGGCTCGGCGGCGGCGCGCCGCCGCCGAGATCGAGGAACATTACAGCTGGCCCCACATTGCCAGGCAGACAGCAGTGCTCTATAACAATATTGTGTGTGAGCGGCGAAATATAGAGTGGTAAAGCTAGAGAGGAAGAGATCAGGGAACTGGGAGATTAGAGATTGGGAGATTAGAGATTGCTAGATCAATGCGGATTCCCATCTCTAATCTCTAATCTCCGATCTCCAATCACTCAATCACTCAATCTCCCCCAATCCTATCCAGCACAATCGCCAGGTCTGGCGTAGGGTCGTCCTTGATCGTGTAGGCGGCCTGAAGCCGCGTGATGGCGGCGGCAGCCGTGCCGGCGTTGGCGGCGTGGACGGTGCACAGCGGTTGGCCTACTGTCACCTGCGCGCCGACCTTTGCGCGTAGCAACACCCCTACCGCCGGATCAATTGGATCGCCCTTCTTCAGCCGCCCACCGCCCAGATCGACCGTCACCAACCCAACTTCGCGTGCATCGATGGCGTGGACATAACCGCTCGCCGGCGCGGGCACGGCAACCTGCACCGGCGCAGACGGCAGCCGCTCCGGGTGATCCACCAGGTGTACATCGCCACCCTGCGCCGCCACGAAGGCACGGAACTTCGCCAGGGCGCGTCCGTCGGCGATAACCTGACTCACGTGAGTGCGCGCCCTCGCCCGATCATTTGCGGCGCCAGCGATCAGCAACATCTCGCTCGCCACCACCTCGACCAGTTCCTGAAAATCGGCCGGACCCTGCCCCCGCAGGGTGGCGATGGCTTCCTGCACCTCCAGTGCGTTGCCGACGGCCAGGCCCAACGGCTGCGCCATCTGCGTGATCAGCGCCGTCACCTTGCGTCCGGCCAACCGCCCGATAGCGACCATTTGCCGTGCCAGCGCCTGCGCCTCGGGCAGCGTTTCCATGAAGGCGCCGCGCCCACACTTCACGTCGAGCACAATGGCGTCGGCGCCGGCCGCCAGCTTCTTGCTCATGATGCTGGCGGCGATCAGTGGCAGGCTGGGCACGGTGCCGGTCACGTCGCGCAGGGCGTAGAGCAACTTATCGGCGGGCGCCAGGTTGGCCGTCTGCGCTGCGATCACCAGCCCGACCTCTTGCAACTGGCGGCGAAAGTGCGCTTCCGAAATCTCCCCCTTCCAGCCAGCGATGCTCTCCAGCTTGTCGATCGTGCCGCCGGAGAAACTCAGCCCGCGCCCGCTCATCTTGCCCACCGGCAGTCCGCACGCCGCCGCAATCGGCGCCACTGCCAGCGTCGTCTTGTCGCCCACCCCGCCCGACGAGTGTTTGTCCACGATGATGGCGCCGGGCAACACGTCATGCAGGTCGAGCTGATCGCCAGACGCCGCCATCGCCAGCGTCAGATCGGTCGTCTCCTGGTCGGTCATGCCGCGAAAGTAGACAGCCATCAGCCAGGCCGCCGCCTGGTAGTCGGGGATGGCGCCGCTGGTGACGCCGTGAATGAAGAAGTCTAGCTCCTGGCGGGTCAGTTCGCCGCCATCGCGTTTTTTGGTGATAATGTCGACTGGATTCATGGTAAGCGCCTTTTGTTGAGTGATGAGGGGCGAGTTGCGCCGGTCGCCTCGGTGCGGAATGGAACGCGAATGATGCGGATTCGACGGATCAGCGCGGATTGAATCAGCGAAAATCCGCCCGATCTGCATCATCCGTGCGCTATCGTATTTTGCGTTCTATTGTACCCGAAGGAGCATTTACTCTAAAGGCTGATCGTGTGGGCGCGCAGCGACTGAATGGACAGCGGTCGGCGCCCGGTCGCGTCACCGGTCTGCTAAGCGCGCCGGGCAGAGAAGGTCGCTTTGCGCTTGCCCAGGTCATGCACCTCGGCAAAGTCGTTACTTCACCTTCACCACGTGCTGCCCCGCCGCCAGCATGATCGGCGGCTGCCCGACCAGGTCTACGATCACCGGCGCCGGTGTGTCAATAGTCAGCTCCGTGGCGGTCGCTTCAACGTGGATCAAGCCATGCGGCGTCGGGACATCGCCTTTGGCCCATGCCAGTCGCCCCAGTCGCGGCGCAATGCGGGCGACGGCATAGCCTGGTTCCGCCGGCGTGACGCCCAGTGTATAGAAGATCATGTCGCGCGTCGGCGTGCAGCTCCAGCCGTGGACGTGCGTACCCCAGCCCCAACACTCCCCGATCGTGTCGTAACCATCGACCAGGAACTCCAGCCAGCGCAGATAGAGGTCGGGCAGGCGGTCGGCCAGACCCGCCAGCGCCACCGCGTCATGGACGGTGTAGCTCATGAACGGCTCGGCGCTCACGACTTCATTTTCTGCATCCCAATCCACTTCGTAGATGCCCATGAATTGCTTTTGCATCTTGGCCTCGGCATATTCGCCGTCGCCGCCCGTCCATGAGCGCACCACCACGCGCTGCGGGTCGGTGATGCGGTCGATGATGCGCCGCCAGCGCGCTTCCGGCGCCAGTCCGGAGCAGATCGCCAGCGCTCCGGCTAACTGGCTCATCTCCGGTCGCGGCGCGCCGTCGACGATATGATCGATATAGGAGCCGCGCGCCTCATCCCAGAACATCTCAAAACCGGCTTTGGCGCGAGCGTACAAGCCTTCAGCCCAGCGCTGGCTACTGCGTTCCTCCAGCCAGGCTGCCATTTCGGCGAATTCGCGCAACCCGCGCGCCCACAGCGCCGTCAGCACCGAGCTGGTATCCGCCGTGCTGACGCTTGACCAGTCGACCAGATTCCACTCGACGACATCTTTGAGTACGCCAGCAGCGCTCTGGAAGGGCGCGTACCAGCGCAGGATACGTTCGATGGTGGGCATAAAGCTCTTGACGGCGTCACGGTCGCCGCTGAAGCGATAGCGGTTGTAAACGCCGTGCACCCAGTGCAGCGCCCAATCCGGGATCGTCAACCCGCCGCCCGCCTCGATCTCGCCGACGACGCTCATCGGCAGGATGCCGTCCGGACGCGGAGAGTTGCCCAGGGTGCAGTAGTGCCAGGCCAGTCGCCAATCCTGGTTGGTGGCCAGGTGCACCATTTGATGCACGACGCTGTCGCCCACCCAGGCGCGCTGTTCGCGCGTGGGGCAGTCCAGAAAGGCGTCGTGCGAGTTAAGCTGCACGGTGCGGACGCCGGCGGCGTAGATGCGGTTCAGATCGTCGTCGCTGCACACAAAGCTGGCGCCCGTCTGCCACGGATAGAGCAACTCGCGCACCTGAAAGCTGCGCAGCGTGATCGACCCGGTGAAGCCGTGCGCCACGACGTAGGCGTAGCGGAAGCCATTGGAATCGAAGACCTCGAAGCGGTCATCGGCGCCGCGCGCGGTGTAGCGCGTCCCGGCGTGCGCGCCGATCATGCCGACCGGGCGCGTGATCGGCGCCTCGACATAGG
>DGFH01000089.1:23188-26126 GCA_002391565.1 Anaerolineales bacterium UBA3905
CGAACCGATCATGCCTACGGGACGCGTGATCGGCGCCTCGACATAGGAAAGGTCGAGCACGGCGCCCGCCGGTGCGTCGCTCTCAAAACCGACCAGCCCGGAGACGATGCGCCCCATATCGAGGATGATGCGCACGCAGCTATCCGGCGGCGCGTTACATGTCACGGGGAGTTGCTGCGACCGGGCGGCGTCAAGGCGCGGCAGAGTCAGCGTCGCCTCTACGCGCCGCACCGGGTGGCCGATGGCCGGGTCAGGCGCGGCGGCAAAGGTCTCAACCGTCACCGTCGCCGGGGTGCGGATTTCGCCCTCCAGCATGGCGATTGGGCGCGGGTAGAGCGGGCCGTAGGGGTCGGTGGGCGGCTGCGTGCGCGCAAAGCCGCCGATATGCACTGCCGGGATGACCTGCGCCGCCCCCCACGCGCTGTCGTCGAAATCGGCTTCTTTCCAACGCTGTGGGAAGCGGCGTGCGTCGAAGACTTCAACCGGCACGCCACCGGCAACCGGGCTGATGATGTCGCGATTCCAGTCACTTTCCCACGCATCCACCTTGTGCGCCTTCCAAGTGGGGTCGCTGGTCAACCAGCCGACGGCGCCCAGATCAGCCTCAAAGACGAGGATGCCGGTCTTGCCAAGCAGCACGTTGGGCGCGGCGGGCATCCAGAATGATTTCGGCGCGCCGTAGTATTTGACGTAAATAGCGATCACGTTATCGCCAACGCGCAAATAGGGCGCCAGATCGACCAGATCATAGTGCAGCCGTCGCGGCTGGCTGCGCACCGGCCCGCGACAAACCTCCTGCCCGTTGACAAAGAGGGCGTAGCGTGAGTCGGCGGTGATGCGGGCGGGGACGCGCGTAGGGACGTTGTTGAGATGAACAATGCGCCTGAAGAGTGCATGCGCCTCAGGGGCGTTGGGGTTGATAGCGGCGGCAAACGGGCTGCCAGGCTGCACCATCTCCTCCGGCGCCCAAATCCAGTGCCCACGCCAGCGAATCTCCGAAAAGTCGGACGGCGTCACCGTGTGCGACATCGAGCACCTCCTGCAACGAAGAGAAAATAAGGTAAGGGGTTAAACAGTCTCTTAGCGGCGCACCGGACGGGCTGGACGCACGGGGCGCGTGGCCGGCGTCGGCGTCAACCACCAGTACGCCGGGTTGAAGACCGGCGGCTTGATACCGCTGCCGCCCTCCTGCGTTGTCCAGTCGCCGGCGAGGAAGACAGCTTTCCATTCCGCCGCCGTGAGCGCAGCGCCGATTAAGCCGGCGTCGCGTCGTTCGTCAAGATAAGCGTCGCCGGTTTCGCCAACTGTGCGCGCATCACCTTTCGCCTTGATCGGGAAGCGCGTCACCGCCACGACCTGCCCGTCGTTGCGGAGCGTCAGCTCCGGCAACGGTGCGTCGCCCAGGCCGAAGCAAAAATCCTCAAATTGCGCCAGACACATGGGCGGCGCGTCTGTGCTCCAGGGGGTGTGTACTGCGTCGGCGGCCAGCGGCGCCAGCGCCCCGCCCAACATCTCTGTCACCAATGCGCGTAGCAACTCGCCGGCTGCGGTCAGCGTCACCGGCGCATCGGCGCCGACCGGGGTGAACGCGTCGGCTGCACCCTGCGCTGCTAGCTGCGCCTGCCATTGGGCGTCGAGCGCAGCGGCGGCGGCCAGTAACCCGGCGCGGCGTGCTTCGGGGCCGTGCTCCGCCATCACGCGCAATGTCGTGTGCATGATCTGCGGGCGCAGCGCGTCAAGCGGATGGTCGCCGTCGTCCTCGGTCAGCGTTGTGGGAGGCCCGGTCAGGATGATCTCATGCAATGCCAGGGCAGCGGCGGGGCCAGCCACCAGCGCGGCGTAGATGTCGGCGAAGATCTCCTCCTCCCAGGCCAGCAGCCAGGCAGGCCACTTGCCCGGCGTCGGCGCGGCTGCGGCCATCGTCGCCACCTGCGCATCGAGATGGGCAGTGTAATTCACCGTGATCTGCCGGTAAACGTGGTGGCCGGTCTCGTGCGCAATCGCCAGCAGCCGCGTCCGGTCGCCGATGGCGCTGAAGTCGATGCCGATCACGCCCAGTGGCACGTAAGGCATGAGTCGGATCGTGGGTGATTTCTGGAAATAGGTGAGCATCACCGTAGGGACAACCAGTCCATGCTGCACGGCGGGCAGGATCGCGTCGGTCGCTAACCGATCCGCCAGGTCGAGCGTGGCGCGCATCGGCAGGATCGCTGTGGCGGCTTCGCGCTGACCGAGAGCGCGCAGCAACACATCGATGTCGAAGGAGACCTGGCGCGCTGTTGCTTCGCGCAGGTAGGTCAGGGGGAAACGAGCGTCGGTCTCGAAGTTGCCGCCCGGCTGGAAGCCTGTGTTCAGGAAGTCGAACTGTTTGCGCGCAAAGGCTGCCAGGCAATGCAACGCCAGCCGGATGGTGCGTCGCCGTGAGGAGCCGCCGCTGCCCTGGCCCAGTTCGGTGGCAAGTTGCACCAATGCATTCACACGGCTATCAGCACGATCGGGGTGGGAGGATGTTGTCGGCATAGCTTCGTCCTTTTCGGTGATGATGCGAATATGGAGATAGTGCGAGTATACCATCAATTTGAATTCTTGCAGACTGCCTGAAGATCGTCAGCCTCGACGCCAGGGCGCAAAGACGCAGCGATCCGCAGAGGGAAAGGCTCAGCCCCCCTTCTCTTTGCGTTTCTCTGCATCTTTGCGCCTCTCTGCGTCAAATTGGGTGACTTTTCCAACAGATTCTAACGGATTCGCAGGCGGAGTAGAGCTTCTTGGATTCCGGCGCGTTTCAGGTATGATGACGTGGTGCGGCGCACCTGTTTTTTGCGTCGCCTGGGTGGAAGTGACAAAGATGCGACGTGTGCAGTTTGATCCCTATCTCATTCTTCTACTAGTGCTGGCGCTGCCGTCGCTGGCGCCGTTGGCCTGTCTCTTATACACATCT
>DGFH01000205.1 GCA_002391565.1 Anaerolineales bacterium UBA3905
CCTATCCTCTGCGTCGGCAGCGTCAGATGTGTATAAGAGACAGATTCACTGATGCTGACCGACAACCAGTAGAGGGCGATGAAGAGCAGGATCGACAGCGTGATCGGCGTCAAGACCCACCACCAGCGGCCCAGCAGCACTGCCTGGTAATTGATCGCCCAGTAGAGCATTGTCCCCAACGTTGGGATCGAGAGGTCAAGCAGGCCAAGGATCGCCAGGGTAATCTCCAGGCCGATGGCCCATGCCATGTTATTGATTAACGTAGAGAAGATGAGCGGCGTGGCGTAGGGCATATACTCGTTCATCACCAACCGGATGGTGCTAGTGCCGGAAAGCACCGCTGTCTTGGTGAAGTCGCGCTCGCGCAGACTCAAAATCTGTGAGCGGATCAGGCGGGCGTCCCACGCCCAGCCAAAGATTGCCAGCAACAAACCCAGGCTGACGACATTCATGCTGTCGCGGATCAACATTGCCAGCAGCACGATCATCAAAAAGAGCGGGATCACGAGCAAACTATCGCTGACAAACATCAGCGCGCGATCCGACTTGCCCCCAAGATAGCCAGCTACCATCCCAACCGTGACGGCGATCACACGCGAGACGATCCCAGCGATCACGGCGATAGTCAGCGAGTTGCGCACGGCAAAGGTCGCCATCCAGAAAATGTCCTGACCGTTGGAGTCGGTGCCCAGCCAATGTTCGGCGGAGGGGCGCATATCACGCGGCACCTCGCCCCACAATGTCGGATCATAGGGCGAGAAAAAGGAGAGTCCCGCAAAGACGAGCATCATCACCAAAATCCAGAAGCCCCAAAAGAAGCGATAATCTCGCAGTAAATCTCTGAAAACTTTCACGCTATCTGCACTCCTTATCGAGCGAAGAACAGTTTTGAGTTGCGTGTCTCGTGTTTCGTGTTACGTATTTCGTGTTGCGTGTCTCGTGTTTCGTGTTACGTATTTCGTGTTGCGTGTCTCGTGTTTCGTGTTACGTATTTCGTGTTACGTGTCTCGCGAAGTAGCATCAATTACGCACCACGCAACACGCATCACGCACCACGCATCACGCACCACGCAACACGCATCACGCACCACGCATCACGCACCACGCACCACGCAACACGCATCACGAATATCTGATACGCGGATCGAAGAGCGGGTAGATCAAATCCACGATCAGCACCGCCGTGGTAATAGCAAAGATTGAAAAGATCGTGATGCCCATGATCAGGTTGTAGTCGCCGTTAATGATGGCGCGGTAGAGCAGCGTTCCTAGCCCTGGATAGGAGAAAACGATCTCGGTGATCAAGGCGCCGCTGAAAATCAAGCCCAACGAGAGCGCCAGGCCGGTGATTTGCGGCAGCAGGGCGTTGCGGAACACGTAGCGCGTGACAATCTTGCGTTCGGTGACGCCGCTCAAACGGGCATATTGCACGTAGCTCTCACCGACGACGCTCTGCACCACCAGTTTCATCGTCTGGAACCAGACCGCCATGCCCAGGATCACAATCGAAAGCGCAGGCAGGAACGAATGCCACAACACGCTTTGGATGAACGGCCAGTTCCAACCCGGCTGCATCCCTAGCTTGGCGCCACCGGAGACAGGGAACCAGCGCACGGCATAGGCAAAAAGCAGCAGCAGCGCAAACGCAAAGATGTAATAAGGCATCGGGCGAATTATCATTGCCACGCCGTCCATTACTTGCGACCAGCGGCTGCCAGAGTAATACCCGGCAAAGGCCCCCAGCACATTCCCGATAGCCCAAGCCAGAAGCGTTGTCGTTAGCAATAGACCAACCGTCCACGGCAGGGCGGTGGCGATCAAGGCGTTCACCGGGGTGGGGAACTGGAAGAACGAGACGCCCAGGTCGCCGCGCGCTAGACGCTGCCAGAAGGCGATGTATTGATCGAACCAACTACCTTCTAACCCGTACATTTGGGTCAGGTCAGCGATAATCTTGTCCATCGCGCCGGGTTCCAGCGTGGCGCCGCGCGATCTCAGCGCGTCAATTGTCCGTAGCACGGGATCATTGGGCAACAAACGCGGGATAATAAAGACCGCCGTAATCCCGACAAAGATGACCAGAATATACTGAATGAAACGTGGAAGCAGATAGCGTCGAAAGAACATGCCGCAGGTGACCTCCTCTAGTCAGGAGATTTGAGATTGGAGATTATGGGATTGAGAGGTTAAGGGATTGTGTGATCAGGTGATGCTCCTGAATCACTGAATCGCCCAAAATCTCCAATCTCCAATCTCCAATCTCCTAATCTCTATACCTCTACTCTGCGCCCGTCGGCTGCAGGAACGGCGTCATGTACTTGAACGGACCCCAGTGCGTGTAGGGCTGCGTGTAGGGGTTCTCGGCGCCGGGCCAATTCGTCCAGTAATACTCGTCCCAGGTCACGAAGCCGACATAGCCATAGGTGGGGATGCCCGGCATTTCGGTGACGGCAATCTTGAGACCTTCGATGCCGATGTCCACCGTCGCCTGGTAGTCGGTCGGATCGGTGTTGCGCAGCCTTTCAATCACGGCGTCCATCTCTGGCGAGGACCAGCGCGACGGATGGCCCTTTGTTGAGGTGCCGATCGGTTCGATGTACGCTGAATTGTAATAGTCTAGCACGCGGTATAGGTCAGGGCCTGCACCCCAAGGTTCCTGAGCTGGCCAGGCGCCCGAGACATCGAAATCACCCGTTGGGCCTAATGTACCAGAAGCTTCAGAAGGATACTGGCTGGCGTCGATCCCGAAGCGCTTCCACGCCTGCACAGCCGCCGCACAGTTGCGGAAATCATGGTTTACGGCTTGCGTTCCACTCAGACAGGCGATTTTCCACGGTGTGCCATCGGGCAGCAGCCACTTGCCGGCGCTATCCTTGCTGAAGCCATTCTTGAGCAGCAACTTCTCAGCGACGTCTGGCGCATACTTGTACCAGCCATAGCCAAAGAGCTTGCC
This sequence comes from Anaerolineales bacterium UBA3905, assembly GCA_002391565.1. Lineage (GTDB taxonomy): Bacteria > Chloroflexota > Anaerolineae > Caldilineales > Caldilineaceae > Caldilinea. Next base: position 2,954 of record DGFH01000205.1, read on the forward strand.
CAGTTCTTCTGGATCGGTCGGCACTTCATGGCCGCGCCCCTTGGCGTACTCGACGATGCGCTGCGAGGCGTTCACGTCGAAGGGCTTGAAAGTCTCGCCGTTGCCGATGTCAAGCGTGAATTCCTCGAGCCAGGGAATCATCGGCTTGATGAAATCCTCTGGATAGTTGGAGAGCGACGGAATGTGCACAGGGCTGAGCGCGCCGGTGCCATCCACGGCGATGCCCATGTAGTCGGCGATATCGATCGCCAGCAGCAGCGCCCAACGCACGTCCTTGTTGTCATACGGCGCCTTGGCCGTGTTAAAGGTGAGGCCGGTCTGCGCCGGGTCATTGTTCACGACGTAGGGCCAGTCGCGGCGGTAAGCGCGGCAGGTGTCGCACTGCTGCAACACCGCCTGGAGGCCGTCCGACGATACGCCGAGCACATCTGCCTGGTGCGTCAGTTGCGCCAGAATCTTGGCGCCCTCGTCAGCGAAGTTCTGGAAGACAATGTATTGGGGCTTTGGCTCGCCAAACATCATACCGGTTGGCGACTTATCCCAGTCAGCGCGCTTCTCCCAGATCGTCCAGAAGCCGGATGGGTCGTAGCTATGTAGCTTGTAAGGGCCTGTGCCAACAAACGGATTGAACTTGAACGTCACCGGGTCCTCAACCGACTCCCAAATGTGCTTGGGCATGATCCACGTGCTGCCCCAGCGATCCAGGAAGCGGGTGTGGAAGCGCGAATTAGGCCCATTTAGCTTGAAAACCACCGTGTAGTCATCAGGGGCGGAAACACTCTCAACATTCTCGACAAAATAGCTATTGTCATTAAATCCACTATGCGCCATGAGTGTTTCGACTGTGAAGACAACGTCAGCCGAAGTGAACGGCTCGCCATCCGACCAGGTGACGCCCTCACGCAGCGGAATCGTGACCTGCGTGAAATCCTCGTTATAGACCGGATCGCCTGCTGCCAAGCCAGGGATGATTTTACCAGTGGCAAAATCGACCGACCACAGCGGCTCGTTCGCCAGGTTTTGCATACCGCGATCTCGCCACTTCCAGCCTACCCAGTTGTTAAAATCATCTGGCGAGCCAACGCGTCCGGTGAGAATGTCGGCGATCAACGTCTGATTGCGCGGCAGGTCGCCGAGGCCGGAGGTCGGTTGTTCTGCAGCCGGCGCTTGGGCGGCCGGCGCTTCGGCAGCTGGCGCTTCGGCGGCGGGGGCGCCAGCGCACGCCGACAACATCAGGCTTGCTACAACCAGCAAACCCAGTAGCACTATCCACTTGTGTCTCATTCTGTTCTCCTTTTTGCTTGCATTGATCTGAACACAACTACGAACCAGGATCGATGGCCCGGCACGACTGGCGCACCACCAGCCGCGTCGCGACTTTGTATTGCCGACTCTCGCAGGGTTGCCCCTGGATGAGTTTGAGCACGAGTTCAGCGGCCAGCGACCCCATCTTTTCGATGGCTTGGTCCTGTCTCTTATAC
>DGFH01000349.1:0-8585 GCA_002391565.1 Anaerolineales bacterium UBA3905
AGATGTGTATAAGAGACAGGATCTGGGTGCGGGCAATGCCGATCACCGTGCTCAGATTGCCGGCCGTGAGGTCAGTGCGGGGAAGCAACGTGCGCACATCCAGCGGACAGTTGCCGTCGCCGAAGGGCAGTCCACAACCAGGCGGATTGTCGAAAGCAGACCAGTCTTGCACAACGAGACGATCACCGGCGCGCAGCAAGTCGGCGATCACCTGGCCGGCGCGTTTGGCATTGGTCAGCCGCGTGCCCTCGCCCGTGACATCCTCGGTGTCCATTGAACCGCTGGCGTCGAAGCTGAGGGCGATGTCGGTGTTGCCAGGCGCCACGTAGAGCAGGGCGTCGGTTTCGCTGTCGCTGATGCTGCCATCGAGGGTGATGCGGAAGTCTACGAAGGTGGTGCCGGCAGGCTTGACCGGCGGCAGCAGCACGGCCCAATACTCGTTGCCGACTTCCTGGAAGGTGCCGGGCACGAGGGTGATCGCGTCCCCTTCGGCATCGAAGGTGAAGTTAGAGGCCTGCAGGCCACGGATCGGGCTGACGCCGTCACTGACGCTCCAGCGCGCCAGGAAGGCGATCGGGCTGGCCGGGTCGCCGACCATGGCAAATCGCACCTGGCGTGGCTCCAGGATGTTGAGCGTTGGGGTGACGCAGGTGAAGTTGACGCTGTAGCTGTAGTTGCTGGCAAAGCTATTGACCGCCGCCACCAGCCGGTTGTGTACGCCGTTGGCGGCAAAGGTGCGCACAAAGTCCTCGCCGATCTTGGCGGAGCGCAACACACGCGTCGGGGCTGAAGTCTTAGCTGCCATCAAGTTGATGCCGAGCTGCGCGCCGGAGGCGCCATCCACCTCCATTTGCAGATAGGGGCAACCGGCTTGCGGCGTGACCTGATAGTACCTGGCTGCCCAGTCATCCGGCGTCGAGTCGGCAAAGCTCTGCGCACCGCCGCTCATATTGATGTTTTGGGTCAGCGGCGCCAGGTTGCCGTAGGGGTTGCCATCGTCATCCAGGTAGACGAGTTCGGGCTGCGTCGCCGGGTCGGCCCAATCCTTGGCCCAGTTGGCGGCAAAGAAGTTGAGGAAGAAGTCGCGTTCGCTCCACTTACCGCCGCTCAGCGTCGGGATCAAGGTATTGAGCACATAGAGCGTGTTCTGGTTGTCGCATTCAGAGTAGTGGTCATACAGGGCGTCCATGCGGTGCCAGGGATCGGTCGGCGTCCCGATCGTACCCAACTGCTCGATGAAGTACTTGTTGAAGATGTTGCCATAACTCTTGTCATACATCGAGCTTGATGGGTCGTAGGTGATGCCGCCATACCCCATGGCATCGAGCGCAGCATCTACGCTATCGGCGCCCAGGTCGGCGTAACCTTCGACGAACTCGGAGTCATCGGGGTAATTGGGCTGGAGGAAGCCGTAGCAACCACTATCATAGGAGTATTGCAGGTAGTGTTGCGCTTCGTGGTAGACTGTCCACTGCCCGCCACCATTGCGCACCATCGGCGAATCGATGCCGATCCAGCAGTTGCCAGGGCTGCCCCAATACGCAATGCCCGACCAGCCGATGCCGTCTTCCATCTGCACGTTGACCCGGTTGCCACAGCCGTTGTCGTACAAATGGTGGCCGGAGTCAGCGAAGTAGCGCTGCCAGGCCTCCTCGAACCATTCGGCCACCTGTTCCGCTTCGGCGTCACTGTTGATCCAGTGTTGTAAGGTGTAAGTGACGCCATCGACAGTGCGATTGGCTGACACCGGATTCTTGGTGTACCAGACGCGGATGCTCTTGCCCACGCCGCCAACCGTGAAGTTGCGCGTGATGCACTCGTCGAGGGTGATGCCATCGATCACGGGGCCGCCAGCGCACGCAGCGCGCACGCTCGATCCATTGACCTGCACAGGGGGCATCGGTTCTGGTGGATGCGGTGTATCGCCGTGTGCAGCGGCGACGCGATAGACGCCCAGACAGGCAAGCACCACCACTGCTATGGAAAGCAATCTTGAGATGTTCATGAGTGTCCTCCTTCTCATGCTACAAACGAACTTACGCACCAATCGTCGAGGCATGATTAGCGTACAAATGATCTACGCCCGATGCAGTGGCGACGGCTGCGCGCCTGCTGTGCAGCAGATCACAATATCCAGTAATTGCCGTTTGTGGCGACGCCGCATCGCGACATAGCGACGATGTGCACTTTGCTGGAAAGTGCTACTCTAAACACAGGCTTGCCTCCAGTGATCGATTCGACATCTGCGCAGCGAAAGGGCAAGAATATGGACACTGAAGTACGCACCGCAGGGCACGGCTCCATCCACGCCATGGGCATCTGGCTGGCGACCGTCGAGTACAGCTTTGTGCAGGAAGCGCCTGGCGATATTGAAGCAAAGATTTATGTCACCAATGGCGAGCGCGATCTCTCGTCGGATTCAATCTTTGCGGAGGAAATGATCCTGGAGTTGGAGGATGGTCGATGGGGGCGGATAGAGACGCTGGGTGGCAGCGCCCGCAATGGCGTCTACCGCGTCCACATTGTTGGAGGTTTATCTGCTGCCCCTATCCGCAACGCGTTACAACCTGGTGCGTAATCCCTGCAAGAACTGCGCTGGTGCGCAGGTTGCCATCCAGGCGGTAGGTGCAACACTCGCATGCGCGAAATGGCCGCAGAAATCCTGGCGTCCTACAGCAAATGATCGCCAGATCGGATGCTGCCTCATCAGTCAGCGGGCAACTGTTCACCCGGACAGTTGCCCGCTGACTTCAGTTGACCGCCTGCTCAGCCTGCTCAACAGAAAGATGCCCCGGCGCGCAGTACACCCTTCTGCCGACAACGTCTTGCCCCTCTCCGCTCCGCACGGTACAATACGCGTGGCGACCAATTCTCGCTGACAGCCGGGACTATCAGCCTTATTAGCCCACTTTGTCGCAATCACTGCCATGACCGCCATCCCACCCACCTTCACCTTTTCCCAATCCAGCCTGCAAGCTTTCGAGGACTGTCCGCGTCGCTTCTGGCTGGCCTACATCGAACAGTTGCCCTGGCCCGCCGTCGAAGCATCGCCGGTGCAGGAGCACGAAGCCTTGATGCGCCAGGGGGAGCATTTCCACCGGCTGGTGCAGCGCGTCGAAATCGGCATCGATCCAGATGAAGTCGGCGCTGCCCTCACCCCACCACTCTCCACCTGGTTCGCCGCCTATCGCGCTCACCGCCCCGCCGACCTGCCCACGGAGTTTGTGGAGATCGAACGCGTCTTGTCCGTCACCGTCGCTGTGCAGGGGGAGACAGAGGAACCAGAGGAAGAGAAGGAACAACAACACACACCGGCTCCGTCTCCAATCCCCCAACCTCCTAATCTCCAATCCCCTAATCTCCAATCCCCTAATCTCCAATCTTCAATCTCCAATCTCCCAATCTCTCCCCCCTCGGCCTTCCGCCTGGCCGCCAAGTTCGACCTGATCGCCGCCGAGTCGGGCGGGCGCGTCGTGATCGTGGATTGGAAGACGGCGCAGCGCCGCAGCGATCCTGCCGTATTGCGTCAGCGCTGGCAGACGATTGTCTACCCCTATGTCCTGGTGGAAGCGAGCACCGGGCTATCATGGGGGCCGGTGCGCCCAGAGCAGGTGGAGATGCGCTACTGGTTCACGGCCGCGCCTGCACAGCCTGTGGTCTTTCGCTATGATGCGGCCCAACACGACGCCAACCGCCGCCGTCTGGCGCGACTTCTGACCGAGATCGCTGCTGGCAAAACCGAGGCGGACTTTCCCAAAGTCGCCGACACCACTGCCAATCGCCGTCGCTTCTGCGCCTTCTGTATTTACCGCAGCCGCTGCAACCGGGGCGACGCCGCCGGGGATATGGAGGAGATCGACGACGCCGAGAGCTTTTTCGCAGTGGACATGGCGCGCGCGCTGGAATTTACGCTGGCAGATGTAGAGGAGTTAGCGTTTTAACCGTGGAACAGCCCTGGATTCTCAAACCAGCCGTTACGCCAACCCCGGAGTTGGTTGCTGCTGTTGGTGGGCATCCACTGGTGGCGCAACTGCTGGCGCAGCGCGGCATCGACGCGCCAGAGAAGGCGCTGCCTTTTCTCGATCCCAATCTCTACACACCGGCGCCCCCTTCCGCCTTGATCGGCGTCGACGCAGCGGCGCAATTGCTACACGCCGCCATCGCCGCGCGCCAGCGCATCCTCGTCTGGGGCGACTTCGATGTGGACGGTCAAACCAGCACGGCTCTGCTGGTGACGGCGCTGCGCATGCTGACCAACGAAGATCACGTGCGCTTTCATGTGCCCAACCGTTTCGAGGAAAGTCATGGCATCCGCCTGCCCAAACTCAAACAAAAGCTGGCCGAGTGGTCGGCGGATGTGCTGCTGACCTGCGACACTGGCATCGCCGAGGCAGAGGCCATCGGTTATGCGCGCGATGGCGGCCTGACCGTCATCATCACCGACCATCACGATCTTTCTGCTGAGTTTACCGGCCTGACGCCCGGTCTTGATCCGCTGTGGGGGCTGAGCGCCGCCGAAGTCGGCGTCGCCAGTGTGCGCCGCGCCAACGCCATCGTCAACCCCAAGTTTCTGCCCGCCAGCGATCCGTTGCGCACGCTGCCCGGCGTTGGCGTCGCCTACAAAGTGGTGCAACGCCTTTTCGACCTGGCCGGGCGGCGCGGAGAAGAAGAGGAAATGCTCGACCTGGTTGCGCTAGGCATTGTGGCGGATGTGGCCGAGCAGGTCAACGATGCGCGCTACCTGCTACAGCGCGGGCTGGAGCGGCTGCGCACCACCAACCGCGTCGGTCTGATGGCGCTCATGCAAAGCTCGCGCATCGATCCTGCCCGACTGACTGCCGAATCGATCGGTTTTCAGCTTGGCCCGCGCATGAACGCACTGGGGCGGCTGGATGACGCCACCGTGTCTGTGGAGTTGCTCTCGACGCGCGACCCGATCCGCGCTGGCCAGCTCGCCAACAAGCTGGAGCGCCTGAATCAGGAGCGCCGCGTACTGACCACACAGATCACCAAATCGGCATTGGACTTAATCGAGCGCGACCCCAGCTTGCTGGATTACAACGCGTTGGTGCTGGCGCATCCTCAATGGCACGCCGGCGTCGTCGGCATTGTAGCCTCACGGCTGGTCGAAGAGTTCGGCAAACCGGCCGTGCTGTTGCTGACTCCACCCGGCGAACCAGCGCGCGGCAGTGCGCGCAGCATCCCCGGCGTCGATATCGGCGCGTCGATTGCCGCGTGCAGCCACCTGCTGCTTTCGCACGGCGGTCATCCCGGCGCAGCGGGATTGAGCCTGCTGCCGGAGAACATCGGTGCGTTTCGGCGTGAGCTGAGCCGCCAGGTCGAACATCACCGCGATCCATCCATCCAACCCGGGTTGCTGGTCGATGTCGCCGCGCCGTTGAGTGAATTGTCGCTGGAATTGGAAGAGGAGCTGGCGCGGCTGGCGCCCTTCGGCCAGGGCAACCCGCTGCCGCGCTTTGCCACCTATGATGTCGTCATTGCCAGCGATCGACGTATGGGCGCCGACGGCGCCCACCGCAAGCTGCAAATCCGCCCGGCGACGAGCGAAGCCCCGGTGCACGAGTTGGTGTGGTTTGGCGGCGGCGATGCTGAACTACCGGCCGACGGTGCGCTTGATGTTGTCTACACCCTGAGCGTCAACGAGTATCGCGGAGAGCGCAAACTGCAACTGCTGTACGTGGCGCATCGTCCGGCCCAACCCAGGCCGGAGGTGATGACGCCGGAGACGCGCCGACCACTGGAGGTGGTCGATCTACGTCGGGTCGCCGAACTGCGTGCACTGCTCCCGACAGGCGCCACGTGGTATGCAGAGGGCGCCCGGCTGGAGAACGTCAGCCCGGATGTGACCTACGCACCGCGTTTCGCGGTGCCCGGCGCGCATGGGCGTCCGCTAGTGGTGTGGAGCACGCCGCCGTCGGGAGAGCTGCTGCACTGGTTGGCGACTAGCAGCGGCTGTGACACACTCTATCTCTGCGCTCGCGCCACCACTGACGACGCGCCCGCCGCCGTCGCCAGGCAGGTGGCGGGCATGGCAAAATATGCGTTGACGCATGATGGTGTGGTCGATGTAGGGCGAATGGCGGCGCGGCTGGGACAGACGGAGGCGGTGGTGCGCACGGCGTTGCTGCTGCTCGCCGCGCGCGGCATCCTGCATGTGCTGGAGTGGCTAGACGGCGACCGAGCGCGCATCGCCGCCAGCGCTGCGCCTGCTCTCGACCTGGACGCGAACGCCCTGTGGGAGGAACTCGACGCACTGCTGGCCGAAGTGCGCGCCTATCGTCGCTTTGTGCTGCGGGCGCGCGTAGAGGAGCTTGGGCTGCTGGGGTAGCAAAGTTGGCTGCGATATGCGCCTGAAGTACACTGATCAAACAACCAATTTCTGAACATTCTACAATTTTAGCCGCAATCAGGAGCGCATCATGAATCCACCATCCATCTGCGTCGTCGGGTCGATCAATCTGGACATGAACGCCTACGTCGAACGCTTCCCACGGCCGGGCGAAACGCTGCACGGCCATCGGTTCACCACCGGCTACGGCGGCAAGGGCGCCAATCAGGCCGTGATGACCGCGCGGCTCGGCGGTGTGGTCAGCATGGTGGGACGCGTGGGTGACGACATCTTTGGGCAAGACATGCGCCGCAATCTAGCGAACGAGGGCGTCCGTACTGACTTTGTCTTCGAGAGCCAGGGCGTCTCCTCCGGCGTGGCCGTGATCACCATCGAGGAGACAGGCCAGAATAACATCGTTGTCATTGCGGGCGCCAACGGGCTGGTCACGCCGGCGGATGTCGAGGCGGCGCAGTCAGCGATCACCGGCGCACAGGTGCTGCTCTGCCAGATGGAGGTGCCGATGGCGACAAATCTGGCGGCGCTCCGGCTGGCGCGCACGGCGGGCGTCACCACGATCTTCAACTCGGCGCCCGTCAGCAGCGAAGTGCCGGAAGAGGTTTATCAACTGACCGACATCTTCTGCCCCAACGAAAGCGAAGCGGAATTGCTCACCGGCATCACCGTGCACACGCTGGACGATGCCAGGCTGGCTGCCGGCGTGATTCTGGAACGCGGCGCAAAGGCAGCCTTGATCACACTGGGCGCACGCGGAGCGCTTTATGTCACCACCGAAACAGATATGCACATTCCAGCGCCGCCGGTCACAGCCGTAGACACGACCGGCGCCGGCGACGCCTTTGTGGGCAGCCTGGCTTACTTTCTGGCGGAAGGGCGTCCCATTGAGCAGGCCATCGCCCGCGCCAACGCCATCGCCGCCATCAGTGTGCAGGCGCCCGGCACACAGGCAAGCTATCCACGGCGCGACCAGTTGCCAGCCGCGCTGTTGGATTAACCTGGGGCGCAAAGTCGCCAGGTGCGCAGAGATATGCAAAGAACAACCATTTCCGCGTGATCTATGCAGCGCAATCGTATCATTTTGATCTTCACGATTCTGCTCGTCTGTCAGTTGATCGGCGAGGTGATCACCCGCCTCTTTCATTGGCCGGTGCCTGGGCCGGTGTTGGGGATGGTGATTCTGTTCTGTGGATTGTTGCTGCGCGGTCACGTGCCAGAGGAGTTGGGTGCGGTGACGGGCGGGCTGTTGCAGAATCTCTCGCTGCTCTTTGTGCCGGCAGGCGTTGGGGTGATGCTACATGCGCAGCTGCTGGCGGAGAATTGGGCGGCGCTCTCAGTTGCACTTGTGCTCAGCGCCGCCATCACCATCGTTGTGACCGGGTTGGTGATGACCTGGGCAACGCGACTAACGGAGCATAGCGGAACGGAGGCGCCATGATCGCCAGTCCGCGTGAAATTTGGGTCTATCTGGCTGCCAGTCCCCTGCTGCACCTGACGTTGACGCTGGTCGCCTATCTGCTCGGGGACTACCTCTATCACAAGAGCGGGGAAAAAGCAGTCGTCAACCCGGTGCTGATCGCCATTGCAATCCTGGTGACGGTGCTGCTCGCCACCGGTACATCCTACGCCACCTACTTCGAGGGCGCCCAATTCGTGCATTTTCTGCTTGGCCCGGCGACGGTGGCGCTGGCAGTGCCGCTCTACCGTCAGTTTGAGCGGGTGCGTCACTCGGTGCCAGCGCTCCTGGTTTCCCTGGTCGCTGGCTCGGTCACCGCCGTGCTCAGCGCCACCCTGATCACCTGGGTGCTGGGTGCGCCGACCAACGTCATCGCCTCGATTGCGCCTAAATCCGCCACGACGCCGATCGCGATGGGCATCGCCGAACAGATCGGCGGGTTGCCTTCGCTGACGGCGGTGCTGGTGATCCTGACTGGCATCCTCGGCGCCATGTTTGGCACAACGGTGCTGACGTGGGTGGGCGTGCGCGACCCGGCCGCGCAGGGCTTTGCCATCGGGCTGGCATCGCACGGCATCGGCACGGCGCGGGCGTTGCAGGTGAGCGAAGCCGCAGGTGCGTTTTCGGCGCTGGCGATGGGGCTCAACGGACTGGCGACGTCGTTGCTGGCGCCGCTGTTGGTGCACTGGCTGCAGAGGTGGTTGTGGGGCTAAGTGATCTCTGCGGTTGAGAACCGCAGCGACGAAAACCCGCCGCCCCGCC
>DGFH01000349.1:8808-17521 GCA_002391565.1 Anaerolineales bacterium UBA3905
AGACGCCGCGCACAGCGGCGTGGTCTCGCTGGAAATTGACAGGTTTTGGCGTCTGCGCAATAATTTAGTCGGCTAACTAATACGAGGCAATGGCAACAATGATGACGCCAGAGGAAACTACACCGGACACAACGCCCGCCGAATCGATCAACTACCTGCTGGTGCAGGTGAGTCGTCTGCATCGGGCGCGCGCCGACATACTGCTGGAGCCGCTTGGCCTCTATCCCGGTCAACCGCCGGTGATCATTGCGCTGCACAAGACCCCCGGACTGACGCAGGGCGAGCTGGCCGCCCAACTGCGCGTGACGCCAGCAACGATGACGCGGCTGCTCCAGCGCCTGGAGCGCGCCGGCTTCGTGACGCGCCAGAGCGACGCCATCGATCAGCGCATCTCTCGCTTTGCATTGACGCCGACGGGCGAGGCGATCCGCGTCACGATGATGACAACGCTGCGTCAGTTGGAAGCAGAAACCTTCGCTGGCCTGACCCCAGCCGAGCTTACCGTCATGCGTCACCTGCTAGAGCGGCTACGCGCCAATCTGCGCGCCATCATGGACGAAGAGCAAATCCAGGAACAGCATCATGCCCGCAACCCGTAGACTTTTCCATTTGTTGCGCCCTTACTGGCTTTGGGCAACGCTGGCGCCGCTGGCGATGATGCTGGAGGTGGTGATGGATCTCCTGCAGCCCACGCTGATCGCCCACATCATCGATGACGGGATCGCCCGGCAAGACGCAGCGTTTGTCGTGCGCACCAGCGGCTGGATGGTGACAGCCGCCGTGATCGGGCTGGCGGGCGGGATGGCGTGTACAGTCTTTGCGATCCTGGCTGCGCAGGGGTTCGGCGCCGACCTGCGGCACGCCCTCTTTGGCAAAGTGCAGGCGCTCTCCTTTGGCAATCTCGACCAACTGGAGACTGGCAAGCTCATCACGCGGCTGACCAACGATGTGACGCAAGTGCAGGAACTGGTGGCGATGGCGCTGCGCATCATGGTGCGGGCGCCGCTGTTGATGGTGGGCAGTGTGGTGATGGCCGTGATCACCAGTCCGCGCCTGGCGCTGCTTTTTCTGGTGCTGCTCCCGGCGATTTTGCTGTTGCTGGTCTGGATCATCCGCAAGACGCTGCCGCTCTTTGCTGGCGTGCAACAGCGTCTGGACGCCCTCAACATTGTGATGCAAGAGAATCTGGCGGGCGTGCGCGTGGTCAAAGCGTTTGTGCGCGGGGCGCATGAGCGGGCGCGTTTTGGCGACGCCAACAATGACCTGATGCAGCAAAATCTGCGCGCCATACGCACAATGGCTATCACCATGCCGCTCGTCACCTTCACGCTCAACGCTGGCGTGGTGGCGGCGCTCTGGTTTGGCGGCGTGCAGGTGCAGGCGGGCGAACTGCAAATCGGCCAGGTGATTGCATTCATCAACTACCTGACACAGGCGCTGATGGCGCTGACTATGGTGAGCATGTTGGTGATGCGCGTGGCGCGAGCAGAAGCGTCGGCCGCGCGCATCGGCGAGGTGATGGAAAGTACACCGCAGGTGCAAGATCAGCCGACCGCCCGACCGGCGGCGACGCTGCGCGGGCGTGTGGCATTCGAGCAGGTGCGTTTCACCTACAACGGCGACGAAGAAGAGCCGGTGCTCAAAGCCATTGATTTCGTCGTCGAGCCGGGCGAGACTGTCGCCGTGCTTGGCGCCACCGGTGCGGGCAAGTCCAGCCTGATCAATCTTATCCCACGCTTTTACGATGTGAGCGGCGGGCGCATCACCATCGACGCTATCGACGTGCGCGAGCTGGAGCAGGCTTCACTGCGCCGACAGATCGGCGTGGCGCTGCAGGAGCCGGTGCTCTTCAGCGGCACGATCCGCGACAACATCCGCTATGGTCGCCCCGACGCCGCTGAAACGGACGTGGTCGCTGCGGCGAAACTGGCGCAGGCGCACGACTTCATCATGGCGCTGCCGGGCGGCTACGATGCCGTCGTCGGGCAGCGCGGGGTGAATCTGTCGGGTGGGCAAAAGCAGCGACTGGCGATTGCACGCGCGCTCTTGATCGACCCGGCCATCCTGATCCTCGACGACAGCACCAGCGCCGTCGATGTGGCGACGGAGGCGCGCATCCAGGATGAGCTGGCGCGCGTGCGGCAAGGACGCACGACCTTCATGGTGGCGCAGCGCATCAGCTCGGTGCTCACCGCCGACAAGATTCTGGTGCTCGATGATGGGCAGGTCGCTGCAGTGGGCGACCATCGCACCTTGCTGGCAACCAGCCCGCTTTACCGAGAGATCTACGCCTCACAGTTGGAGCCTGAGCTACTATGAAGATTTACAAAATGATTCGGCTAGCGATGTTGTCGCCTTCAACGCACGCAGCGGCCTCTCCCGTAGGTCATTGCCTCCGGCGTGACAGCGTGACCGACCGGAAACGTCCGGCTGGAAGCCGCAACCCATTGCTTGAATCTTGCTGGTTGACTTTTACGAGAGAATCTACGGTTACCGAATCTATTGGTTAAACTCCATCGCAGCGCCGCGTGAGAGATGATTTGAAGATTGCCGACTTTGACGCCAGGTCACAGACCAGGCGCAAAGATGCGCAGCAGAAATGAGTTTACCATGAGCAGCCATTTACCAGGACGCGCACCGCGCGAAATACCACCAATCATGGGGCGGGGCGGGCCACCTTTTGGTCATTTGATGGGCAAGCCTGAGCCAGCCAAAGATGTGCGCGGCACACTGCTGCGGCTGTGGGGCTACCTGCGCCGACAGCGCATGGCGCTAATCGCCACTGCGCTCATGGTGGTGGTGAACACGGGGCTGACGGTGTTAGGCCCTTATCTACTTGGCGTCGCCATCGACGACGCGCTGACGCCAGGCGATTTGTCGTTGCTGGCGCGCATCGGCGCACTCATGTTGGGCGTCTATGCGCTGAGCGCGCTGCTGACCTGGGCGCAAACCTACATCATGGCGGGCGCGGCGCAACGCACTGTGCGCGACCTGCGCACCGACCTCTTCGACCGCCTGCAAGAGCTGCCGCTACGCTTCTTCGACAGCCGTTCGCATGGCGACCTGATGAGCCGCCTGACCAACGATGTAGAATTGATCAACAACGTGCTCTCAGAGAGTGTGACGCAACTGGTTTCCGGGCTGCTGAGTCTGGTCGCCATCGCCGCCGTGATGCTCTGGCTCAACCCACTGTTGGCGTTGATCACCCTGTTGACGACGCCGGTGTTGATGACTCTGCTGACGCGCCTGGTGGTTGGGCGCACGCGCACAGCCTTTCGCGCCCAGCAAAGCACACTGGGCGCGCTCAACGGATTGATCGAGGAGACGGTCGGTGGGCAACGCGTGGTCAAAGCCTATGGACAGGAAGCCAGAGTGCTGGCGCAGTTCGACGCCGCCAATCAGTCCTATCGAGATGCAGCGACGCGCGCCCAAATCTTCGCCGGTTTCATGGGGCCGCTGACGAATTTTGTCAACAACCTGGGGCTGGCGATCCTGGGCGGCGTGGGTGGCTGGCTAGCGCTCCAGGGCATGGCAACCGTTGGCACATTGGCGAGCTTCATCAACTACAGTCGCCAGTTCGGGCGGCCGCTCAACGAGATCGCCAATCTCTTCAACACCCTCCAGGGCGCCATTGCCGGCGCCGAGCGCGTCTTCGCACTGATCGACGAGGCCAGCGAACACGACGAGGCGCTGGACGATGTGCAGGCCGCGTTGACGCAAAGGCGCAGAGAGGCCAGGGACACGCGCCAAACCGAACATTCTCTGCACTCCTCTGCGCCATTGCGTCTCCGCGTCGAGTCGCCTCGCTCAACCGAGATCGCCGGTGAGGTGGTCTTTGAGGATGTGAGCTTTGCCTACACGCCCGACGCACCGGTGCTCAAGCATATCAGCCTGCACGCTCGCCCCGGACAGACCATTGCGCTGGTGGGGCCAACCGGCGCCGGCAAGACCACGATCGTCAATCTGCTGACGCGCTTCTACGACATCGACGCCGGACGCATCTTGCTGGATGGCGTGGACATTCGAGAGATCGATCGCTATGCGCTGCGGCGCCAGCTAGGCATCGTGCTGCAGGACACCTATCTCTTCACGGGCACGGTGCTGGAGAATATCCGCTACGGTCGGCTGGACGCCACCGACGCCGAGGTGCACGCCGCCGCTCGCTTGGCCAACGCCGAACAGTTCATTCATCGCCTGCCACACGGCTACGCCACGCTGCTTTCCGAGCGCGCCAGCAACCTGAGCCAGGGGCAGCGCCAGTTGATCGCCATTGCGCGCGCCATCCTGGCGGATCCGCGCATCCTGATCCTGGATGAGGCGACCAGCAGCGTCGATACGCGCACGGAACAGCAAATTCAGGAGGCGATGTTGCGGCTGATGCAGGGGCGCACCAGCTTTGTCATCGCCCACCGCCTGAGCACCATTCGCCACGCCGATCAGATTCTGGTGCTGCGGGATGGAGAAATCGTCGAGCGTGGCACGCACACTGACCTGTTGGCGCAACGCGGTTTCTACCACACGTTGTACACGAGCCAGTTTCGTGGGCAGGAGGCTGCAGTGGGACTGTCGCACCAGGGGCATAGCCACAGCGCGCATGTTAATGGCGGCCCTTTCAACGGCGCATAGTGGGTTGACATGGCTTGCATCCTACTGTTCCGTATCGCTGACGCTGTTGAGCGCTGGACGCGGCGGCGTAGCCACGGTGCGCTGCCCGGCTGACGTTGTACGTCGCATTTTGCTAACAGTGCGCTTCTGTATTGCTTCAGCCAGGATGTAGCTGCCGATGACAAAGCTGGCGGCGACAGCCTGAAAGCCAAGTCCTTCCCACGTTGGATACAGCCCGAACCATAGCCCGCCCCAGTAAGGCAACGTCAACCAGCGCACCGGGTGAATCGACATCCAGCCCACCAACTGCAACACGTGCACTGTGTTGCCGACCATCACGAGCAGCACCGCACCGATCAGAACGCCGGTGACAATCAGCATTCGCTTATACGGCAACCGCGATTGTAATTTGAAGGTCAGCCAGCCAACGCCGAGTACGCCAACCAGACCCAGCGCCGCGCCCTGCAACACTGTCCAGACCCCAGCTTCCAGCACCAGCGCCTGAAGAAAGAGGACGGTCTCGAACCCCTCACGGTAGACGCTGCTGAACCCCAGCATAATGAAGCCCAATACCTGCCCGGCCGCTGCGCTTCCCAGCAACACCTTCTTGCGATCGTGCAGATCGGCCATCCAGTCAGTCCAGTAGACGCGATGGAAGAACCAGTTGGTGATTAACAACAGCACAGCAATGGCGACAAGCGACACCACTGCTTCCAGGCGTTCGCCGTAGCCACGAAAGGCCGACAGCACCGTCTGCAGCAACCACCAGGTCAGCGCCGAAGCGACAAAGGCTGCAGCCACACCCCACGCAACCGGCCGCCGATAGACGCGGCGCGCGCCCACCATACTTGCCAACAGCGCCGCCAGGATCACCACAGCCTCCAGCCCTTCGCGGAAAACGATGATCGCCGCGTTCAGCAAAACAGCAAACGGCGCCGATTCACCGCCCAGAGCCGCCTGTGCTGCAGCCAGCTGTACATCGAGCGCTGCGCGCGCAGCGTTGATCTCCTGCCGGCTGGCGCCATGTTCGAGCAGATAGGCCAGCCCTTTGGGGTCATCCTGTCCGTACCAGAACGCATTTTCTAGCGGACTGATATATTGTGGTGCAAACGCAATCAGCCGCGCTTCTGGACCACTTTCTAAAATAGCGTAGGCGTCAAGCTGGGCTGCGGACGCCAACGCATAATCGCCAGCGGCAACGGCGCGTTCCATCTGATCGAGCGCAGTCTGGATCAGATCGAAATCGGCGTTGTTGTCCTGCTGTTGCCAATCGATGGGCAGCAAGCGTTGCAGGTCGCTCAATAACGCGTCGGTGATGGTTTGAATCGTCGCCGGAGTGGCGACCTGCTGGTGCGTGCTGGCGGTTGTTAGCAACTCATGCAAACTCGCCAGTTGACGCTCGACCTGCGCCGTTAAAGCCGGATCGAGTGCGTGCAACGGCGGATAAAGATCGTTGAACGCCGCCGCCGCCCCATCGCGAAAGGTGATCGCCTCGCGGATTTCCAGATCAACCGTCACTTCACCATTGCGCACACCGCGACCATACTCCACCGGAACAAGCGTCAGAAAGCGGAGCAACTGGCTGGCGCGACGACGTTGCTCCGCCGGGCTGAGCGGAGCAGCCTGAAAGTGCTGCAATGGGGCAGCGAGCGCGGGCAGCAACTCCCCAACACGCTGTCCAGCGCGTGCGGCTACGAGCAAATCGGCAAAGCGCCCCAACAGAGTCGCTGCCGCTGCTGCGCCATGCTGGGCAGCATAGCGCGGTTGCAGAATCGCAAAGTATCCGGCAGCCAGGCCGGCCAGTTCAGCGCGGCGTATGGCCTGATCGTTTGCATCTGCGACTTGCAACGCGACCAACGTTTCGCTTAACCGACTCTGGTAAACGTCAAGCAGATCAGCGTCGAGCGCCTGGAGCAGAGCAGGGCGATCGCTCTTTCCCTGTTCCAATTGGGTAAGCGCCAATGTCGCGTCGGCGCCAGGGCGCCAAAAGCGCGTGGCGTGGCGAAACTCACGCACAAGCAGCCAGGTGCGCGCCGTGGGGATGTCGCCAGTTTCCACCGCCGCCCGCACAACCTGATATGCACCGTGCAGCAAACCCGTCCAGACCTGGGCGCGCGCAACAGCCAGCGCCACAGCATCGCCAGCCGCTGCCGCCGCGCCAGCATCGGCCAATGCCTGTTGAATCTGTTGATCAATGGTGGGAGTTGCGGCGACAAGTGATGGCTGTAGATAGGTTGCATAGTTGCGTTGCGCCTCAGCAAACCTGGCGGGCGCGTCTGGGGCAGTGATGTCGAGCTGCAACGTCAGCAATTCACTGCGGATCGCTTCAGCGTAGGCGGCTATGCCGGGCGTTTGCGCAGCGACGGGCATGAAGTTGCCAAAGAGCAATGCGCAGATCAACAGCAAGCGCACACTCCACTGCATGAAAGTTGAGGAAAGACGCTCCAACATGGTCTCACTCCATCAACACGACGCCAAGTTCGGCGGCAAGCTGACTCAGTTGCCCCGTGATTGTTGTCGCCCGGTTCTGCGCCTCGGCGCCCAGAATGTCCGCCTCTTCGGGCGTATATCGGCGCCCACTCTGTTCTTGTGCATAAACGTTGGCGACAAACGCTTTGAGGTCGCGCAGCCCCCTGGCAACCTGTGCAGACTGCTCGGCGTCCACACGTTGCGCCAACGGCTCGACCTGCGTGTAGAGTACCTGCAACCCGCTCAGGATGTCCTGAATATCCGCCAGGCGGGAGATGGCAACAAAGTCGCGCTGTGTCGAGGCCTCGCCCAGCACGAAGCGAGAGTCGCGCCATGTGGCAAAATATTCGCTCATGGTTGGCGTCATCACAACCAGCGCAGTAAAGGCTTCGGGCAAGGTCGGCTGCCAGCCATCGACAGCGGCAAGCAGCGCGGCTGCATTGCTGTTCAGGGCATCAGTGCTGGCTTTGAGTACGTTGGCATCGGGCAGAACCTCGCCGAACTCAATTTTGCCATCCCGATTCCAATCGGCGCCTACGTCACCAATCACAAAGGCTGGTTCGGCGCCCCACAGCGTGCTTTCGGTCACCCCAAAAAGATTGCCAGGTTTAGGCAACACGCGACCATCGGGCAACGTCAGGTCAAAAGGCACAGCATTTTCCGGGTCTTCATCGCCACTGGCGCCTGCATCAAGGATCACATCGAACCGGGCCAGTGCAGGCGTGCCGGCAACAATACCTTCAGCCTGTTCATACAGAGGACTGGCCGTCATCCACGCTGTACGTGCAGCGGTCAGAGTCTCCACCACTGCATCTTGCTGCTGCGCCCACAAGCGGGCATAGTCAAAGTTGGCGGACTCCGCCAGCGTATAATATCGATCACTCTGTGCGACCAGCGCGCCTGTCGCCGTGTTCAGCGCCATGATCCGCCCATGTAGATAGCGTTGGATTTCGCTGAGATCGGGCGTAGCCGCGCCAGTGGCGGGCGCCGATGCAGGGGGAGGCATCTGGCAGCCCATCAGAGTTACACTGAGAAGGAGCGCCAACCACATGTTTGTACGCCAATTGCGAATCATCAAGAAAACTCCTCTATCAATAAAAATGAAACTGCGGAGCACAGTATTTCATATTTTTCGCGGCATGCAAGCGGGGTTTTAACACCGTTTTGTCATAATATTGTATGGTGCGCATAAAGCATGGGCATTGGCGGCGCCAAACCCAGACAACAAGAATCCTTAACCAGGCTGTTCATGCCGGTTTACGGCTACGTCCCAAGCTGTACTATCAGCTTTTTCTATCCGAGCTGTGTGACGTGCAGGATGTGCCGCGTCCCGCCCCACAGGTGGCGGACGACGCGCTCAACGCCTATGTCTTTGAGAAGCCGGCGCCGCTGCCGCACGGGACGAGCGGGCGCATCGACCTCTACAAGCGCGGCTGTTTTGTGCTGGAGGCGAAGCAGGGCAGCGACGCGTGGGAGGGAAGATGACCAAAAGCCGAGAAAACTCGACCTGGCGTCGTCGCGCCACCGTCGCTGACGCCTACGGCTGGGCCCTTGATCTGTCCGACGACGAGATTTTGCAGCGTAAGATTTGTGCCGGAGCGTGGGGCATCGACAAATTCACAGGCGAATCGTGCATGGA
>DGFH01000042.1:0-5899 GCA_002391565.1 Anaerolineales bacterium UBA3905
CCGCCGCTGCATGAGTTCCTGCCTGGCTACCACGAGCTGGTCGCCGAACTGGCCGACCTGAAGGTGCGCTTGCAACACTTCCACACCTTGAGCGAGATCGACAACGCGCTCGCTCAGGTGCGCCAGAAGGAAGACATCCTCAACCGCGTCAAGGCGCTGAGTGAAGCCAACCCCATGCTTGGTCTGCGCGGCGATCGCCTCAGCATCGTCATGCCGGAGATCACGGAGATGCAGGTGCGCGCCATTCTGGAAGCGGCAATCCACGTCAAGAAGGACGGTGTGGATGTCCACCCGGAAATCATGGTGCCGCTGGCCGGTCATGTCAACGAGCTGAAGTTCGTCAAAGAGATCGTGGATCGCGTCGCCGCCGAGGTCTTCGCTGAGGCCGGCACGACAGTGGACTTCAAGTACGGTTCGATGGTCGAAGTGCCGCGCGCGGCGCTCACTGCCGACGAACTGGCGACGGTCGCCGAATTCTACAGCTTTGGCACCAACGATCTGACACAGACGACCTTTGGCATGAGCCGTGATGACGCCGAATCTAAGTTCCTAATGGAGTACACCGAGAAAGGCGTCCTGCCGACCAATCCATTCCAGCAGCTGGATCGCAATGGCGTCGGCAAGCTGATCAAAATGACGGTCGAACTCGGGCGCAGCACCCGCCCAGGCATGCACATGGGCATCTGCGGCGAACACGGCGGCGACCCGAACAGCATCGAATTTTGCCACATGGCTGGCCTGAACTACGTCAGTTGCAGCCCGTTCCGCGTGCCCATTGCGCGGCTCGCTGCAGCTCAGGCAGCCGTGAAACATGGGTAAGTAGTGGTTGGTTGTTCTCCGGTTTCCTCCTTGTGAAATGGGAGCGTGCTGCGGCACGCTCCCATTTCAATTTACAGTTGCTTTCACTGACGCGGGTTTGTCGCAGCGGCGATTGGTTGCTTTTCCCCTCTATCACCTAATCAGGGCAACGGCGCGTCTGCGCCAAATGTTGTGATGTCTCCTCTGGATTCTGACGGTGACTGACAAGAAAAATCGACATTTTTCGCCAACAATCTGGTCGTCTTTGCGCCCTCCCTGACAGAACACAAAATTGCTATCCTGTAAGGCAAATCATTGTTGCCTGGAGGATGGCATGGTGTGCACTGCTCCACTTCTTCGCACGGTTGGTCGAGTCCTCATCATTGTGTGGTTGTTGGCGACTTCGTTCATCTCTGCAAAACCCGCGCAGGCGCAGGTCAGCGTAACCGACGCCGAACCCTTGTTGATTCGTTTTCAACCTGAAACGACGCCCGCAGAGCGCGCAGCGGTGCTGACAACGCTCGCCATGCGTCCGGTGCGCTGGCTGCCGCAGGCGGATGTGATGCAGGTGGCGCCAACGCGTGGCAATGGCGTCATCGCCAGCGCGGCATTGGAAGCAGTGGCGCCATATATTGCGTACATTGAGGCGGACGTGACCGTTCATGGCGACCTGACGCCGAACGACGTCGCGTTTACGGCGCCGGCGCAGGTGTACGGCCAGACGATCGTCGAAGCGCCGCACGCCTGGGATCTAAGCATCGGCTCGACGGACGCCGTCATCGCTATTCTTGATTCAGGCATCAATCGGGTGCATCCCGAGTTTGCCGACCGTGTGTTGGGCGGCTATGACTTCATCAATGCTGACGACGATCCGGATGATGATCATGGTCATGGCACCCACGTCGCCGGGATTGCAGCCGCGGCGATCAACAACGAACAGGGCAGCGCCGGCATTTGCCCCCAATGTATGATCTTGCCCGTCAAGGTGCTCGATAGCAGCAACAAGGGCACCTGGGGCAGCGTAGCCGCCGGCATCTACTACGCCGTCGATCAAGGCGCGCGGGTCATTAACCTGAGCCTGGGAGCGACAGTCTCCAGCCGCACCCTCGAAGACGCCATCGCCTATGCGGAAGCGCATGATGTGCTGGTGGTCGCCTCTGCCGGCAATGCCGCCAGCACAACGCCTTACTATCCGGCGGCTCTTCCCTACGTCATCGCCGTGGGCGCCACCAATGACAGCGATGAGCATTGGGTTTTGAGCAACACGGGCGAGCATCTTGACCTGACAGCGCCTGGCTATCGCATCTTCAGCACGTACAACGATCTGCAGCAGAACGGTGGCTACGCTTTCATGTCGGGCACCAGCATGGCCACTCCCTTTGTGACCGGACTGGTCGGTCTCCTGGCAAGTTTTGCACCATCCCTGACCGGCGCCGAGATCCGCGACATCATGACCTCCACCGCCGACGATCTGGGTGAGCCGGGCAAGGATTCACTCTACGGCTATGGGCGCGTCAACGTTTACCAGGCGCTGGTGGCGGCAAACGGCGGCGTCGAACCGACCGATCCCGCAGGTGATAACCCGCCTGCCGACGCCGACCCGACAGATCAGGCGTTTCTATATCTGCCGGTGATGACCAGAAGCTGACTGCATTGCTTGTGGCCGACCGTGCGATCATGTCGTGGCGCCAGCCGGTTGTTGGGGTGGCAGTTTGCAACGGTTTGCATACAACACAATCTTGTTCCTCGCATCGACAGCATGCACCACGCCACCACAGGGTGCATGCTGTCGTTTTGTGACGATCCTTTTCGCACGCTACTTCGCGTCTGCAACGGAATCATCGGAAGTGCCCCCCATATCGCGGGGCGTGCAATTCCCAGATTGCCTGGCGCACGGTATAATACGCAAGATGTGTGGCTGAGATGCGCCGATGCGCAATACGACATGCCGATTGCTGCTGCATCCAAGCTTTCGCCAGTCACAGCAGTCGATCAGGAAGGATGGCGTTGAATCATATGTTGCTTGCCCTTGATCTGGACGACACGCTACTCGACGCCAGCAAGCGGGTCAGCGCCGCCAATCTGGCGGCGCTGGCACGGTGGCTTGCCGCTGGACATGAGGTCGTGGTGGCGACGGGGCGCCCGCCGCGCAGCGTGGCGCCCGTCTTGCCGCCGCTGCTGCAGAGTGCACCGCGCATCGTTTACAACGGTGCACAGGCCATCGTTGGAGGACGAGTGGTCTATGCCAATCCACTGCCCGCAACTGCAGTGCGCCAGATGTTAACATGGACGGCGCAGAGTGGGGAGCAGTGGTGGATTGGGTTGGAAATTGAGGATCAGCTCTTTGTCAATCGGCATTTCGCCAAACCAGATCCGTTTATCGTCGCCGATTTATGGGAGATGTCTGTGCGACCTGTCAGCAAGATGATCTTCTTCTTTCCTGACGGGCGCGGTGACATTGCTCCACTGCTGGCGGCCGTGCCGGCAGAGGCGCGCGCACTGGTGACGCCCAAGTTCAGTGTCGTGCAACTATGCGCCCGCACCGCCGACAAAGCCGCTGCGCTGCGCTATTTGCTCGCTCAGCGCCAGTTGAGCATGGACGCCGTGGCCGCGATCGGCGATGACATCAACGATGTCGAAATGGTGCGCGCCAGCGGCATCGGCATCGCCGTCGACAATGCGCTGCCCGAAGTCAAAGCCGTCGCCGATTGGATCGTGCCAGGCCACGACGCCGACGGTGTAGCGTGTGCAATTGAACGCCTGCTGGGGTGACATAATGACACGACGTAGCTTGCTTGCCGAAATGGGCGACCGGTTGCGCCGGGTGCAGGCGCGCGGGGAATGGTTCGGCGCACTGCTGATCTTGACCGGCGCAGTGTTGCTGTGGAGTGTGATACGCTATGCGCCGGATCACAGCGCGCCGCCGCTTCTGTTGATCCTCACCGGCTGGACGGCGCCGCTGGTGGCCGCGTCGCTGGTTGTGGTGGGGTTGGTGCTGCTCTTTCGCCAGCGCGCAGGCTACTGGAGCGCCGAAGCCTTGCCCGGCATTGAGTTGCTGTTGCTTGGCCTGATGACGTTCAGCTTTGTGCGCGCTGAGGGCGCCGTCAACTGGACTGCACGCCTGGACGGGCAGGACGGTGGGCTGGTGGGCTGGGCACTGGGCAATCTGTTGATGGCGCTGCTAGGAGAGACCTTCGCCACGTTAGTTGCGATTGGCATGGCGGCCGCCGGTGTGCTCTTACTGGTGCGCTACACGCCACTGATTTACCTGGCGGCGATGGTGCGCGGATGGTTGCCTGCCGTTGGCGGGCTTGGCAGCCACCTGCGCAGCAAGCTGGCGCGCCCCAAGCCCGAAGGCGCCGATGAATGGGTGTCGTTGCCGCGTACACCCAATTTTGTCGCAGCCGCGCCAGAGGCAACACCGCCAGAGACGCAGACGCCACCAGCAACAGCGCGCAGTAGACCCCACCTGCCCGCAGCGGTGGCGCCAGCAACCTTGCCCGCCAACGCGCCGGGCGGCAAGGCGAAGTCATCGGTCAAATCGGCCGCGCCTGCAAAGTCACCTCCCTCCCACCCGCTACGTTCCGCCGCCTCCTTGCCACCGATTGATCTGCTGCACGCCGATGCAGGCGCGTACGGCAACCGCGACGTGAGCCAGATCGAGCAACTGATCGTTAACACGTTGGAGGAGTTCAACGTACCGGTGCGCGTCGTACACGTCGAGAGCGGCCCGACGGTGACGCAGTTTGGCGTCGAGCCGCTCTACGTGGAGAGCGCCGGGCAGAAGCGCAAGGTGCGCGTCAGCCGCATCGTCAACCTGGCTGATGACCTGGCGCTGGCGTTGGCGGCGCCGGCTGTGCGCATCGAGGCGCCGGTGCCAGGTCGCCCTTACGTCGGCATCGAGGTGCCCAACCCGGACAAGTCGCTGGTCAGTCTGCGGGGCATCCTGGAGAGCGCAGAATTGCGTAAAGGCGGTGCACTGGCATTGCCGCTAGGACGCAATACTGCCGGCGCTCCGGTTGTGATGGATTTGACCAAAGCGCCGCACATGCTGATCGCTGGCGCCACCGGCTCGGGCAAATCGGTCAGCATCAACACGATCGTCACTGGACTGTTAATGCAGCATGGGCCGGAAAGCCTGCGCTTTGTAATGGTTGATCCCAAGATGGTGGAACTGCCCGGCTACAACGGCATCCCTCATCTCTATGGCAAAGTGATCACCGATGTCGAGCAGGTGATGGGCGCACTGACCTGGCTGCTGATCCAGATGGACGATCGCTACCAGCTCTTCCGCGACCTGGGCGTGCGCAACATCGACGCCTACAATGCCGCGATGGCGAAACAGAAGGGTGGGCAGCCGCTCCCCTACATTGTGCTTGTCATCGATGAACTGGCCGACTTGATGATGACTGCCGCTGAAGACATCGAGCGCCAGATCTGTCGCCTGGCGCAGATGGCGCGCGCCACCGGCATTCACCTGATCCTGGCGACGCAACGCCCCAGCACCGACGTGATCACCGGCTTGATCAAAGCCAACTTCCCCACGCGCATCGCTTTTGCCGTCACCAGCCAGATCGACAGCCGTGTGATTCTGGATTCGCCAGGCGCCGAACGGCTGTTGGGGCGAGGCGACATGTTGCTGATGCGTCCCGATGTGGGCAAACTTCAGCGCGTACAAGGTTGCTTCGTCGCTGACGAGGAGATTGGGCGCGTCGTAGAGTTTTGGAAGGAGGCCGCCAAAGCTGCCGGTGCGGCGCCCGCGGTTGTGCCGTGGGCTGGCATTCTCGACCAGCTTGATGATGGCGACGAGCTGCTCCACGACGCTATCGACGCCGTGCGCGGCATGCGCACCTGCAGTACGAGTATGCTTCAACGCAAGCTCAACATCGGCTTCCCCAAAGCGGCGCGGCTGATGGAAGAGATGGAGAAGCGCGGGGTCGTCGGCCCAGATCAGGGCGCAGGACGCGGACGTGAGGTGCTCTTGAAGAACGACGCCGAAGTCACAGAGGAAGATGCAACTTTTCCTTGATCTTCCTACCGCAAATGGGTTGACAAGCGTCACAAAGTATGTTAGTCTACTGCACTGTAAGAGCTTTCATGA